>DATAOY010000041.1:0-9763 GCA_036265495.1 Nocardioides sp. | reverse complement strand
CTGGTACCGGCGGCGCGGTGGCGATCACGGCCAGGATCTCGGCCGCGCCGACCACGCCGAGCACCTCGTCGCCCTCGCAGACCCGCACCGGCCGGTCGGCGCTCAGCACCTCACGGACCGCGTCGCGGATGACCGTGTCGGCCGGCAGGCTCGGCCCGTCGAGCGGGTCGTCGACCGTGGCCGCGCGGGCGATCCAGCGCAGCGTCAGCACGTCCGAGCGGGCCACGTCACGGACGAAGTCGCGCACGTAGTCGTCGGCCGGCGCACCGACGACCTCGTCGGGCCGCCCGATCTGGACGATCTCGCCGTCGCGCATGACCAGGATGCGGTCGCCCAGCTTGAGAGCCTCGCTGAGGTCGTGGGTGATGAACACCATCGTCTTGCCGACCTCGTGGTGCAGCCGGATGACCTCGTTCTGCATGTCGCGGCGGATCAGCGGGTCGAGCGCGGAGAACGGCTCGTCGAAGAGCAGCACGTCCGGGTCGGCGGCCAGGGCGCGGGCCAGGCCGACGCGTTGCTGCATGCCACCGGACAGCTGGTCGGGGTAGGAGCGCTCGTAGCCGGACAGACCCACCAGGTCGACCATCTCCTGGGCCCGCCCACGCCGGTCGCCGCGATCGTCACCGCGGACCTCCAGCCCGAACCCGACGTTGTCGATCACCTGCCGGTGGGGGAGCAGGCCGAAGTGCTGGAACACCATGCCGACGCGCTTGCGCCGCAGCTCGCGCAGCGCCTTCTCGTCGCAGGAGGTGATCTCTTCACCGCCGAGGTGGACCGAGCCCGCAGTCGGCTCGATCAGCCGGGTGAGCATCCGGACCAGCGTCGACTTGCCCGACCCCGACAACCCCATGACGACGAACACCTCGCCGGGCGCCACCTCGAAGCTGACGTCCTTGACCGCCATCACGCAGCCGGTCTTCTCCTGCAGGTCCTTGCGCGACAGGTCCGCGTCGGGCGTGCCGATGATCTTGTCGGCGCGGGCGCCGAAGATCTTCCAGAGTCCGTCGACCGTGAGGGCGGCGTCGCCGGTGCTGCCGGCGGTGGCCTGACGGTGCTCGGGTTCCATCGTGGGCGCGGTCATCCGGTGACCTCCTTGTCGGCCGGGCCGGCCGGGTCGGCCTGCCCGTCGGCGGCGGCCGCGTTGCGCGCGTCGCCGGGTGGGAAGAGCGGCATGCGGTCGCGATGCCGGTAGTACGGGACGTCGAGGGCGGCCAGCGGGGTGTTGCCCATGATCAGGTCGGCCGCCTTCTCGGCGACCATCATCACCGGCGCGTAGATGTTGCCGTTGGTGACGAAGGGGAAGACCGACGCGTCCACGACACGCAGGCGCTCGACCCCGTGCACCCCCATGGTGGTGGGGTCGACGACGGCGTCGTCCTCGATCCCCATCTTGGCCGTGCACGACGGGTGGAGGGCGGTCTCCGCGTCGCGGGCGACCCACGCGAGGATCTCGTCCTCGGTCTCCACGGAGGGTCCGGGCGAGAGCTCGCCGGCGTTGTACGGCGCGAGGCCGGGCTGGTTGAGGATGTCGCGGGCGACCCGGACGGCCTCGACCCACTCCCGCCGGTCGTTCGGCGTCGAGAGGTAGTTGAAGAGCAGTGACGGGTGCTCGCGCGGATCGGTCGAGCGGATCCGCACGTGGCCGCGGGTGTCGGCGTACATCGGACCGATGTGCACCTGGTAGCCGTGGCCCTCCGCCGGGACGCTCCCGTCGTACCGGATGGCGACCGGCAGGAAGTGGAACATCAGGTTCGGGTAGTCGACGTCGTCATTGCTCCGGACGAAGCCGCCGCCCTCGAAGTGGTTGGTGGCACCGAGCCCGCGCCGGTGGAACAGCCATTGGTAGCCGATGCCCGGACGCGCCCGCATGCGCAGGCCGGGAGCGATCGAGACGGGCTGCTTGGACGCGTACTGGACGTAGACCTCGAGGTGGTCCTGCAGGTTCTGACCGACGCCGGGCACGTCGGCGACCACGCCGATGCCGAGCCTGGCCAGGTCCTCGGCGTTCCCGACGCCGGACAGCTGCAGCAGCTGGGGCGTGTTGATCGCGCCACCGCAGAGGACCACCTCGCCGGCATCGACCTGTCGACGGAGACGGCCACCTCGCTGGTAGTCGACGCCGACCGCGCGCTGGCCCCGGAACCGGATGCCGGTGACGAAGGACAGCGTGTGCACGGTGAGGTTCTTCCGCTTCAGCACCGGGTGCAGGTACGCCCGGGCGGCCGAGAGCCGGCGACCCCGGTGCAGGTTGCGGTCGAACCGGGCGAAGCCCTCCTGCCGGTACCCGTTGACGTCGTCGGTGAGCGGGTAGCCGGCGTCCTGGGCCGCTTGGAAGAACGCGCCGAAGAGCGGGTTCTCGGCGGGGCCTCGCTCCAGGACCAGCGGGCCGTCGCCACCGCGCCAGTCGTCGGCGCCCACGCGGCCGTCGGGGAGGAGCAGCGTCTCCATCCGCTTGAAGTAGGGCAGGCAGTGGGCGTAGTCCCACTCCTTCATCCCCGGCTCGGCCGCCCAACGCTCGTAGTCGAGCGGGTTGCCGCGCTGGAAGATCATCCCGTTGATGCTGCTCGAGCCGCCCAGCACCTTGCCGCGGGCGTGGTAGATCCGGCGCCCGTTCATGTGCGGCTCCGGGTCGGACTCGTACTTCCAGTCGTAGAAGCGGTTCCCGATGGGGATCGTCAACGCGGCGGGCATGTGGATGAACGGGTCGATCTTGAAGTCGGAGCGACCGGCCTCGAGGAGCAGCACGCTGGTGCCCGGGTCTGCGGAGAGGCGGTTGGCCAAGGCGCACCCGGCCGACCCGCCGCCCACGATCACCACGTCGTACCGCACCGTCATCGCCTCACCCCTCCCCGTCGGGGCCACCGGGGGAGCCGTCGAACCAGCGCTGCTCGGTGGGCCGGATGTTGTGCCAGACGTGCTTGGTCTCGCGGTACTCCGCCAGACCCGCCTCCCCGAGCTCCCGGCCGAACCCGGACTGCTTGTACCCGCCCCACTCCGCCTGCGGCACGTAGGGGTGGTAGTCGTTGATCCACACCGTGCCCATCCGCATCCGGGCGGCGACCCGCTGCGCCTTGCCGGCGTCCTGGGTCCAGACCGCGCCCGCGAGGCCGTAGGTGCTGTCGTTGGCGATCGCGACCGCCTCGTCCTCGCCGCGGAACGTCTCGACGGTCAGCACCGGCCCGAACGACTCGTTCTGGGTGACGCTCATGTTGCTGGTGCACCGGTCGAGGACCGTGGGCAGGTAGTAGAAGCCGTCGGCGAGGTGCGGATCGTCGGGCACGGCGCCGCCACAGCGGAGCACGGCACCCTCGGCGATCCCGGCCGCGACGTACGCCGCCACCTTGTCGCGGTGCGCGGCGCTGATCAGCGGACCCGTCTCGGCCTTCGGGTCGTCGGGACCGCCGAGCCGGATCATCTGCGCCCGCTCGACGAGGGAGTCGACGAACCGCTCGTGCAGCGACTCCTCGACGAGCAGGCGCGCGCCGGCCGAGCACACCTGCCCGGAGTGCAGGAAGACCGCGGTCAGCGCGTAGTCGAGGGCGACGTCGGTGTCCGCGTCGGCGAAGACGATGTTGGGGTTCTTGCCGCCGAGCTCCAGGGCCACCCGCTTCACGGTCGCGGCCGCCTCGGCCATGATCCCGCGGCCGGTCTGGACGCCACCGGTGAACGAGACCAGGTCGACCCGAGGGTCGGTGGCGAGGGCCGCACCCGCCTCGGGGCCGGCGCCCAGCACGAGGTTGCCGACACCGGCCGGGAGACCGGCCTCGGCCAGCAGGCGCATGAGGTGGATCGAGGTGTGCGGGGTGAGCTCGCTCGGCTTGAGCACGAAGGTGTTGCCGGCAGCCAAGCACGGCGCCACCTTCCAGGAGGCCTGCAGCAGCGGATAGTTCCACGGCGCGATGAGTCCGCAGACACCGACCGGCTCGTGGACGACCCGGCTGACCACGTCGGCGTTACCGGTGTCGACGACGCGTCCGGCGTCCTCCGCCGCGACGCGGCCGTAGTACCGGAGCACCGCGACCACGTCGGCCACGTCGTACCGGCTCTCGACGAGGCGCTTGCCGGTGTCCTGCGACTCCGCGAGCGCCACGGTCTCGGCGTCCCGCTCGAGGAGATCGGCGGTGCGCAGGAGCAGGTCGCCGCGCTCGCGCGCCGACGTCGCCGGCCAGGGGCCCTCGTGGAAGGCGCGGTACGCCGCGGCGATCGCCCGCTCGGTGTCGGCGGCGGTGGCCTCGTCGACCTCGCCGACCAGCGTCCCGTCGGCGGGGCAGTGGATGGCGCGTCGACCGCCGGCCGACGCTTCCTCCCACACTCCGTCCACGAAGAGCTCAGGCATCTGCCGCGCCTTCTTCCCTCTTTGCGACATCCACAGGCGAGTTGCGTGATTTGCAACTCGGTGCTTATGTCGCAACGATCCCTATACGGAGGATAGGTGACCTAGACCACACGTCAAGGGTCACCCCCAGATTGTCACGCCGGCGTGCCCTTGGGGAGAGGGTGGCGGCCGGGCGCTCGCCCTCGCTAGCTGCGCCGGCCCCACCCGAGGCGGTGGGAGACCTCGAGCGCGGCCGCGACCACCATCGGCACGGCCTCGGCCAGCCGCTTCTCGTCCAGCCGGAACGTCGGCCCGGAGATGCTCATCGACGCGATGATGTCGCCGTGGGCGCTGCGGATCGGCGCTGCGGCCGCGGTCAGGCCGAGCTCGAGCTCGTCGACGGCGAGTGCGTACCCGACCCGGCGCACCTCGGCCAGCTCCTCGGCGAGCTTGCGCCGCGACGTGATCGTGAGGTCGGTGAAACGCGGGAGGTCCGGGAGTGCTGCCGCGAGGTCGTCGTCGGACAGCTCGCTGATCAGCACCTTGCCGTTGCTCGTGGCATGGAGGGGGATGCGCTGGCCCACCCAGTTGTGGGACTGCAGGGCCGAGGGGCCGGCGGCCTGGTCGAGGTAGAGGGCCGAGGTGTCCGACCGGACCGTGATGTTGACGGTCTCGCCGGTGTCGGTCGCCAGCTGCCGGGACACGGGACGGGCCTCGGTCACCACGTCCAGCCGGGCCGTGGTCGCACCCGCCAGCCTCAGGTTGCCGACGCCGAGCCGGTAGCGGCCGCGGTCGTTGATCTGCTCGACCAGGCGGTGTGCCTCGAGCGTGGCCAGGAGGCGGAACGCGGTGGACTTGTGGACACCGAGCCCGCCGGCGATCTCGGTGACGCTCGACTCGCCGTCGTGCGCGAGCAGCTCGAGGATCGTGATCGCCCGGTCGACCGACTGCACCGGGGCCGCTGCCCCGGCCGGTGGAGGGGCGTCGTGCGCCGCCGACATGGTGCGCAGCCTAGGTCACGGGTTGCGCATCGCGCGACATGTCCCCCGACACGCAACAAGCCAGGTGCTAGCGGAACACCACGGTACGACGTCCGTTGAGCAGGATCCGGGTCTGGGAGTGCCAGCGGACGGCGCGGGACAGCACCTGCGCCTCGACGTCGCGCCCCGACGCCACCAGCTGGTCGGGACTCAGCGTGTGGTCGACGCGGGTGACGTCCTGCTCGATGATCGGGCCCTCGTCGAGGTCGCCGGTGACGTAGTGGGCGGTCGCGCCGATCAGCTTCACCCCACGGTCGAACGCCTGGTGGTAGGGCTTGGCGCCCTTGAAGCTCGGCAGGAACGAATGGTGGATGTTGATCGCCCGACCGCTCAGGTGCCGGCACAGGTCGTCGGACAGGATCTGCATGTAGCGCGCGAGCACGACCAGGTCGATGCCCAGGTCGTCCACCAGAGCCGTCAGCTCGGCCTCCGCCTCGGCCTTGGTGTCCGGTGTGATCGGGATGTGGTGGAAGTCGACGCCGTAGTGCCGCGCCATCGGCTCGGCATCGCGGTGGTTGGAGACCACCAGCGGGACCTCGATCTGCAGGTCACCGGTCGACGTGCGGAAGAGCAGGTCGTTGAGGCAGTGCAGCTGCTTGGAGCACATGATCAGGGTGCGGTACGGCGCCTGGGCCGACCACAGGTCGTAGCTCATCTCGAACTGCGCGGCGGTCGTCGCGAACGCCGCGTGCAACATGCCGGCGTCGGAGGCCTGCGCGGTCTCGAAGTCGATCCTCATGAAGAAGCGTCCGCTCTCGCGATCGCCGAACTGCTGGCTCTCGCGGATGTTGCCGCCGTTCTCCAACAGGAAGGAGGTGACCGCGTGCACGATGCCGGGTTGGTCGAGGCAGGCCAGGGTCAGGACGTAGTCGCCGAGCGGCTCGACGGTCGAGGTGGTCATGCGGGTGGTCTCTCCTTGGTTCCGGCCGTCGTGAGCGGCGGTCAGTCTCCCAGCTCCGCCCGGCGGCGGGTCACGTAGGCCTCGAGCTCCTCGCGGACGGCCGCGTCCAGCGGCGGGGGCTCGTACTCCTCCAGCCTCTGCTTGTAGATCTCGGCGGCGCGGGTTGCGGTGTCCTTGGCGCCGTTGCGCATCCAGCGCTCGTAGTTCTCCGAGGAGGAGAGCATCGGCCGGTAGAAGCAGGTGCGGAACCGCTCCATGGTGTGCATCGCGCCGAGGAAGTGCCCGCCGTGCCCCACCTCCTCGTGCGCGTCGAACGCCATCGAGGCCTCGTCGATCTCCAGCGGGGTGAACTCGTGCTGCAGCATCTGCACGAGCTCGACGTCGATCACGAACTTCTCGAACCCGGCGACCAGGCCGCCCTCCAGCCAGCCGGCGGAGTGCATCACCCAGTTGGCGCCGGCCAGGAACGTCGGCAGCAGGGTCATCAACGCCTCGTAGCCGGCCTGCGCGTCCGGAACCTGGGAGGAGGTCAGGCCGCCACCGGTGCGGAAGGGGAGGTTGAAGTGACGCGCGATCTGACCGGTGCAGAGCAGGCCGATCCCGGACTCCGGCGTCCCGAACGTCGGCGACCCGGACTGCATGTCGATGTTGGAGAGGAACGAGCCGAACACCACCGGGGCGCCCGGGCGGATCAGCTGGGAGAGCGCGATGCCGGACAGCGCCTCGGTGATCTGCTGGACCAGCGCGGCCGGGATCGTCACCGGCGACATCGCCCCCATCAGGATGAACGGCGTGAGGACGACGGGCTGGTTGGCGGCGGAGTACTCGAACTGGGCCTCCAGCATCCGGTCGTCCCAGCGCAGCGGGCTGTTGCAGTTGATCAGCGAGATGATCGCCGGCGTCTCCTCGATCGCCTCCCGGGACCCGAACAGGATCTCGGTCATCGCGATCGTGTCGGCGGCGTTGGTGCCGCTGACGACGTTGCCCATGTAGATCTTGTCGGTCAGCGTCTGCAGTGCGTAGACCATGTCGAGGTGGCGGCTGTCGAGCGGGGTGTCGTTGGGCTCGGTGACCACCCCTCCCGCGCTGTCGAGCACCGAGAAGCTCTGGGCGAGCCGGGAGAAGTTGCGGAAGTCCTCCATCGTGCCGTCGCGACGTACCTCGCCCTCGCGGACGAACGGCGGGCCGTAGACCGCGCCGAAGGCCATCGCGTCACCGCCGATGTGCACGGTGTTCTCCGGGTTGCGGGCCTGGAGGTCGAACTCGCGCGGCGCCTTCGCGACCTGCTCGAGGACGAAGTCGGGGTCGAGGAAGACCGTGCGCTCCTCCACCTTCTGCCCCGCCTTCCGGAACAGGTCCAGGGCGCGGTCGTCCATGAACTCGACACCGATCTCGGACATCAGCCGACGCCAGCCCTGGTCGAGGGTCGCCATCGCCTCCTCGGAGAGCACCTCGTAGCGGGGCATCCGGTTGCGGAACATCGATCCTCCTGTCTAACCTCATGATGTGGGACCACAGTTCCACATCATGGAACCATCACGAAAGACCCTCAGCGAGGTGAGTTTTCGGTGACCGAGCCGGCCAGCAGCGGCACACAGGCACTCGACCGTGCCGTGCAGCTCGCGTCCATGGTGGTCCAGGCCGACGAGC
The DNA here is from genome assembly GCA_036265495.1 of Nocardioides sp. Taxonomy (GTDB): domain Bacteria; phylum Actinomycetota; class Actinomycetes; order Propionibacteriales; family Nocardioidaceae; genus Nocardioides. The sequence continues at coordinate 1,857 of DATAOY010000041.1, read as the reverse complement.
CGCTGTCCTTCGCGGACCTCCAGGAGACGTCCGGGCTGGCGAAGTCGACGACCTCGCGGATGCTCGCCGCCCTCGAGCGTGGTGGGCTGCTGGAGCGCGACGACGCCGGTGGGTACGTCGCCGGCCGCCTCTTCTGGCTGTACGCCGCCCGGCACGACCCCTGGGAGGAGCTGGTCCGGATCGCCCGCCCGGTCATGGAGCGGGTCGGCAGCGACACCCAGGAGACCGTGCACCTGTCGGTGGTGCGCGGCGACAAGGTCGTCCAGGTCGCCCAGGTGGACTCGCGCTACCTGCTCGGGACGCGCGACTGGACGCAGGTCGAGGTGCCGGCCCACACCTCCGCCCTCGGCAAGGTGTTCTTCGCGTGGGGCATCCTCGACGTACCCCGGCAGGCCCTCGCGCGGCTCACGCCGGAGACGCTGACCACCCCCGCACAGCTCGAACGCGACGGCGCCGCCGCCCGCCGGCGTGGGTACGCCGTGACCGTCGACGAGCTCGAGGTCGGGCTCACCGGCATCGCCGTCCCGATCCACGGCGCGCGCGGCGACGTCGTGGCCGCCCTCGGGATCTCGGGTCCCACCAGCCGCCTCCAGGTCCGGACCGAGGAGCTCGGCCGGAACCTGGTCACCCGCGCGGCCGAGGTCGGCGCGGTGCTCCACGGCAACACCCGTCACGTCACGAAGGAAGGCGTTGCATGAACACACCCGAGGAGATCCTCCAAGGTCTCTACGACGAGACGCTGGTCGGCAACGCGCCCCGCGTCCTGGAGCTCACCGAGGAGGGCCTGGCGCTCGGCATGGAGCCCCAGACCCTGCTCTTCGACGCGCTGATCCCGTCGCTCGAGGAGGTCGGCGCGCGGTTCGAGCGCGGCGACTTCTTCGTCCCGGAGATGCTGATCGCCGGCCGGGCGATGGCCGGCGCGATGGAGCGCCTGCGCCCGCTGCTGGCCGAGACCGGCGTCGAGACCGTCGGCAAGTTCTTGATGGGCACGGTCAAGGGCGACGTGCACGACATCGGCAAGAACCTCGTGAACATCATGCTCGAGGGGGCGGGCTTCGAGGTGATCGACCTCGGCGTGCAGGTGGCGCCCGAGAAGTTCGTCTCCGCCATCGAGGAGCACCAGCCCGACATCGTGGGCTTCTCGGCCTTCCTGACCACCACGATGCCGATGTTCAAGGCCAACATGAACGCCCTCCAGAAGGCCGGGCTCCGCGAGACCGTGATCGTGATGGTCGGGGGCGCCCCGGTCACCCAGGAGTACGCCGACGCGGTGGGCGCCGACGGCTACGCCGCCGATGCCTCCGCGACCGTCAAGCGTGCCAAGGCGCTGCTGGACGAGAAGCGCACGAAGGTCCCTGCATGAGGGCGGCGACTCCCCTCGAGACGGTCCTGCGCGGGACCGGCAGCGAGGTCGTGATCGGGCACGACCGCCGCTTCTGCCTGATCGGCGAGCGGATCAACCCGACCGGCCGCCGGATCTTCCAGGAGCAGCTGCGCGCCGGTGACCTCTCGGCCATCGAGCGCGACGTCAAGGCCCAGATCGAGGGCGGCGCCGACGTGCTGGACGTCAACATGGGCGTGCCGCTCACCGACGAGGCCGAGCTCCTCGCCCAGGCGATCACGCTCGTCCAGAGCCTGACCGACAAGCCCATCTGCATCGACTCCTCGGTCGTCGAGGCGCTCGAGGCCGGGCTGTCCGCCTATCAGGGCCGAGCCCTGGTCAACTCCATCACCGCGGAGGACGAGCGGATGGAGCAGATCCTCCCGCTGGTCAAGAAGTACGACGCCGCCGTGATCGCGCTGCCCAACGACTCCGACGAGATCCCGATGGACGCGGAGAAGCGGATGGTGCTGACC
>DATAOY010000040.1:0-4869 GCA_036265495.1 Nocardioides sp. | reverse complement strand
CCACATCAGCGGACCCGTGTAGAGGCTGATCACGACGGTGCTGCCGGCCACGAGCGCCGCCCACATCCACATGATCAGCACCGCGCGTCGCTGCGAGTGCCCGATCTCGAGGAGTCGGTGGTGGAGGTGCTGCTTGTCCGGGGCGAACGGAGACCGCCCGGCGCGGGTACGCCGGATCACGGCGAGTACGAGGTCCGCGATCGGGACCACGAGCAGGGTGACCGGCAGCGCCAGCGGCAGGAAGGTCGGGGCCAGGCTCGCGGGCGAGCCCATGGCGCCCTTGCTGAGCTCGGTGCCGGAGTACTGCCCGGTCAGCGTGATCGCGCTCGCGGAGAGGACCAGCCCGATCAGCATCGACCCGCTGTCGCCCATGAACAGCCGGGCCGGGTTGACGTTGTGCGGAAGGAAGCCGATGCAGGCCCCGCCGAGCATGGCGCTGAGCAGCGCCCCGGTCGACGCCAGCGACGCGTTGTTGAGGTTCGTCAGCTGGTAGCAGAACACGAAGAACGCGATCGCGCCGATCCCGACCACCCCGGTGGCCAGGCCGTCGAGGCCGTCGACGAAGTTCACCGCGTTGATCGTCGCGACGACCACGAACGCGGTGAGCAGAGCACCCTGGGCGGAGTCGAGGGCGAACTGACCGCCCTGGCCGGTCGGGAAGAGGTAGTACTGGATGCCGTTGAGCACCAGGAAGCCGGAGGCCAGCACCTGACCGCCGAGCTTGGTCAGCGCGTCGAGCTCGAACAGGTCGTCGAGGGTGCCGATCGCGCAGATCATCGCCCCCGCGATCAGCACGATGCGGGCATCGTGGAACACCACCGGATCGCTCCGGGAGAGGAACGGCAGCCGGTGGGCCACGACGTACGCCGCCGCCAGGCCGCCGAGCATCGCCAGTCCGCCGAGGTAGGGGACCGGCTCGGCGTGCACGTCGCGGTCGCGTACCCGGGCGACGGCACCGGTGCGGAGGGCGATCTCCCGGGCGATGACCGTCAGGAGGTACGTCGCGGCCGCCGCGACCAGGAAGACCAGAAGGTACTCACGCACGAGGCACGGTCCGCCTAGTCCTCGTCGTCATCGACGGTGGCGCCCAGCGGTTCGAGAACCGCGTTCAGGTCCGCGACCGAGAGCGCCCCCGGCCGGAGCAGCCGCGGCCGCTCGCCGCGGACGTCGAGGATCGTCGAGGCCTCGCGCTTGGGCGAGGGACCGCCGTCGAGCACCACCTCGACGCTGTCGCCGAGCATGCCGTCGGCGGCATCGGCCTCGGTGGCGGCGGGCAGGCCGCTGAGGTTGGCCGAGCTGACCGCGAGCGGCCCGGTGCGCTCGAGCAGCGCCAGGGCGACCTCGTGGTCGGGCATCCGCACCGCGACCGTGCCGCGGGTCTCCCCCAGGTCCCACGTCAGGGAGGGCTGCTGCTCGCAGACCAGGGTGAGCGGCCCCGGCCAGAACGCCTCGGTGAGCGCGTCGACGTACGACGGCACCTTGGTGGCGAGAGCGGCGAGGGTCGTCGCGGCGCTGATCAGCACCGGCGGGGGCATCTCCCGGCCCCGGCCCTTGGCGTCGAGCAGTGCCTGGACGGCCGCGTGGTCGAAGGCGTCGGCTCCGATGCCGTAGACGGTGTCGGTCGGCAGCACGACGAGACCGCCGCGCTGGACGGCCTGTGCGGCCGCCTCGATCGCGGCCTCCCGCTCCTCGTCGGACGCGGTGGAGTACGTCGTGCTCAACTCGATCCTCTGCAAATCGTCGGGGGTCGGGCTTATCGTGCCAGCCGCGCGGTCAGGAACCGCGCACGCCCGGTCAGGTCCGGGTGGTCGCGGACCTGCTCCCAGCGCCCGGTGGCGCTGAACACGCCCGGTGCGCTCTCACCCTGGACGTCGGCGTGCTCGACGCCGACCCAGCCACCGGGCCGCAGCAGCAGCGCCGCCCGGTGCTCCACGACACGGATCGTGTCGAGCCCGTCGCCGGCCGCGTAGAGCGCCAGCTCGGGGTCGTGATCGCGTACCTCGACCGCCACCGACTCCCACGCCTCGTGCGGGATGTACGGCGGGTTGCTGACCACCACGTCGACGGTGCCGGCCAGGTCGTCGAAGGCGTCCGCCAGGTCACCCTGCCGCAGCTCGACGCCGGTACCGGCCAGGTTGCGGGCGGCCCAGGCGTGGGCGCGCTCGTCGAGCTCGACGGCGTGGACGTCGGCGAACGGCACCTCGTCGGCGACCGACCTGGCGATGGCGCCCGAGCCGGTGCCGAGGTCGACCACGACCGGCGAGGCCGTGCCGGACCCGACGGCGGAGCGTGCCGCGTCCACGGCCCACCCGGCCAGCAGCTCCGTCTCGGGCCGGGGCACGAACACGCCCGGGCCGACCTGGAGCACGACGTGACGGAAGGGCGCCACTCCGGTCAGGTGCTGCAGCGGCTCGCGAGCCGCCCGACGGGCCACCAGCGCGTCGTACTGGGCGGCCTCGGCGGGTCCGATGTCCTCGGTGAGCGGGAGCCGGGTCCGCGGGACCCCGAGGACGAACCCGAGCAGCTCGCTCGCGTCGTGGTCGGGCGACTCGACCCCGGCGGCCGCGAGCCGGCGTACGGCGTCGGCGACCAGGTCGCGCGGGGTAGGCACTCAGCCCGCCTCGACCGCATCCAGCCGCGCCTCGAGGTCGGCCTCCACACACGAGTCGATGACGGGCTGCAGGTCGCCGTCGAGGACCTGGTCGAGGTGATAGGCCTTGTAGCCGGTGCGGTGGTCGGAGATGCGGTTCTCCGGGTAGTTGTAGGTGCGGATGCGCTCCGAGCGGTCGACGGTGCGCACCTGGCTGCGCCGCGCCTCACCGGCGGCGGCATCGGCCTCCTCCTGGGCGGCCGCGAGCAGCCGAGCACGCAGGATCCGCAGGGCCTGCTCCTTGTTCTGGAGCTGGCTCTTCTCGTTCTGACAGCTGACCACGATCCCCGTCGGCAGGTGCGTGATGCGGACCGCGGAGTCGGTCGTGTTCACGCTCTGGCCGCCGGGACCGCTGCTCCGGAACACGTCGATACGCAGGTCGTGCTCGTCGATCTGGACGTCGATCGCCTCGGCCTCCGGCATCACGAGCACGCCGGCCGCGCTGGTGTGGACGCGACCCTGCGACTCGGTGACCGGCACCCGCTGGACGCGGTGGACCCCGCCCTCGAACTTCAGCAGCCCGTACGGCGCGTGGCCCGGCTCGGTCACGCCCCGGGCCTTGACCGCCACGGTCACCGACTTGAAGCCGCCCAGGTCGGACTCGGTGGCGTCGAGGATCTCGGTCGACCAGCCCGCCCGTTCGGCGTAGCGGGTGTACATGCGCAGCAGGTCGCCGGCGAACAGCGCCGACTCCTCGCCACCCTCGCCCGACTTGATCTCGAGGATCGCGTCCTTGTCGTCGGTCGGGTCGCGCGGCACGAGCAGCCTGCGGAGTCGCTCCTCCTCCGCCTCGCGCTGGGTGGCGAGGGCCTCGACCTCATCGGCGAACGCGGGGTCCTCGGCCGCGAGCTCGCGGGCGGCCGCGAGGTCGCCACCGGCCCGCTGCCACGCCCGCCAGGTGGTGATGATCGCGGTGAGCTCGGCGTAGCGCTGGTTGAGGGCCTTGGCCGTGCGTGCGTCCGCGTGCGTCTCCGGGAGGGCGAGCTTCGCCTCGAGCTCGGCATGCTCGGCGAGCATGCCCTCGATCGCCTCGAACATGGCTCCTCCTCAGCTCCTCCGGCAGATGCGACAAGCGATGCGACAAATCGCGACGACGCCGACCCCGTGGAGGAGGTCGGCGCCGTCGACGGAGCTACTTGGAGGCCTGCTCCGCAGGCTGCTCGTCCGGCTGGGCCTTCTTCTGGGCCTTGGCGTAGCGCGCCTCGAAGCGGGCCACGCGGCCGCCGGTGTCGAGGATCTTCTGCTTGCCCGTGTAGAACGGGTGGCAGTTGGAGCACACGTCGGAATGGATGACGCCGTTCGCGGCGGTGCTGCGCGTGGTGAAGGTGTTCCCGCAGCTGCAGGTCACCTCGGTCACGCGGTACTCGGGGTGGATGTCCTTCTTCATGGTTTCCTTTCAGGCCGCCGGGTCCTCGCCGCCGATCCTGCTGACCAGCGGGTTGAGGTGAACCGGAACCAAGGGGCGATTGTGCCACCTGCTCGAACGCCGCCGCGAATCGCGATGTTCCCTCGTCGGACGCTCAGTCCTCGGCGCCCATCGCCCCCGGAGTGGTCTTCTGCACCTGCATGAGGAACTCGACGTTGCTCTGGCTCTTCTTGAGCCGCTCGATCAGCAGCTCGAGGGCCTGCTGGCCCTCGAGGCCCGAGAGAACTCGGCGGAGCTTCCAGACGATCTGGAGCTCCTCCTTGCTCATCAGGAGCTCCTCACGGCGGGTACCGCTCTGCACCGCGTCGATCGCCGGGAACAGGCGCTTGTCGGCGAAGTCGCGGCGCAGGCGGATCTCCATGTTGCCGGTGCCCTTGAACTCCTCGAAGATCACCTCGTCCATCTTCGAGCCGCTCTCGATGAGCGCGGTCGCGAGGATCGTCAGCGAGCCGCCGTTCTCGATGTTGCGTGCGGCGCCGAAGAACTTCTTGGGCGGGTAGAGGGCCGCCGAGTCGACGCCCCCGGACAGGATCCGGCCGGAGGCCGGGGCCGCGAGGTTGTAGGCACGGCCCAGGCGGGTGATGCCGTCCAGCAGCACGACGACGTCGTGACCCAGCTCGACGAGACGCTTGGCGCGCTCGATCGCGAGCTCGGCGACCATCGTGTGGTCGCTCGCGGGACGGTCGAACGTCGAGGAGATGACCTCGCCCTTGGTCGATCGCTCGAAGTCGGTGACCTCCTCCGGACGCTCGTCGACGAGGACGACCATCAGGTGGCACTCGGGGTTGTTGGT
>DATAOY010000039.1:0-11229 GCA_036265495.1 Nocardioides sp. | reverse complement strand
GTCGGCGCCGGGACCGTCCTCGGCGGCGATGTCCGCCTCACACTGGCCGGCACGCCCGTCGTCGTGCACGACGTGGTGTCCGGCCTCGGCGGACGACCGGTGACACGTGACCTGCTACGTCGCCTGCTCACCGACGCCGCTGAGGGTCGCCTGTCGGACCACGAGCTGGTGTTCGCCGACCTCGACGAGTCCCTCGCCGCACGAGCGCTCGAGTCGGAGCTGGACCACGAGGAGGTCGGACGATGACGGAGCTCAAGCTCTACCAGGTGGGGACGTTCGCGGCGGGCAACCGGTTGCTGGATCCGTCCCAGCGCACCGAGCAGTCCCACGCCGGGCGTGCCAACTCGATCACCTCCGGGCACCGGGCCTGCCGTGGCTGCGGCGAGGCACTGGGGGCGCGCGTCGTGCTCGACGCCGCGATGCGTGCCAGCGGGGGCCGGATGGTCACGGTCAACGCCACGGGCTGCCTCGAGGTGTTCTCGACGCCCTACCCGGAGTCGGCGTGGCGCGTGCCGTGGCTGCACTCTCTGTTCGGCAACGCGGCCGCGGTCGCGTCCGGGGTCGCCGCTTCGCTGAAGGCCCAGGGCCGCGACGACATCCGCGTCGTCGCGCAGGCCGGCGACGGGGGAACGGTCGACATCGGGATCGGCTGCCTGTCCGGGATGTTCGAGCGCAACGACGACGTCCTCTTCGTCTGCTACGACAACCAGGGCTACATGAACACCGGCGTGCAGCGCTCCGGGGCCACTCCGGCAGCCGCGAGCACGGCGACCACCCGCCCGGTGGGCAGCCGCGTCGGCAACGCGTTCGGCACGGGCAAGAGCCTGCCGGTGATCGCGATGGCGCACGAGCTCCCCTTCGTCGCCACGGCCACCGTCGCCGACTTGCACGACCTCGAGCGCAAGGCGGTCACGGCGATGGGGATGCACGGAGCTCGCTACCTGCACGTGCTGGTCCCCTGCCCCCTGGGCTGGGGCACCTCCTCCGCCGACACCGTCCGCGTCGCCCGGCTGGCCGTGGAGTCCGGGTTCTTCCCCGTCTTCGAGGCTCACGACGGCGAGGTCACCGACGTAGGACAGATCCGGCGGCAGGTGCCGGTGGCTGACTACCTTCGCCTGCAGGCCCGGTTCGCCCACCTGTTCGGAGAGCCCGGTCACCCCGACGTGGTGGCCCGACTGCAACGGCAGGCGGACCGTTCGATCGCCCACTTCGGGCTGCTGGAGGGAGAGCCGTCATGAGCACGCCGTTCGGGATCACCCTGGGCCCCGGCTCCAGCGCGTCCGACCTCACCGGCGCCTGGCGGACCGAGCGTGCCACCTACATCGAGCGGGTCGCGCCGTGCGGCAACGCCTGCCCCGCCGGGGAGGACATCCGCTCCTGGCTGTACGACGCGGAGTCCGGCGGCGCCGGGTACGAAGCGGCCTGGCGGCGGATCATGGAGGTCAACCCGTTGCCGGCGGTGATGGGCCGGGTCTGCTACCACCCGTGCGAGACCGCCTGCAACCGCGGCCACCTCGATGAGTCGGTCGGCATCAACTCCGTCGAGCGGTTCCTCGGCGACGAGGCGATCCGCAACGGTTGGACGGTGTCGCTCGAGAAGCCGGCGAGCGGCCGACGCGTGCTGGTGGTCGGCGCCGGACCGGCCGGCCTCTCCGCGGCGTACCAGCTGGCGCGGGCCGGACACGACGTGACGCTGCGCGACGCCTCCGAGCAGCCGGGCGGGATGATGCGCTATGCGATCCCGCGCTATCGACTCCCGCGCGAGGTGCTCGACGCCGAGATCGACCGGATCCTGGCCCTCGGCGTGCACCTCGAGACCGGAGCCGAGGTGACCGACCTCGACACGCTGCTGGCCGACGAGGGGTTCGACGCGGTGCTGCTCGCTCTGGGGGCGAGGCTGGCTCGTCGCACGTACCTCCCGGCCGGGAGCGCGTCCCACGTGCTCGACGCGCTGTCGCTGCTGCGCGCGACCGCGGAGGAGGAGCCACCGTTGCTGGGCCGCCGGGTCGCGGTGTACGGCGGCGGCAACACCGCCCTCGACGCGGCCCGCACGGCCAAACGCCTGGGCGCGGAGGAGGCGCTCGTGGTCTACCGGCGCACCCGCGAGCGGATGCCCGCCCATGACCAGGAGGTCCAGGAGGCCGAGGAGGAAGGCATCCGGTTCCGATGGCTGTCCACCATCGAGGACGTGGACGCCGACGGGCTCACGATCGAGGAGATGGAGCTGGACGAGACCGGCTTCCCGCAACCGACCGGGCGCACCACGCGCCTGGCCGCGGACTCGGTGGTGCTGGCACTCGGGCAGGACACCGACCTCGCGCTGCTCGGCCACGACGCCGGAGTGGTCGTGGATGACGGGGTCGTCACGATCGACCCGGTCACCATGGCCACCGCTCGTCCGGGCGTCTTCGCCGCAGGTGACGTGTCGCCCGGCGAGCGCTCCGTCACGGTCGCGGTCGGCCACGGCCGACGCGCGGCCGCCGGCATCGACGCCTACCTGTCCGGCGCGACCCTGGCACCCCCGCCGCCGGTCGACCTCGCGCCGTACGAGGCCCTGAACACCTGGTACTTCGAGGACGCGCCGCGTCAGCACCGGCCGCGGCTCGAGCAGGTGCGCCGACAGTCGACGTTCGACGAGGTCGTCCAGGACCTCGATCCCGGTACCGCGCTCTACGAGGCGCGTCGGTGTCTGTCATGTGGCGGCTGCATCTCGTGTGACAACTGCTTCGCGTTGTGCCCCGACGACGCCGTGATCAAGCTCGGCCCCGAGAAGGCGTACGCCGTGAACCTGGACTACTGCAAGGGCTGCGGGCTGTGCGTCGAGGAGTGCCCGACGGGCTCGATGATGATGGAGCCCGAGGAGGTCTGACCTCCCCGGGCTCGTCGCGTCCCGCGCGGCTCACTCGGCCACGACCACCACCCGCATCCCGCTGCGCAGCACGACCTCCGTGGGCTCGCGCCCATCGTCCAGGAGGACCGCGAACAGGTCACGCATGGACACGATGCCGGCGATCAGTCCGGCGTCCAGGACCGGCAGGTGCCGCACCTGGGCGTCCTCCATCCGACGGGCGGCGTCGAGCACCGATTCGTCCGGCGAGGCGGTCACCAGGTCGTTCGACATCACCTCCGCCGCGGCCAGGCGCGCGGGGTCGGCGCCGGTGGCCAGGTGGGCCACGACGTCTCGCTCGGAGATGATCCCGGCGAGGTAGCCGTCCTCCGTCACGCACAGGGCGCCGACCTCGTCGGCCGCGAGGGCTTCAGCGACCTCGGAGAGGGTCGCGCGGCCGTCGACGGTGGCCACCGGCCAGACCATGACGCTGCGGACCTGGCTCGCCGGTGTCACCGGCCGGACGGTTCTGGCATACATCGCGATTCCTTTCGCCGTTCTTCCAGATGGCTCCGACGCGAGGGTCACCCCCGCTGCAGCACGACCTTCAGCGCCCCGGTCTCTGCCGGCCGGCCGAAGACGTCGTACGCCTCCATGAACTGCTCGAGCCCGAACCGGTGGGTGATGATCGGCGTCGGGTCGAGCTGTCCGTCGGCCAGCAGCTTCAGCAGCCGTGGCGTGCTGGAGGTGTCGACCAGGCCGGTGGTGATCGTGACGTTCTTGATCCAGAGGGTCTCCAAGTGGATCGTCGCCGGCGCACCGTGGACGCCGATGTTGGCCACCCGGCCACCGGGGCGCACCAGCGCGGTGCACATCTCGAAGGTGGCCGGTATCCCGACAGCCTCCATCACCACGTCCGCTCCCAGCCCGCCGGTCATGCTCCGGACGACCTCCAACGCCGGCTCCAGCTGGCTGTCGAGGACCACGTCCGCGCCCAGGCTCTTCGCCGCGTCGCGACGCGGCTCCGCCGGGTCGACCACGATGATGCAGCCCGGGGAGTACAGCTTGGCCGTCATGACCGCGGCCAGACCGATCGGCCCGGCGCCGACGATCACGACCGTGTCGCCCGGCCGCACGCGGCCGTTGAGGACGCCGACCTCGTAGCTGGTGGGCAGGATGTCGGCGAGCAGCACGGCGGCCTCGTCGGTGACCCCTTGCGGCAGCGGGTGGAGCGAGAGGTCGCCGAACGGCACCCGCGCGTACTGGGCCTGGACCCCGTCGATGGTGTGTCCGAGCGCCCAGCCGCCGCCCTCGGTGCACTGGCCGTAGTGGCCCTCGCGGCAGAAGCGGCAGGTGCCGCACCCGGCTATGCACGAGACGAGCACGCGGTCTCCGGGCCGGAACGAGCGGATCGCGCGCCCGACCTCCTCCACCGTGCCGACCGCTTCGTGGCCGAGGATCGTCCCGGCCGTGACCTCGGGCACATCCCCCTTGAGGATGTGCAGATCGGTCCCACAGATCGTCACGGCGTCGACGCCGACGATCACGTCGGTGTCGCGCTGCACCTGGGGGTCTGGCTTCTCCTCCCACTCCCGTTGTCCGGGACCGTGGTAGACCAGGGCTTTCATGGGGCACCTCCTGCCGATCGTTCTGCTGCTTCCAGGCTCATCGCCGCCGAGGGCCCAGGTCCCGAGGACAACGTCACCTGGGGGCGGGTCTTTCGCCCACACCCGTGATCGCCCCCGGCAGCTCGCGTGCGGCCCGCTGTCTGCTCAGAACTCGAAGACGAGCCGGGCACCGGTGCGACCGTGGAGCACGTCGTCGATCGCCTCGTTGACCTCATCGAGCTTGCGTGGCTCGGCGATGACCCGGGTCCGGCCGAGCGCGTGCAGCCGGAAGACCTCCGCGAGGTCCTCGCGCGTGCCGACGATCGAGCCGATGACGCTGATGCCCTTCAGCACGGTGTCGAAGATCGGCACCCGCATCGGCCCGGCACTCTCCGGCGGTAGTGCGACGCAGACCAGGCGGCCGCCACGTCGAAGCGAGGCGAAGGCCTGCTCGAACGACTCGGGCGTGACCGCCAGCGCGATCGCGACATCGGCACCGCCGAGCTCGGCGATCGCCTGGACCGGGTCCGTCGTGGCGGCATTGACCACGTGGTCGGCGCCCAGCTCGGTGGCCAGGGCGAGCTTCTCCTCGGTGACGTCGACCCCGATCACCTCGGCACCCACCAGCCGCGCGTACTGCACGGCCAGGTGGCCGAGACCTCCGACGCCGAAGATCGCGACCCGCTCGCTGGGCACGATCCCGGCCACCTTGATCGCCTTGTACGTCGTGACTCCGGCGCAGGTCAGCGGTGCGGCGTCGAAGGAGGACACCGCGTCCGGGACCTCGACCACGTAGGTCGCGTCGGCCACGGCGTACTCGGCGAACGCGCCGTCGACGGAGTAGCCGCTGTTGCGCTGCTCCTCACACAGGGTCTCCCAGCCACCCACGCAGTGGTCGCAGTGCCCGCAGGCGTGGCCGAGCCACGGGATCGCGACCCGGTGGCCGAGCTCCCTGTCGGTGACACCCTCGCCCAGCGCGGTGACCACGCCCACGCCCTCGTGTCCCGGCACGAACGGCGGGGACGGCTTCACCGGCCAGTCGCCGTGGGCGGCGTGGATGTCGGTGTGACACAGGCCGCAGGCCTCCATCCGCACCAGCACCTGGCCCGGACCGGGCTGGGGAACCGGACGCTCCTGGATCTCCAAGGGCGCATCGAAAGCGGTGACGACAGCTGACTTCATGGTGTATCTCCTGAGGTTGTGCCGGGTGGCGGTTGTCCCGAAGGGGGCTCGCCACCGCCCGGAGCTCCAGCACCGGACGTTTGACGATGGGCCCGCACCCAACCGCACCGCGTCGCCGACTCCCCGTGGAGGGGAGAAGGTCCATCGACCGAGAGGCTTCCGGCATCGGAGGTCCTCGATGACCTTCGGCCCTCCCTCGTCAGCCGCCGGCGATGCTCCACTGCTGATCGAGGCAGCCGGGATGACCTGGTCGAGGAGGTGCCCATGGGCTCGGACGGGGTTCCCCGCTCCATGCGCGTCTGGCAGGTACTGGGATACGGATCGGCGTACCGTCTCGGGCCCGACGTCCGGCCGTTCCCCCTACCGGCGGAGGACGAGGTCGTCGTCGCGGTGAGTGCGTGCGGTGTGTGCCGCACCGACCTGCACCTCGCGGACGGCGACCTGGCGGCCAGGACCCCCGGCCGGGTCCCCGGACACGAGGTGGTCGGCCACGTGGTGGCACGGGGTGCACGCGCGCAGCGGTTCGCTCTGGGTGACCGGATCGGCATCGCCTGGCTGCGGCGTACCTGTGGCGCCTGTCGGTGGTGTCGCAGCGGCCGCGAGAACCTGTGCCCGGCCTCGCAGTACACGGGCTGGGATGCCGACGGAGGCTTCGCCGAGTACGCCGCCGTGCCCGAGGCGTTCGGCTACCGGCTCCCCGACGGCCTCGGCGACACCGAGGCAGCCCCGCTGCTGTGCTCCGGCATCATCGGCTACCGGGCCCTCCTCCGCGCCCATGTGCCCCGTGGGGGGCGTCTCGGGCTCTACGGATTCGGCGCCAGCGCGCACCTGACGGCACAGCTGGCGGTCGCGATGGGCGCCGAGGTCCATGTCCTCACCCGCGAGGCCGAAGCCCGCCGGCTCGCGCTGGAGCTGGGCGCGGCGTCCGTCGCCGGCGCCTACGACCGGCCACCGGTTCCCCTCGACGCCGCGATCCTCTTCGCCCCGGTCGGTGACCTGGTCCCGGTGGCCCTGGCGGCGCTCGACCAGGGCGGCACCCTGGCCGTGGCCGGCATCCACCTCTCCGACATCCCCGCTCTCGACTACCAGCAGCACCTGTTCCGCGAGCGGACCGTCACCTCCGTCACCGCCAACACCCGCACGGACGGCGAGGAGCTCCTGCGGCTCGCCGTACGCCTGGGGATCCGTGCGCGCACTCGGTCCTACCCGTTCGAGCACACGCTCCGCGCGCTCGACGACCTCGCGGCCGGACAGGTGAGCGGCGCGGCCGTCGTCACCCGAGGCGCCTGAGCCCGCCCCGACCAAGTGACCTTGGCGGCCGGGACGAGGACTGTCGTCCCTGACCTCCGCGGCCCGCCGAGGAGTTGCCTGGGAGGGAACGGAAATACCTACTGACCGAGGTGCGTGATGACACAGCTCGAACAGCAGCCGGTGGCCGAGGTCGGCACGACTGCGCATCCCAAGAAGCTCGGGCTCGCCCACGGTACGGCGCTGGTGACGGGAAGCATCATCGGCGTCGGGATCTTCAGCCTCCCCTACGCGGTGGCGTCGTACGGACCGATCAGCCTGGTTGCCATGGGCGCCGCGACGGTCGGAGCCGTGGCACTGGCCGCCATGTTCGCGGTCATGTCGCGACGGATGCCGGCCGCCGGCGGACCCTACGCGTACGCCCGCAAGGCGTTCGGCGACGGATGGGGCTTCAGCCAGGCGTGGCTCTACTGGATCACGGCGTGGGCCGGGAACGCCGCGATCGCGGTCGGCTGGGTCTTCTACGTCGAGAAGTTCCTCAACAAGTCCGGTGCGACCGGCTGGTCGATCGCCCTCGCCCTGGCCGGACTGTGGATCCCAGCGGCCGTGAACCTCACCGGCGTTCGCAACATGGGCGTCTTCCAGGTCTGGACCACGGTCCTGAAGTTCATCCCACTCGCGCTGATGGCCACGGTCGGGCTGTTCTTCGTCCACGCGGGCAACTTCACGCCCTGGAACACCAGCGGTGACTCCAGCATGTCGGCCATCGGCGGCGCGATGGCGATCTGCCTGTTCAGCTACCTCGGCGTCGAGACCGCGACGGTGGCGGCCGCTCAGGTGCGCCGCCCCGAGGTGAACGTCCCGCGGTCCACGATCCTCGGCACGCTCGGCAGTGCGGTCGTCTACATCCTCTCGCTGGTCGCAGTGTTCGGGATCCTGCCGGCCTCCGCGCTGGCGCAGGACTCGAACCAGGCGTCGTACTCGGCCGCGGCGGACTCGATCGTCGGCAGCGGCGGCTGGGCCGGCAACCTGGTCGCCCTGGTCGTCATCGTCTCCGGCATCGGTGCCCTGAACGGATGGACCATGATCTGCGCCGAGATGCCGCTGGCGGCCGCCAAGGACGGGTTGTTCCCCCGGCAGTTCGGCGCCCTGTCCTCGCGCAACGTGCCGGCCTTCGGCATCGTGGCGTCCACGGCGCTGGCCTCGATCGCGGTGATGATCAGCTACTGGGGTGCCAACGGCGCCACCGTGTTCACGACCCTCGTCCTGATGACCGGCATCACGGCCGCGATCCCCTACGGGTTCTCCGCGCTCGCTCAGCTCAAGTGGCGTTGGCAGGACCACCAGCGCGGCCCGTCGCCGCACCTTGTGCTCGACCTGGCAGTGGCGCTGGTCGCCCTCGTGATGTCCGCGGCGTTCGTCTGGTACTCGCGCAACAGCGGCGGGTCCTGGTACGTGGTGTGGGGACCGTTCCTGATGGCCGGCGGTGCCGCCGTGCTCGGCGTCCCGGTGTACTACCTGCAGCGGGCGACCAAGGCGGGGAAGGCATGACCTTCCACGTCGACTCCGAGGTGGGACGGCTCCGGCAGGTGATCGTGCACCGCCCGGGCACCGAGCTGGACCGCCTCACCCCGGACAACGTCGATGACCTCCTGTTCGACGACGTGATGTGGGCGACGAAGGCGCGCGAGGAGCACGACGCCTTCGTCGCCCAGCTCCGTGCCCATGGCGTCGTCGTCCACCACTTCGCGACGCTGCTCGCGGAGGCCCTCGACGAACCCGGGGCTCGCGAGCTCCTCCAGGAGGAGCTCACCACCGCGACCCGCTTCGGGCCGGCCCTGGACCGTCCACTCGACGACCTGGTGGCGGCGACGCCGGCGGCACCCCTGGCCGAGATGCTGATCGGCGGCGTGCTGCGCGGTGATGTCGCGGACCGGGTGGACGCGCCGAGCCTGCTCTGGGAGCACCTGCACCCCGATGACTTCCTGCTGCCGCCCCTGCCGAACCACCTCTTCCAGCGCGACAACTCGGCCTGGGTGTACGACGGGGTCTCGATCAACCCGATGGCCAAGGCGGCGCGCAAGCGCGAGACCATCAACTCCCGCGTGATCTACAACTTCCACCCGATGTTCCGCAGCGCCGGGATCCGGTTCTGGTACGGCAACGACGCACTGGCACACGAGCCCGCGACCTTGGAGGGCGGGGACATCGCCGTCCTCGGACACGGTGCGGTGATGGTCGGCATGGGTGAGAGGTCGACGCCCCAGGGCGTGGAGACGCTCGCCCGAGCGCTGTTCGGTTCGGGCGTGGTGACGACGGTGATCGCGGTGGAGCTGCCTCGGCAGCGCGCCTTCATGCACCTCGACACGGCCCTGACGATGGTGGACCGCGACGCGTTCTCCGTGTACCCGTACCTGCCCACCGAGCTGCGCTCGTTCCGGCTCACCGCCACCGGGGACGGCGGCACGTTCAAGCTCGAGGAGAACCACGAGCTGTTCCCGGTCATCGCAGACGCACTCGGGCTCGACCGGGTGCGGGCGCTCCGCACCCCCGAGGACCGGATGGCGGCCCAGCGCGAGCAGTGGGACGACGGCAACAACTTCCTCGCGGTCTCCCCGGGCGTCGTGCTCGGCTACGAGCGCAACACCGCGACCAACCACTACCTCGCAGACGAGGGCATCGAGGTCGTCCCCGTCGCCGGCTCGGAGCTCGGTCGTGGGCGCGGCGGCCCTCGCTGCATGACCTGCCCGGTCGAACGGGAGGCGGTGGCATCGTGAACCGGGTGCCCCTGGTGTGGACCGCCCACGGACGATGAGGGTGGCGGCACCGGCGTCCGAGACGGGCCTGACGACCCGAGAGGCGGCCCAGCGTCTCGACGCGGTGGGACCCAACACCCTCCCCGAACCGGCGGCGCGAGGGCTGCTCTCGCGTGTCGCGGAGCAGCTCAGGGACCCGATGATCGTGCTGCTGCTGGTGGCGGCCGCCATCACGGCCGGGACCGGCGACGTCCCCGACACGGTGATCATCACCGTCGTCGTCGTCTTCAACACCGTGACCGGGGTCCTGCAGCAGGTCCGGGCGGATCGCGCGGTGAGCGAGCTCGGACGACTCACCGCTCCCACCGCCCTGGTCCATCGTGACGGCGCGGTGACCCGGCTGCCCAGCGCCGACGTCGTACCCGACGACCTGGTCGACGTGCTCGCCGGCGACATCGTCCCCGCGGACGGCGTGCTGGTCACGGCCGAACGGGTCCAGGTCGACCAGGCGCTCATCACCGGCGAGTCCCTGCCGGTGGACCTCGCCGTGGGCGACGACGTACCCGGAGGTGCCCTCCTCACCCGTGGCCGGGCGTCCCTGGTGGTGACCCGGACCGGCGCGGCCAGCGGGGTCGGACGCATGGCCTCCCTGATGGTGACGACTCGCCACCGCCCGACTCCTCTCCAACGGCGACTGAGCCGGCTCAGTCGGCTGCTCGTGGCCGTGGTGCTGCTCCTCACCTCGGTCGTGGTCGCGGTGGGCCTGGCCGGCGGGCGCTCGTGGGAGCAGATGCTCGTCGTCGGGCTGAGTCTGGCCGTCGCCGCCGTACCGGAGTCGCTGCCGGCCGTGGTCACGGTGGCGCTCGCGGTCGGAGCACGCCGGATGGCGCAGCACAACGCGGTCGTCCGCCACCTCCCCGCGGTGGAGACGCTCGGATCGGTCACGGTGATCGCGACGGACAAGACCGGCACCGTGACCGAAGGGGCCATGGTCGCCGAGCAGGTGCACACACCCACCGGCGGCTATCGCGCCACCGGGTCGGGGTACGCGCCACAAGGCACCCTCGAGCCGGTCGCGGACACTGCGGCGGACCCGGATGCGTTACGCCGTCTCCTGCGGGACGTCGTCCTCTGCAACGACGCCAGGCTCGAGCTGACGGACGGTCGCTGGAACGTCGTCGGAGACCCTCTGGAGGGCGCCCTGCTCGCGGTGGCCGAGAAGGCGGGCCAACGGTCGGAGGACCTCCGCGCGGCGTGGCCGCGCGTCGCCGAGGAGCCGTTCGACCACCTCACCCGCCGGATGGTCACGCACCATCGCGGGTCTGATCGGTCGCTCACGATCTGCAAGGGTGCGCCGGAGTCCGTGCTTCCTCTCCTCGAGGCCTCACCCGAGGTGTCCGCCGCCGCGACCACGGCCACCCGGCTGGCCGAGCTCGGACACCGCATCATCGCCGTCGCGGACCGGGAAGCACCCGAGCTCACGCTCGAGCGGACCGGGCTGACGCTCGCCGGTCTGGTCGCCTTGACGGATCCCCCTCGCCGGCACGCGTCCGCCGTCGTCCGAGCCTGTCACGACGCGGGGATCCGACTGCTCCTGGTGACCGGTGAT
>DATAOY010000038.1:0-6479 GCA_036265495.1 Nocardioides sp. | reverse complement strand
CCCGTCGTGCGGCACGGCGCTGGTCCAGCAGAAGCAGGGTGACAAGGACCTCCGCTGCCCCAACACCCGGGCCTGCCCGGCCCAGCTGCTCGAGCGGGTCTACCACGTGGCGAGCCGTGGCGCGTTCGACATCGAGGGCCTCGGCTCAGAGGCGGCGCATGCACTGCTCGAGGCGCAGGTGATCTCCGACGAGGGCGACGTGTTCGACCTCGACCGCGACAAGCTGCTGGAGACCGATCTGTTCACGCGCGCGCCGAAGAAGGGCGAGGAGGGCCCCCAGCTGAGCGCGAACGGCGAGGGGCTGCTGGCCAACCTCGGTGAGCGCAGGTCTGTCCCCTTGTGGCGGGTGCTGGTCGCGCTGTCGATCCGTCACGTCGGGCCGACCGCGGCCCGGGCCCTGGCCACGGAGTTCGGCTCGATGGCGGCGATCCGTGGCGCGTCGGAGGCGCAGCTGGCGGCGGCCGAGGGCGTCGGCCCGACGATCGCGGAGTCGGTGATCGAGTGGTTCACCGTCGACTGGCACCGCGCGATCGTCGACAAGTGGGAGGCGGCCGGCGTCAGCATGGCCGACGAGCGGGACGAGTCGACGCCGCGCACGCTCGAGGGCCTGACCGTGGTCGTCACCGGCTCACTGGTCGAGTTCTCGCGCGACTCCGCCAAGGAGGCGATCGTCTCTCGCGGGGGCAAGGCGGCCGGCTCGGTCTCCAAGAACACCGACTACGTCGTGGTCGGTGACAACGCCGGCACCAAGGCCGACAAGGCCGAGCAGCTCGGGGTGCCCGTCCTCGACGAGGGCGGCTTCAAGGTGCTGCTGGAGAGCGGGCCTGGCGGGCTCTAGGGTGCCCGGCGACGGCCCGGAGGATGGTTTCCCAGGAGCGCATCAGCGACTCGAGGTGACCGAGGCCGGGCAGCAGGTTCAGCGTGGCGTCGGGCAGGTGCTCGGCCAGCCAGGCACCGTTGCGCGGCGGCGCGTTGGCGTCACGCTCGCCGTACCAGAGGGTGACCGGGCAGCCGACGTCCTCGACCCGGAAGGGCCAGCGGCCGAAGACCAGCGCCGCGTCCGACAGATAGCCGTCGGGCACCAGGATCGCCTCGCGCGCCGCCGCGGCCACCTCGGCGACCGGGCCCTCGGCGAACGCCCGGTCCCTCGGTGGCAGAGACCCCAGCCAGCGCTCGGCCAGAGCGATGTCGTCGGTGTCCTCAGGGTCGATCATCGAGCGCCAGGCGAGGAACTCGGGACGGAGCCGGGCGAGGTTCTCCGCCGGCGTCCCGGTCGCGAGGGCGTCGTAGAACACCCGGCCCTCGGCATCGAGGCCGTCGCGCGGGTACGGCGGGTCCATCCGTGATGTCTCGCCGGGGGTCGCCACGAGGGCCGCGGTCGTGACCCGGTAGGGCAGCCGCGCCGCGCAGGCGAGGGCGAACGTGCCGCCGACCGACATCCCGATCACTGCGAAGCGGTCCAGGCCCAGCGAGTCGGCGAGCTCGGCGACGTCGCCCACGACCAGCTCGTACGACGGGGAGGCCGGCGTCGAGGCGCCGTAGCCCGGGCGGTTCGCGGCGATCAGCCGCACGCCGGCCGCGTGCGCGGCGTCGTGTCCGGTCCAGGCGGCGCGCCGGGTGTCGGGGCAGCCGTGGAAGAACAGAACCGGTGTGCCTGCGGGGTCGCCGCCCTCGGACCAGGCGAGGGTTCGTCCGTCGCCCAGCGCGAGCGGCATCGGGTCGCCGCCTAGGTGGTGGCCGAGCTGGCCGGCGACGACGGTGTGCCCGGGGTCCTGTCCATCTCCGTGCGCCACAGGTGTGCCCCGAGGGCGGACGCGAGCAGGAGGAAGAAGAACCCGACGATGCGGTGGCCGGTGATCATGGACCACGTCGCCAGCACCGCCACGACACCGAGCATCGACAGCAGGCCGATCCGGGTGTTGGCGACGCGGGCGAAGGCGACCGCGGCGCGCTCGGTGGTGCTCATCCGCCGGAACGTCACGGCCCGGTCGGGCATGGGGACGTGGCGGTCGGCCGGGATCGCGGCGTCGAGGGCCCTGCTCAGGTCCTTGCCCCGCATCCACTCACGTGGCTCGAGCTCCATCATGTCGCCGTCCTGCCCGATCAGGTGCCGCGCACCGTCGCGCCAGGCGAGGAGGGCGACGACATCGGCCAAGCGCATGGACCGCGACACGGCGCCGGTGACGCGTTCGGCGACGTGCTCGTCGACGGAGAACGTCGTGAGGTCGGCCGGCCAGTTCACGTGGCTGTGCTTCTGACCGGTGCCGATCGGGGGGGACTCGGGGAACGTCACCGCCGGGATGGTGCGGCCCAGCGGCGCCGCCTCGGGCAGCCCCACGAGCAGGGACGCGTGCAGCTCGCGGGCGGCGTGGTCGACGCGGGCCGGGTCGGTGTCGTGCAGCCGCTGCAGGAGCTCCTCGTAGGTGACCGGCACCTGGTCGCGCAGGACGGAGTACGCCGCCTCGAGCGCGGTCTCGACCATGGCCGCCGGAGACTCCAGGACCCGGAGTCGCGCCTGCACCGCTTCCTGCACCCACTCACGCGGGACGCCATCGTCCGCCAGGCGCTGGGTGACCTCGAGGGCGGCACGAGCCAGGCTCGGCAGCATCTCGGGAAGGACGTCCGCACCGGCGCCCACGACCGCGTGCTGGTTGTCGACCTCGGTCATGCCGGACCAGAGACCGTACGCACCACCGCTGTGCCGACGCAGCCCGTCGTGGAGGGAGCGCTCGAGGATGTCGGACAGGAAGCTCGCCTCGTGCGTGCGGGTGACCACGCCGCTGAGCGTGAGCCCGGCCTCGTCGCGGTAGGCCGCCGGTACGACGCGGTCCAGGGGCGTGGCGGTCGGCGCGGGCAGGTACTCGCCTGCGGGCAGCGGCAGCGACAGCCCGGCGGGCGGCGGCCCGTCCAGCACCAGAACGGCGTTCGAGGCGCTGAAGGTGCGTCGCGACCGCTCGAGCAGCGAGTGGCCGGTGGCGCGCACCGCGCCGACCTCGGCGTAGCTGGCCACGCCCGGCCCCTTCGCGCCGTACCGCCAGGTCAAAGAGCTGACCAGACCGTCGCGCGGTCCGTGGGCCCGGGCCTGCAGCACGCCGCGCTCGCGGGCGAGCAGGCGCAGGTCGGGCTCACTCAACCAGTGGGCCAGTGCGCCGAGACGCTCCGTGAGCGCCTCGGGCTCTCCGAACGCCGCGAAGTGCGTGAGCAGCATCGAGAGTCGACCCTCGATCGGACGCGTCAGGGTCTCGCGGTCGAGCAGCGCGAGGTGCTCCAGGAGGTGCAGCCATCCCGTCTCGTGCAGCGGCTCGTCTGCCATCCCCTGTCGGAACAGCAGATGGGCGGCAGAAGCCGGGCGTCCCATGTCCACGAAGAAGCAGAGGACGCCGTCGACGTCGGTCTCTTGGACCGTGTGGAGAGCGGTGTTCATAGTCGGCCTGGGGGGTGGCTGGCGTTTGTGCTATCGCTCAGCACGGTAGCGGCGAGACGGCGCCCGTGTAGGCGGTTTGGCCAACCTGGTACCCACGCCCGGCTGGCGTCACCTCATCGGATGCCGCGACGGAACCGAATGGTTGGGTCCGCCGACGTCTCCCTAGGATGAACCCATGCCCGAGACCTCCGAGCACACCGGCGCGCCCGAGGACGGTCGCGCGGCGGTGGAGCAGCCGACGCTCTCACGCGAGGAGGTGGCTCACCTCGCCGACCTCGCGCGGATCGACCTGAGCGACGCCGAGCTGGACCACCTCGCTCCACAGCTGAGCGTGATCCTGGACTCGATCGCCTCGATCCAGGGAGTCGCCGGTGACGACGTGCCGCCGACCTCGCACGCGCTCCCGCTGACCAACGTCTTCCGCGACGACGTGGTGCGCCCCGGACTGACCGCCGAGGAGGCGCTGAGCGGCGCGCCCGAGGTCGAGCAGCAGCGGTTCAAGGTGCCGCGGATCCTCGGGGACGAGCAGTGACCGGGGAGGGCGCGACGCGGCCGGCCCCGTCTGTGCGAGCCACTGCGGCGGACCTGTCCGCCGCACTGGAAAGGGGCGAGACCACCAGCGTCGCGATCACCCGGGCCCACCTCGACCGCATCGCCGAGGTCGACGGGGCCGTCCACGCGTTCCTCCAGGTCGACACGGAGGGTGCGCTCCGCGATGCCGCGGCGTCGGACGAGCGGCGCGCTGCCGGCTCGTCGTACGGGCCGCTCGACGGCATCCCGATCGCGGTCAAGGACGTGCTCGCGACCCGTGGCCTGCCGACGACGTGTGGCTCGCGGATCCTCGAGGGCTGGGTTCCGCCGTACGACGCGACCGTGGTCGCGCGCCTGCGGGCGGCCGGGCTGCCGATCCTCGGCAAGACCAACATGGACGAGTTCGCGATGGGCTCGTCGACCGAGCACAGCGCCTTCGGTCCGACCCACAACCCGTGGGACCTCGACCGCATCCCGGGTGGCTCCGGGGGCGGCAGTGCGGCGGCGGTCGCGGCGTACGAGGCGCCCTTCGCGATCGGGACGGACACCGGCGGCTCGATCCGCCAGCCGGGAGCGGTCACCGGCACGGTCGGGGTGAAGCCGACCTATGGCGGCGTGTCGCGCTACGGCCTCATCGCTCTGGCCAACTCGCTCGACCAGGCCGGACCGGTGACCCGCACCGTGCTGGATGCGGCCCTGCTGCACGAGGTGATCGGCGGACACGACCCGCTCGACTCCACCTCGATCGACCGGCCCCTCCCCGCCCTGCTCGACGCCACCCGCCAGGGCGCCGACGGCGACCTGACCGGCGTCCGTATCGGCGTGGTCAGGGAGCTCGGCGGCGAGGGGTACCAGGCCGGCGTGCTCGCGCGCTTCGAGGACTCCGTGGAGCTGATGACCAAGGCGGGGGCCGAGGTCGTCGAGGTCTCCTGCCCGCACTTCGTGCACGCGCTCGCGACGTACTACCTGATCCTGCCGGCCGAGGCGTCGTCGAACCTCGCCCGCTTCGACGCCATGCGCTACGGGCTGCGGGTGACGCCCGCCGGTGACCCGAGCGCCGAGGACGTCATGCGGGCCACCCGCGAGGCGGGCTTCGGAGACGAGGTGAAGCGCCGGATCATCCTGGGCACCTACGCCCTGTCCAGCGGCTACTACGACGCCTACTACGGCCAGGCGCAGAAGGTGCGCACGCTCGTCGCGCGCGACTTCGAGGCGGCGTTCGAGCGGGCCGACGTCCTGGTCAGCCCGACCGCACCGACCACCGCGTTCAAGATCGGCGAGAAGGTCGACGACCCGCTCGCGATGTACCTCAACGACCTGGCCACGATCCCGGCCAACCTGTCCGGCGTGCCGGGCATCTCGATCCCGAGCGGACTGGCCGACGAGGACGGCCTGCCGGCCGGCGTCCAGATCCTCGCGCCGGCGATGGCCGACGACCGGGTCTACCGCGTGGGTGCCGCGCTCGAGGCGCTGCTCGCCCAGGAGTGGGGCGGCTCGTTGCTGGACCAGGCCCCTCCGCTGGGCGAGGGGGCCGGGCTGCGCCCGTCCGGGGACCAAGGAGCCGGAGCATGACCGACACCCTGCTGTCGTACGACGCCGCGCTCGCGGAGTTCGACCCGGCGCTCGGGCTCGAGGTGCACGTCGAGCTGAACACCGCGACCAAGATGTTCTGCGGCTGCCCGACGGCGTTCGGCGCCGAGCCCAACACCCAGACGTGCCCTACCTGCCTCGGCCTGCCGGGCTCGATGCCGGTGGTCAACACGGTGGCCGTGGAGTCCGCGATCCGGATCGGCCTGGCGCTGAACTGCCGGATCGCGGAGTGGTGCCGGTTCGCGCGGAAGAACTACTTCTACCCGGACATGCCGAAGAACTTCCAGACCTCGCAGTACGACGAGCCGATCGCGTTCGACGGCTACATGGACGTCGAGGTGGACGGCGAGACCCACCGGGTCGGCATCGAGCGTGCCCACATGGAGGAGGACACCGGCAAGTCGTTGCACGTGGGTGGCAGCAGCGGCCGCATCCACGGCGCCGACTACTCCCTGGTCGACTACAACCGGGCCGGCATCCCGCTGATCGAGATCGTGACCAAGCCCGTGCTCGGCACGGGCGACAAGGCACCCGAGGTCGCCCGGGCGTACGTCGGCCAGCTGCGCGAGCTGCTGCTCGGCCTCGGCGTGAGCGACGTACGCATGGAGCAGGGGTCGCTGCGCTGCGACGTCAACCTGTCGTTGGCGCCGAAGGGCTCCGGAACGCTGGGCACGCGGACCGAGACCAAGAACGTCAACTCGCTCCGGTCGGTCGAGCGGGCGGCACGCTACGAGGTGCAGCGTCATGCCGCCGTGCTGGCCGGTGGTCGCCGGGTCTTCCAGGAGACCCGACACTGGCACGAGGACACCGGCGTCACCACCAGCGGGCGGGAGAAGTCCGACGCCGACGACTACCGCTACTTCCCCGAGCCCGACCTGGTGCCGGTGGCGCCGAGCCGGGAGTGGGTGGCCGAGCTGCGGGCCACGCTGCCGGA
>DATAOY010000037.1:0-14549 GCA_036265495.1 Nocardioides sp. | reverse complement strand
GACGTCGCGAAGCGCAGCGGCGCCGACTCGGTGCACCCCGGCTACGGCTTCCTCGCCGAGAACGCGCAGTTCGCACAGGCAGTGCTCGACGCCGGGCTGATCTGGATCGGCCCCTCGCCCGCCGCCATCGACGCGCTCGGCGACAAGGCCAAGGCGAAGCACATCGCCCAGAAGGCCGAGGCTCCCCTGGCGCCGGGCACCAAGGACCCGGTGAAGGACGCCGACGAGGTCGTCGCGTTCGCGAAGGAGTACGGCCTGCCCGTCGCGATCAAGGCCGTCTTCGGCGGCGGTGGACGCGGCCTCAAGGTGGCGCACACGCTCGAGGAGATCCCGGAGCTCTACGAGTCGGCGGTGCGCGAGGCGATCAGCGCGTTCGGCCGCGGCGAGTGCCTCGTCGAGAAGTTCCTCGACCGCCCGAGGCACGTCGAGACCCAGTGCCTGGCCGACTCCCACGGCAACGTCGTGGTCGTCTCCACCCGCGACTGCTCGTTGCAGCGCCGCCACCAGAAGCTGGTCGAGGAGGCGCCCGCGCCGTTCCTGACCGACGAGCAGGTCACGCGTCTGTACGACTCGTCGAAGGCGATCCTGCGCGAGGCTGGATACGTCGGCGCCGGCACCTGCGAGTTCCTCGTCGGGCAGGACGGCACGATCTCCTTCCTCGAGGTCAACACCCGGCTGCAGGTCGAGCACTGCGTGTCCGAGGAGGTCACCGGGATCGACCTCGTCCGCGAGATGTTCCGGATCGCGGCCGGCGAGGAGCTCGGGTACGACGACCCCGAGATCCGCGGCCACTCCATCGAGTTCCGGATCAACGCCGAGGACGGCGGCCGCAACTTCATGCCGGCCCCCGGCACGCTCTCGTCGTGGCACCCGCCGCAGGGCCCGGGCGTCCGTCTCGACGGGGGCTACGAGAACGGCGAGACCGTGCCGGGCTCGTTCGACTCGCTGATCGCCAAGCTGATCGTGACCGGGCGCGACCGCACCCAGGCCCTGGAGCGCTCCCGACGCGCGCTCGCCGAGTTCGTCGTCGACGGCATGCCCACGGTCATCCCGTTCCATCGAGCGGTGGTCGACGACCCGGCGTTCGTCGGCGCGTCGAACCCCTCGGGCTCGGGCTCGTTCGACGTCTACACCACGTGGATCGAGACCGACTTCGACAATCAGCTCACGCCGTACGACGGCGACGTCGCCGAGGCCGAGGACACCGGTGAGCGGCAGACCGTCGTCGTCGAGGTCGGCGGACGCCGTCTCGAGGTGAGCCTTCCCGGTGGACTCGGCTCGGTCGGCGCCACGGCCGGTGGCGCGAAGAAGCCGAAGCGGTCCGCCGGCAGGAAGGCCACGGCTGCCGCGAGCGGCGACGCCGTCACCAGCCCGATGCAGGGCACGATCATCAAGGTCGCCGTGGAGGAGGGCCAGGAGATCGCCGAGGGCGCCGTGATCGTGGTGCTCGAGGCGATGAAGATGGAGCAGCCGCTCAAGGCCCACAAGGACGGGACGGTGACCGGGCTGCAGGCCGAGGTGGGCGTCACCGTCACCAACGGTGCCGTCATCTGCGAGCTCAAGGACTGAGCACCCACCGGACTACCCTCGCCCACGTGTCCGAGTCCGCCCCGCGTCTGCGCAGCCCGCGCGAGCGCGTCAGCCCCAGGGCGCGACTGATGTGGATGTGCACCGACCTGCTCCGCAGCGTCCCGCCGATGGCGCTGCTCCTCCTGGCGACGGGCCCGTGGCACTGGTTCGACCTGCCGACATGGTGCCTGGTGGCGATCGGCGTGCTGTTCGTGGCCTACGGCCTGCTGGTGCCACTGTGGCGCTACCAGGTGCACCGGTGGGAGGTGACCGACACCGCGGTGTACACCCAGACGGGATGGTGGGCCCGCGAACGCCGGATCGCCCCGATGTCGAGGGTGCAGACCGTCGACCACCGCGAGGGCGCGATCGCGCGGCTGTTCGGCCTGGCCACGGTTCGGGTGACGACGGCGTCTTCGGCCGGCGCGCTCACCATCGAGGGGCTCGACCAGCAGCGGGCGTTGGCCATCGTCGAGGACCTGACGCGGATGGCGGACTCCGTGCCCGGGGACGCGACCTGACCGATGGACGCCTTCGACAGCGCCCTCGGGTGGCAGCGGCTCGACCGGCGCATGCTCCTCGTGCACCCCGTGCGCGACCTGGTCCGGTTCCTTCCCGCCCTCGTCGCCCTCCTGGTCTTCCGGCGCTCCTCCGACACCGGGGGGTGGTGGGGGCTGCTCGGTGTCGCCGTGCCGATCGCCCTGGGACTCTCCCGCTACCTGACCACGAGCTACCGGATCACCAGCGGCCGGATCGAGGTGCGGCACGGGTTGCTGAACAAGCGGGTGCTCTCGGCCCCGCTGGACCGGGTCCGTACGGTCGACCTCACGGCGTCCCCGATCCACCGCGCGCTCGGTCTGGTCACCCTCCGCGTCGGCACCGGTCAGAGCGGCGGCAAGAACGAGGAGCGACTCGCCCTCGACGGACTCGCCGCGCCCGCCGCCGCCTCGCTCCGCGCGCGTCTGCTGCACCTCACGCCGTTCGCAGAGGCCGAGACGGAAACCGCCGTGGGCGACCGCAGGGTGGTGCTCGACCTCGACCTGGCCTGGGTCCGCTTCGCACCGCTCACCTCCGCCGGCGTCGTCATCGCCGGCGCCGCGTTGGGTGTGGTGGCGCAGGGCATCCACACCTTCGAGGTCACCCCGTCGGTCGACCTCTCGCGGTTGGCGCACCTGGGCCTGGCACTGCTGGTCGCGCTCGGGCTCGCTGCGGTGCTGGTGGGCATCTGCGTGCTCGCCGTGATCGGCTACCTGCTGACCAACTTCGGCTTCGAGCTGTCGTACTCGAGGTCGGACCGGGCCTGGCACCTGCGTCGCGGCCTGTTCACGACCCGCGAGACCAGCCTCGACGACGCCCGGATCAGCGGCGTCAGCATCGGCGAGCCGCTGGGCCTCCGGCTCGCGGGGGGCGCCCGGCTGACCGCGATCGTGACCGGGCTCGACAAGAAGCAGCAGGGCAGCTCGGTCCTGGTCCCGCCCGCCCCCCGCGGTGAGGTCGACCGCGTCGCCGTCGAGGTGCTGGGCACCCCCGGGCCGGTGACCACGGGCCTGGTCGGTCACGGTCCGCGCGCCCGGCGACGTCGCTGGACGCGTGCCATGGTCCCCGCCGGGATCGTCGTCGCGGCGGCGCTGCTCACGTCGTACGCCGTCTCGTGGACGCTGGTGGTGACCGTGCCCCTGGTGCTCGCCGTCGCTGCGTTCCTGGCGCACGACCGGTGGCAGGGCCTCGGACACGCGCTGGTCGACCGCCACCTCGTGGCCCGCTCCGGGAGCCTCGACCGCCGACGCGAGGCACTGCACACGCCCTCGGTGATCGGCTGGAACTTCCGGGCGACGTGGTTCCAGCGCCGCGCCGGCCTCACGGACCTGGTCGCCACCACAGCCGGTGGTCGTCAGCACGTGCGCGTGCTCGACCTCGACCAGGACGCCGCCACCGCCCTGGCTACCACCGCCACGCCTGGCCTTCTCGAGCCGTTCCTGGACTGACCGAACGGTCAGAGTGCTGCGTTCTCGCCACCCGGGTCGGTGATGCGACCTACCCTCCCGGCATGAGTCAGCTCGGGGCAGCACCGACGCCCCCCGGATACGGGCCACCGCCCATCCCTCCCGTGCGACGTCCGACCTCGTCGCAGATTCCGACCTGGGTGGTCCTCGTCGCGGCGATGCTGGCCTTCGCCCTGGCCGGGCTGTTCGGCTTCGTCGTCCTCCACGACCACGGAGACGGCACCGTCGCCGCACCACCCCCGCCGACTCACCGCTACCCCGCGCACTGGGACAAGCGGATCAGGCCCGAGGTCGAGGTCGCCGAGAAGCAGCGCGGGCTGGACTTCAAGCACGCGGTGCGCGTGAGGTTCCTGACCCCCTCGACGTTCGAGAAGACCCTGGTCCACGAGGACCGGATCACCGCGAAGGACAGCCAGCAGATCCGCCAGGAGACCGGTCTGCTGCGGGCGCTCGGTCTGCTCAGCGGGAACGTCGACCTCGTCCGAGCCGAGAAGGACTTCAGCGGCGCCGCCGTGCTCGCGTACTACTCGTTCCGGACCCGGTCCATCTCCATCCGCGGTCACCACATCACTCCCTCGGTGAAGGCCACGCTCGTGCACGAGCTCACCCACGCCCTGCAGGACCAGTACTTCCACGTCGGCCGCGTCTTCACGCAGCTGGGCACGCTGGAGCACCCGACGAACGACGAGCAGTCGGTCCTGCACGCGATCACCGAGGGCGACGCGCAGCGCACCGAGCACGCGTACGGAAGCTCGCTCGGCCCGAGGCAGCGGCACGCCCTGATCGCCGCGCAACGGCGTGAGGCCGGCCGGGCGCAGGCGAGCCTGGCTCGGGTCCCGAGGATCATCGTCGCGCTCGAGTCCTCGCCGTACGACCTCGGCGAGGGCCTGGTCCGAACCGTCGCGGAGAACGGCGGCAACGCGGCCGTCGCGCGGATGTTCCGCCACCCACCCCGGTACGACATCGCGCTGGTCGACCCGTTCCGGTTGATCCAGGGACACGCGGGCGCCATGCGTGTCCCAGCGCCGGCTCCGGGCGACGGGGAGAAGACGTTCGACTCCGGTGACTTCGGCGCGCTCAGCTGGTACCTGATGCTCTCGGCACGGCTCCCCTCCCTGCAGGCGATGCACACCGCGGACGGATGGGGCGGCGACTCGTTCGTCGGCTACCGGTCCGCGGGTCGTTCCTGCGCGCGGATGACCTACCGCGGCCGCACACCCGCGGCCACGTCCGCGATGTACTCCTCGCTTCGGGAGTGGATCTCGGCCGTTCCCGGAGCGTCGGCGGACGTCGGACTCACGGGCGGCCTGGTCAGGTTCCGGTCCTGCGACCCGGGGGCGGGCGGTGCCATCGTCAGCGCCGACTTCCGGTCCGCGGTCGACGTGCTCACGACGCGCACCTTCATCGGGGCCACCCTGCTCCACTCCGGTGCCTCGGTCCCCCAGGCTCGCTGCCTGGCCGGAAGGCTGGTGGACACCTACTCCGTCTCCCAGCTCAACGACCCGAGCTTCGGCGCGAACGACCCGACCGTGACCGCCCGGATCCAGCAGCTGGGCGCCGCCTGCCGTTGACCCGCCGTGGGTCGACGGCAGTACGTCGTGGAGGGTCAGCCGGTCCCCAGCGAGCCGGGTGGGTGAACGCAGCCGCCCGCCGGCGCGGCGTCTACGTCGTGGCAGTCGGGGTCGACGGGGAGTCGGGGACCGGTACGTCGGACAACCTGATCTCGACCATCAGCTCGTCGGCCAGTGCCTCGAGCATCACCTTGAGCTCGTCCATGCTGGTCGCCGGTGGGGCCTCGAGCACGGCCCGAGCCTCGAACAGCATTCCTCCGGCCATCGGCGCCTCGCGGACATCGGTGCTGAGCTCTTCGATGCCGATGCGCCGGCCGGCGAGGGCGGCAGAGATCTCGGCCACGATGCCGGGGTGGTCCGCCCCGAGCAGCTCCAGACTCAGCCGCAGCGACGGGTGCTCTGCCGGCATGTCCGTCCGCTCGAGGGCCACGTGGAGGCCGATCTCCTGCAGCGCCGTCAGGTCCGCGACCAGCGCCTCGGCCCTCCCGTCGTCGACCTCCACCAGCAGGACCCCGGCGAACTTGCCCGCCAACCGGGCCATCTGGCTGCGCTCCCAGCTGCCGCCGTGCGCACTGATGGGTGCCGAGAGGGCCGAGACCAGCCCCGGCCGGTCATCGCCGATGCAGGTGAGCGTGAAGGTGGCCATGGGCGCAGGCTACGAGATCGGGCAACGGACCGTGGTCAGCGCACCTTGTCGGCGAGGATCCGCATCGCCGCGAGCTTGCCCGGACCGCCGCTCACGCAGCCGCCCGGGTGGGTGCCCGAGCCGCACTGGTAGTAGCCCTCGATCGGAGTGTTGTAGCGCGCGTACCCGGGAGCCGGCCGCATGAAGTACATCTGCGGCGCCAGGAACTCACCGTGGAAGATGTTGCCCTCCGTCAGCCCGGCCACCCGCTCGATGTCGAGCGGAGTGACCACCTCGCGGTGCAGCACCAGGTCGCCGAAGCCCGGGAAGTGGGTCTCGAGCACGGCCTGGACGGTGTCGCCGAACGACTGCCGCTCGGTGTCCCAGTCACTGCCCTTGAGCTCGTACGGCGCGTACTGGATGAAGCAGCTCATCACGTGCTTGCCCGGAGGCGCCATGTCGGGGTCGACCACGGACTGGATCGCGCCGTCGATGAACGGCTTCTGGGAGTACCAGCCGTACTTGGCGTCGTCGTAGGCCCGCTCGAGGTACTCGAGGGACTCACCGATGTTGACGAAGCCGCCGAAGTGGTCGATCCGGCCCTTGAGCGCCGGGAAGACCGGGAGGTCGTCGAGGGCGAAGTTCACCTTGGCCGAGGTGCCCTGGAAGCGGTAGCGCGAGATCGCCTCGTTCAGGTCGCTGGGGAGCTCACGCGGGTCGACCAGCTCGGTGAAGGTACGTCGCGGGTCGAGGGCGCTGACCACGATCGGCGCGGAGTACTCCGTGCCGTCGTCCAGCACGACCCCGGTCGCCCTGTTGTCCTTCGTGATCACGTGGTCGACCGGCGACTCGACCCTGACGGTCGCGCCGTACGCCTCGGCCGCGCGCTGCAGCACCTGGGTGAAGCCGCCGTTGCCGCCCTTGTGGAAGCCCCAGACGCCGTGGTGGCCGTCCTGCTCGCCGATCAGGTGGTAGAGCAGCACGAGGCCGGAGCCCTGCGACATGGGCCCGACCTTGTTCCCGATGATCGACGACGACGCGATGGACGACTTGACGATGTCGGACTCGAAGTAGTCGTCGAGGAGATCCGCGCAGCTTCCGGTCAGGAAGCGCACCAGGTCGTGCAGGGTCTTCTTGTCGGCGCCACGCAGCTGCTTCATCATCCACGCGACGTCGGCCTGGTCGGCCGGGTCGTCGCTGAAGATGTCCGGTGGCGCGGCGTCGAACAGCGGCTTCGCGACCTGGATGACC
Organism: Nocardioides sp.; assembly: GCA_036265495.1. Taxonomy (GTDB): domain Bacteria; phylum Actinomycetota; class Actinomycetes; order Propionibacteriales; family Nocardioidaceae; genus Nocardioides. Next base: position 7,530 of record DATAOY010000037.1, on the reverse strand, counting down.
CTGTCGAGATCGTGGCCCCAGCGGTGGTAGGCGTCGACGTCCCGCTTGCTGTGCCGGGCGATCTCGAGGTCGTTGAACTGCTCGTCCTCGGTCATCAGGAGGTAGTCGCCGTTCTCCATCGGCGAGAACGCCGTCGGCATCAGCAACGGCATGAAGCCGTGCTCGACGAGGTCGAGCTCGTGGATGATCTCGGGACGCAACAGGCTCAGCGCGTAGGAGAACGTGGTGAAGGAGAACCCGGGGTGGAGCTCCTCGGTGATCGCGGCGCCGCCGACGAAGCCGCGGCGCTCCAGGACGAGGACGTTCAGCCCGCTCTTGGCGAGGTACGCCGCGTTGGTCAGGCCGTTGTGGCCACCGCCGACGACGATGGCGTCGTAGGTGTTGGCAGTCATCGCTGCTCCATTCGCATCGAGATCGGCGCCAGCTCGCGGGCGGAGCCGGTCTTGCGGGCGGGGTTGAACAGGGGTAGCCGGTCGGTGGTGGCCGGCACCGAGAGGTACTCGTGGTCCACGGTGATCTCGAGGTGCACCGTCGAGCCCTTGGCGGCGTACTCCGGAAGCACGCGGGCCATCGCGATGTGCCGCTGGAGGACCGGGCTGTACATGAAGCTGGTGGCATACCCGACGCGCTCGTCGCGATCGGGCCCGCCGTACAGCATCGACTCCCAGGGCACGGGGTTCTCGTCCTTGGGCACGATCAGGCCGTGCTCGAGGTGGAGGTCGCGGTAGGCCTCCCAGTCGATCCAGAGGCCGACGGTCGCCCAGCGCGAGGTGCCATCGCGCAGCTCGCGCTCGATCGCGCGGCGGCCGATGAACGGGCGGTCGTCGCCGAGCGTCGCGCCGTTCTTGCCGAGCATCCAGCCGAAGCCGAGCTCCTTGGGCGTGAACCGCTCGGCGTCGGTGAACGCATAGCGCGCCGACGAGAACTCGACGTTGATCAGCGACAGCCCGGCCTCGATCCGCAGCATCAGCAGCGCCTCCTCGCCGAAGGGGCGGAAGCCCTGGCCGTCCCCGGCCTGGATGATCTTGTCGAGCACGCCCAGCGCGTCGTCGGCCTCGACGCGCACCTCGTAGCCGAGGTCGCCGGTGTAGCCGGTGCGCGAGATCACCACCGGGGCGCCGCCGACCTTGGCGGGGGTCAGGCCGAAGAACGGGAGGTCGCTCACCTCGGGTGCGAGCGCGGCCAGGATCTCCCGCGAGCGCGGACCCTGGACGGCGAGCATGCCGTAGTCGGCACTGACGTCCTCGATCGAGACGCGGAGCCGGCCGACGAGGTCCTCGAGGTATCCCAGGTTCGGGTCGGCGGCGGTCAGCAGCCAGTCGTCCTCGGCCTCTCGGAAGACCACGCCGTCCTCGAGGACGTACCCGGCGTCGTCGCACCACACGGTGTACATCGCCTGGCCCGGCCGACAGCGTCGTACGTCGCGCGTCATCACGCCGGCGAGGAACGGCTCGGCGTCCGGCCCGGTGATCCGGTACTTGTAAAGCGGCGAGGTGTCGAAGTACCCGGCCGAGTTGCGGACCGCGAAGTACTCGTGCTTCGCGGCCAGGTCGTAGCGCAACGCCGAGAGGTAGCCCGCCCAGTGCCCGTAGAGGCCGGTCTGGTTGAGCTCGTTGAGCCGTGGGTGGAAGGGCGTGGTCTTCATCAGCATGGCGTTCGCCACCCTAGCCTGAACAGCCGTTCAGCCGCTAGGCCGAGGGACACACCGAGCCCGCTCAGACGGAGATGGAGAACCAGGTGGAGCGCAGGCCGAGCGCGGACCGGAAGTCGTCACCGCTGATCGTGATCGTGTCCTTCCTCCCGCCGAGCGTCATCTTCTCGACCCGGCCGCCCCACTGACCGTTCCCGTCGCGCCGGTCGATCCTGATCGACGTGAGGTCCCCGAGCGCCGGCCATGCCTTCTCCACCTTCGCCGCGGAGACCTTCGCGGTCCAGTCGTGGTTCGGGTTGCCGGAGAGCTTCTCGTAGGGGTCCTTCTGGGCGGGCAGGTACGGCTTGCCGCCGTCGGAGGTCCAGCCGCCGTCGCTCGAGCCGAACTGGGTGAACGCCGGGGCCCTGTGGAACATCCGGACCTGTCCGGCGGTCTTCGCGACGGCCCGGTTGGTCGTCGAGAACTCGGCGGACCTGCCGCCGTACACCTGGCACTGCGAGGTGTCGCAGAGGTTCCAGCGGGGGTTGGTGGAGGTGCGCGCCTCGAACGCCGCGTAGGTGCGGGCGGCGATCGCCTGGGCCCGGAGTGCCGCCTGCTCCCACAGCGCCGGCATCTCCCGCGGCACGACTCCGCGCACGTAGTTGTCCAGGGACACCTTGTTCACGGTGGCCCGCTTGCTGCTCGGTGCGCCGACCGGTGTGCGCGACTGCAGCACCCCGCGATAGGTGACCCGTCCGGAGGACAGCACCAGGGTGATCGGTCTCGGGGCGCGGAACTCCGCGTCACCGGTGAGCTTCCTCCAGACGTGCCAGCCGCCGTTGCGGTAGGAGACCGCGGTCCTGCCGCTGCCACCCGGCGCGAGACGCCACCGGGTCGCCCGGCCGGCAGCGCCCTTGGTCGGGAGCCGGGTCGTCGTGCCGCTGCCGAGGTCGTGCACCTGGAGCCCCGCGCGGTCGACGACCGTGGTGTTGTCGTCGGTGTCGGCGGTGATCAGCACCTTGACCGAGCCGCCCACGTGACCGCCCGACGTGTGCGGGTAGTAGAACCTCACGATCTGCTTCGCGCTCAGCCCCTTCTTGGCCGCGCCCTGCGCGCCGTACTGGCTGAGTCCGTGGCCGTGCCCGTAGCCGTGCCCGTGGATGGTCAGGGTCGCGTGGTGCGGGATCCGGATGCCGGCGGCGCCGGCCGGCGCGCCGGGCAGGACGAGGGTCGTGGCGGCCAGCACGCCGACGAGGCCGGCTCTGGTTCGAAAGTGGCGTGTGGGCATGGTGCGACCTAGGTGAACACGATCTCAGACCCGATGCAACCGGCGGGCCGCCTCGGCGACCGACCCGCTGATCGACGGGTAGACGGTGAACGCCTGGGCCAGCTGGTCGGCGGTCATCGACTCGGCCACCGCGATCGAGACCGGGTGGATCAGCTCGCTGGCCCGCGGTGCGACGACGACGCCGCCGACCACGATCCCGGTAGCGGGCCGGCAGAAGAGCTTGACGAAGCCGTCGCGGACGCCCTGCATCTTGGCGCGCGCGTTGCCGGCCAGGGGCAGGGTGAACTGGTTCACCTCGATCTCGCCGTGGTCGACGGCCCACTGCGACCAGCCGACCGTCGCGATCTCGGGAGCCGTGAACACGTTGGAGGACACCTTCTTGAGGTCCAACGGCGCGACCGCGTCGCCCAGGAAGTGCCACATCGCGATCCGGCCCTGCATGGCCGCGACGCTGGCCAGCATCAGGACGCCGGTGCAGTCGCCAGCGGCGTACACGCCTCGCGCACTGGTGCGTGAGACCCGGTCGACCACGACGAACCCTCGCTCGTCGGTGTCGACGCCGGCGTCGGCGAGCCCGAGCCCGTCGGTGTTCGGGACCGAGCCCAGGGCCAGGATGCAGTGGGACCCCTGCACGGCCCGACCGTCGGTGAGCGTGACCGTCACGGTGTCGCCGTCGCGGGACACCGACGCCATGCGTGACCGCTCGAGCACGTGCATGCCCCGCCGGGTGAGCACCTCCTCGAGCACGGTCGCGGCGTCGGCGTCCTCGCCGGGCAGCACGCGGTCACGGCTGGAGACCAGGGTGACCTCGGCACCGAGCGCGAGGTAGGCGCTGGCGAACTCCGCCCCGGTGACGCCCGAGCCGACCACGACCAGGTGCTCGGGCAGCTCGGTGAGGTCGTACACCTGCTCCCAGGTCAGGATCCGCTCCCCGTCGGGGCGGGCCTCCGGGGTGGTACGGGGAGCGGCTCCGGTGGCGAGCAGGACGGCGTCCGCGGCCAGCCGCTCCTCGCCGTCCGCCGTCGTCGCCACGACGGTGTCGGTCCCGTCGAGCCGTCCGCGACCGCGAACGACCCGCACGCCCTCCTTCTCGAGCCGACGGCCGATGTCGTCGCTCTGGTCGCGGGCCAGCTGCGTGACCCGCGCGTTGACCCGGGCCAGGTCCACCGTCACCGGCGCGGCCGAGTCGGCCGGCCCGAGGCTCACCCCGAGCTCGCGGGCGCCCTCGACGTCGGTCATCAGCTCGGCGGTGGCGATCAGGGTCTTGCTGGGCACGCAGTCGGTGAGCACCGCCGACCCGCCCACCCCGTCGCAGTCGACGAGGGTGACCTCGGCCCCGAGCTGCGCCGCCACGAGCCCGGCCTCGTAGCCCCCGGGTCCCCCGCCGACGATGACGACGTGCGAGGGGGTGGCGGGCATGTCCCCATTCTTGCAGGCGGCGTCCGCGGTCAGAGGTTGAGCATGTGCCCGGCGATGCCGTGCACGGTCTCCTTGATCGCCTCCGACAGGGTGGGGTGGGCGAACACGTTGCGCGCCACCTCGTCTGCGGTCAGGTCCCACTTCTGGGCCAGGGTCAGCACCGGCAGCAGCTCGGTGACGTCCGGGCCGATCATGTGGGCGCCGAGGATCTCGTGGTACTCGGCGTCGGCGACGACCTTCACGAAGCCGACGGCCTCACCGAGACCCTGGGCCTTGCCGTTGGCCGAGAACGGGAACGTCGCGGTCTTCACGTCGTACCCCTTCTCCCTCGCCTGCTCCTCGCTGTACCCGAAGGATCCGATCTGCGGCTGGCAGTACGTCGCGCGCGGGGCGAAGTCGTAGGCGACCGGCATCGTCTCGGCGCCGCCGATCGTCTCGGCCGCGACCACGCCCATCGCCTCGGCGACGTGCGCGAGCATCAGCTTCCCGGTGACGTCGCCGATCGCGTACACGTGCGGGACATCGGTCCGGCAGTAGTCGTCGACCACGATCGCTCCGCGCTCCGTGGTGACCCCGAGCGACTCCAGCCCGTAGCCCTCGAGCCGGGGCGCGAAGCCGATCGCCTGGAGCACCTTGTCCGCCTCCAGCGTCTCCGACGCACCGTCCTTGGACACCGTGACCTTGACCTTCTCACCGGACTCGGCTCCGGCATCCGAGATCGACTCGACCTTGGTCCCGAGCAACACCTTCACGCCGAGCTTCTTGTAGTGCTTGAGCAGCTCCTTGGAGATGTCGGCGTCCTCGGTCGGCACCATCCGGTCCAGGAACTCCACGATGGTCACGTCGACGCCGAAGTTGGCCAACACGTAGGCGAACTCGACGCCGATGGCACCGGAACCGGCGATGATCACCGAGCCCGGCAGCTCCGGGTCGAGGATCTGCTCCTCGTAGGTGACGACGCGCTCACTCAGCGTGGTGCCGGGGATCAGGCGCGTGGTCGCGCCGGTGCCGATGATCAGGTCGGTGTAGGTGTACGACGCGTTGCCCCCGTCGTTGAGCCGGACGTCGAGGCGCCCGGGCCCGTCGCCGGGAGGCGGCCCCGCCAGCGTGCCCCATCCGTCGATCTCGGTGATCTTGTTCTTCTTCATCAGGAAGTGGACGCCTCGGACGATGCCGGCACTGACCTTCCGCGAGCGCTCGTGCGTCGGGCCGAACGCCATCGTCGCCTCGCCCTGGATCCCGAAGACGTCCTTCTCGTGGGTCAGCACGTGCGCCAGCTCGGCGTTGCGGAGCAGTGCCTTCGACGGGATGCAGCCGACGTTCAGGCAGACCCCACCCCAGTACTTCTTCTCGACCACCGCGACGGACTTGCCGAGCTGCGCCGCCCGGATGGCCGCGACGTACCCTCCCGGACCGGCACCGAGGACGATCACATCGAAGTGCTGGCTCTCGGAGGAATGGCTGGACGACGACTGCTCGCTCACGTGCGTCAGCCTAGTGAGCGCAACCACTACGCTCTGCGCGTGCCCCTCTACGCCGCCTACGCGTCGAACCTCGACCCGCGGCGCATGGGCCAGCGGTGCCCACACTCGCCGCTGCAGACCACCGGCTGGCTGGTCGGCTGGCGGCTCACCTTCGGCGGCGAGGACCTCGGCTGGGACGGCGCCCTCTCCACGATCGTTCAGGACCCGATCGAGCAGGTCTTCGTCGCGGTGTACGACGTATCGCGCGAGGACGAGGCCAACCTCGACGGGTGGGAGTCCACCAACACCGGGCTGTACCGCAAGGTCAAGGTCCGGGTCTCGACCATGACCGGCGAGCTGCTGACGTGGACGTACGTGCTCGACGCCTTCGAGGGCGGCCTGCCCAGCGCGTCGTACCTCGGGGTCATCGCCGACGCGGCCGAAGCGGCCGACGCACCCGCGGACTATGTGGCGGCGCTGCGGCTACGGCCCTGCCGCTCGACCGGCCTGTGACCCGCCCGGTCTCCGGCTCGACCGCTCTGTGACCCGACCGGTCGCTGAGGGGGAGGGAGTGGGGTCCGCGGCAGCGACAGCTGCTGCGGCTACGGCGAGGACTGGCACAGCCAGTGCTTGCGCGACGTATCGCGGACCCCCCAACGGTCAACCCCCCAGTTGGACCTGAGCCAAGGCTGCGCCATGACCCCCACCCAGGACAATCATCTCAAGGGATGATCTTGATACCCGTTCGCACTAGTCGACCTAGGGTCGTTCCCGGCGATCCGACTGCCGGCGGGCGCTCGGTGGTGTCCTAGGCTCACGCCGTGACCCCTCAGGAGCAGGCCCAGGAGGCCGCCGACACGCTCGCCCGGCTGACCGGCGTCGAGCGCCACGACGTCGCCCTGGTCCTGGGCTCCGGCTGGCTGCCGGCGGCCGAGGCGCTCGGTCAGGCCACGGCCGAGATCGCCACCACCGACCTGCCCGGCTTCTCGGCAGCGGCCGTCGCCGGCCACTCCGGGAAGATCCGCAGCATCCGCTCCGGCGACCGACAGCTCCTGGTCTTCCTCAGCCGCACCCACTACTACGAGGGCAAGGGCGTGGCCGCCGTCGTCCATCCGGTGCGCACCGCGGCGGCCGCGGGGTGCCGCACGATCGTGCTGACCAACGGCTGCGGCGGGTTGCGGGAGACGTGGACACCGGGTACGCCGGTGCTGATCCGCGACCACATCAACCTGACCGCCCGCTCCCCCATCGAGGGTGCACACTTCGTCGACCTCACCGACCTCTACTCCTCGCGGCTGCGCGCGCTGTGCCGCGAGGTCGAGCCGTCGCTGGACGAGGGCGTGTACGTGCAGTTCCCCGGTCCCCACTACGAGACGCCGGCGGAGATCGGCATGGTGCGCGCGATCGGGGGCCACCTCGCCGGCATGAGCACCACGCTCGAGGCGATCGCGGCGCGCGAGGCCGGCATGGAGATCCTGGGCATCAGCCTGGTCACCAACCTCGCCGCCGGCATCTCGGGTGAGCCCCTCAACCACGAGGAGGTCCTCGAGGCCGGCCGGTCCGCGGCCACCCGGATGGGCGAGCTGTTGGGGCGCATCGTCCCGCTCATCTGATCCCGCACGGGTGACGGGCATCACCTGCGGCGGCACGGGTACACCGTCGGGGGCGGACGTGCCGTTGACATCGTCACGTTCGTCCCGATATCGATGACGGACACCGAACTCCGGAGG
>DATAOY010000036.1:0-16557 GCA_036265495.1 Nocardioides sp. | reverse complement strand
CGCCATGAACCGCGAGATGGGCAAGGCCGTCGACGACGCGCTGGGGGAGGTCGACTTCAGCGCGGCGATCTACGGCTACTACGCCGACCACGGCGAGGAGTTCCTCGCCGACGAGGAGATCCCGCTGCTCGAGGGCGAGGGCCGGGCCGTCGTACGCCGTCGCCCGCTCGGCGTGATCCTCGGGATCATGCCCTGGAACTACCCGGCGTACCAGGTCGCCCGGTTCGCCGGACCGAACCTGACCGCCGGCAACTCGGTCGTCCTCAAGCACGCGCCGCAGTGCCCGGAGTCGGCCGCGATCCTCGCCCAGATGTTCAAGGATGCGGGCTTCCCCGAGGGTGCCTACGTGAACGTCTATGCCTCCAACGAGCAGATCGAGGAGATCATCGGCGACCCGAGGATCCAGGGTGTCTCACTGACCGGGTCCGAACGCGCCGGCTCCGCCGTCGCCGCCACGGCCGGACGTCACCTGAAGAAGGTCGTGCTCGAGCTCGGCGGGTCCGACCCGTTCATCGTGCTCGGCTCCGACGACCTCGACGCCACCGTCGACGCGGCCGTCGAGGCCCGGATGGAGAACACCGGCCAGGCCTGCAACGCGGGCAAGCGCTTCATCGTCGCCGAGGACCTACACGACGACTTCGTCGCGAGGTTCACCGCCAAGATGTTGGAGCGGGAGACGGGTCCGCTCTCGTCCGTCGCCGCCGCGGACCGACTCGAGGGGCAGGTCAAGAGCGCGGTCGCCGGGGGCGCCCACCTCGAGACGAACGGCGAGCGACACGGCGCGTTCTACCCCAGCGGCGTGCTCACCGGCGTCAGCAAGGACAGCGAGGCGTTCCATCAGGAGCTGTTCGGACCCGTGGCGATGGTGTTCAAGGCCAAGGACGAGGCCGAGGCGGTCGAGCTCGCCAACGACACGCCGTACGGGCTTGGCTCCTACGTCTACACCAACGACCCGGACCAGGCCGCCCGGGTCGCCGACCAGATCGATGCCGGCATGGTCTTCGTCAACGGCGTCGGCGCCGAGGGGGTCGAGCTGCCGTTCGGCGGCGTGAAGCGGTCCGGTTTCGGCCGTGAGCTGGGTCGCTTCGGGATCGAGGAGTTCGTCAACAAGAAGCTGATCCGCACCGTCACCTGACGGTCGCCGCGACCTCGCACGGGAGCGCCCCGGACCAGCACCGGCCCGGGGCGCTCCTGCGCGTCCGGCCATGTCACCAGGCTCCGCCCCGTCTCGTCTTGCGTTCGTCAGGACGTTTTCGAGGACGAGGAGTGATGTGCCGTGCGTGTGTTCGTGGCAGGTGGGACCGGGGTCGTGGGACAGCGGCTGGTGCCGCAGCTGGTGGCGGCGGGGCATGAGGTGACCGCGACGACAACCGGCAAGGCCAAGCTGGGGCTGCTGAAGCGGCTCGGTGCGAGAGGTGTCGTGATGGACGGCCTGGACGCCGTCTCGGTCGGCCAGGCGGTGGCCGAGGCCGCTCCCGACACGATCGTCCACCAGATGACGGCGATCGCTCCCGCCCACGCCGGCAAGCCCGACCTCAAGCACTTCGACCGGTGGTTCGGTCCCACCATCCGGCTGCGCACCGAGGGCACCGACCACCTGATGGCAGCGGCCGAGGCGACCGGCGTGCGGCACGTCGTCGCGCAGAGCTACGCCGACTGGAACGGCATCCGGGAAGGGGGCTGGGTCAAGACCGAGGAGGACCCGCTGGACACCCTGGAAGGAACGTCGGCCCAGCCGGCGATGGAGGCGCTGCGCCATCTCGAGGAGGCGGTGCTGGCGTCCGGAGGGGCCGTGCTGAGGTACGGCGGGCTGTACGGACCCGGGGCCACCGACGATCAGGTCGAGCTGATCCGCAAGCGGCAGTTCCCGCTGGTAGGGGCCGCCACCGGGTGGGGTTCGTGGGTCCATCTGGACGACGCAGCGCGCGCTACCGTACTGGCTGTCGAGCAGAAGGCGAGCGGAGTGTTCAACATCGTCGACGACGAGCCGGCACCGGCGAACGAGTGGCTGCCGTACCTCGCCGAGTGCGCCGGCGCCAAGCGGCCGCGGCGCGTCCCCGTCTGGCTCGCACGGCTGCTGGCCGGTGACGTCGCGGTGACGATGATGACCCAGGGTCGGGGCTTCTCCAATGCGAAGGCCAAGCGCGAGCTCGGCTGGGAGCTTCAGTACCCGTCCTGGCGCCAGGGCTTCCGGGAGTCGCTGACGTGACCCGCACCGAGCAGTTCGACGAGCTGCGTCCGCTGCTGTTCGCGATCGCCTACCGGATCCTCGGCAGCGTCAGCGACGCCGAGGACGCGGTCCAGGACACCTGGCTGCGGTACGAGTCGTCGGCAACGGAGCCCACCTCGCCCAAGGCGTTCCTCTCGGCGGTCGTCACGCGGCTCTCGATCGACGTGCTGCGGTCGGCGCGGGTGCGACGTGAGGTGTACGTCGGCAACTGGTTCCCGGAGCCACTCGTCGACGATCCGTACGACGACCCGGCGCGGTCGGCGGAGCTCGCCGACTCGGTGTCGATGGCGTCCTTGTTGCTGCTGGAGCGCCTCAGTCCACTGGAGCGTGCGGTGTTCGTGCTGCGCGAGGTGTTCGCGTTCGGCTTCCCCGAGATCGCGTCCGCCGTGGGCCGGTCGGAGGCGGCCTGCCGCCAGCTCGCCGTGCGCGCGCGACGGCACATGGACGCGGGCCGTCCGCGCTTCGCCGCCGACCGTCGCGAGCAGGAGGAGCTCGCGGCGCGGTTCTTCGACGCGCTCCGTGAGGGCGACGTCGACGGACTGCGGGAGCTCCTGGCCGCCGACGTCCAGCTGGTGTCCGACAGCGGGGGCAAGGCACCGCAGTGGGGCAGGGGAGCGTTCGGTGCCGAGAACGTGGCCCGGCTGCTGGCGGCGTTCCTGCCGTGGCTGTCCGAGATCGACGTGACGATCGAGCAGCACGTGCTGAACGGCCAGCCGGGTGCCATCTTCCGGGATCGAGAAGGACGCGTGCTCAACACGTGGACCGTCGACATCCTCGGCGGACGGATCCAGGCGATCCGCACCGTGCTCAACCCGGAGAAGCTCGGGCACGTCGGCCCGGTCGCGGATGCGTGGGCCGTGCTGCAGGAAGCGACCGCCGCGAGGCGTCGTCCACGCTGAGACGGCGTGCCCTCAGCGCCGGCGGCAGGTGCTGTGGGCGTCGCGGCCGCTGGCGGCGCGGTACGCCGCGAACCCGGTGAGCTCGTGGCCGAGCCAGACGAACTGGGCACGACCGGGCCGCACCGGCGAGAGGTAGTGGTTGTGATCGATCCGCACCCGCCGGTTCTGCGCGGGGGTGCCGACCTCGCGTACGCGCTGCAGCAGCAGTGGCCGCCGGCGGTGGGTCGCCTCCACCGTGTTGTGGACCACCGTGGTGCGGTGCACCTTGAACTGGAGGAGCAGCTCGGGAGACCCGTCGTTGTCGGTGTTGTCGTTGCGGAAGCGGTTGTGCGCGACCCGGACGTCGTACACGTCGCCACGGCGGGGGTTGTAGCCACCGAGCGCGAGTCCCACGTAGCGGCTTCCGCTCACGTGGTTGCCGGAGATCGCCACGGCGTTCGTGTGGCCACGATGGTTCTCCGCCCCGACCTCGATGCCGATGTCGCTCCTCGTCACCGTGTTCTTGCGGACCTGGATGTGCTTCCCGCCGTCGACGTAGATGCCGTCGGCGCAGTTGCACCAGCTGCCGTCCTCCCAGTACGCCGGGTTGCCCTCACTGATGATGCGACTGATCCGGTTGTGGGCGATCACGCCGTGTCGCGCGCGGTTGGCCGCGGTGTACCGATGGCGTCCGGTGAGCGTCGGCTCCCACCCGATCGCGTCGATCCCGATGTTGTCGTCGTCATGGATGTGGTTGCCGACGATCCGCCAGTGATCGACGTTCCCGTTCACGACGACGCTCTCGCTGGCGCCGAGATGGAGGTGGTCGACCTCGTTGCCGACGATCCGCAGGTCGCTGATCGGATGCCTCGGGTCACGGCCGTAGACCGCGATGCCGTGCGCGTTGATGTCGAAGCTGCCGAGGGTCCCGTTGTCGTTGCCGAGCCGGTGGACGTGGTTGTGTCGCAGCGTCACGTGACGGTCGTGGCCGGTGACGTAGATCCCGATCGGGACCCGCCGTAGGGAGCTGGTCCGATAGCCGCGGATGTCGAGCCCGCGGACAACGACCCGGCTGCTGCCGCTGATCTGGACCACACCCGAGTCGCTGAGGCGAGGTGTCAGCCCGGTGGCGTCCAGGACCGCCGCGCCGGGACGCGTGGCGGCCAGGGTGAGGTCGTGCCGGTCGCGCAGCAGGACCCGCTCCTGGTGATAGACGCCGGGGAGCAGGTACACGGTGCCGCCGTCGGCGAGCCGGTCCACCGCGACCTGTGGTGTTCGCAGCGGTGAGCTGCGGGTGCCGCTCGCGGCGTCGTCCCCGGTGGGGGAGACGTAGAGGATCTGCCTGGCATCGTGCCGGAGCGGCGGAGGTGCTCCGGGCGTGGCCAGCGCTGGGCCGGTCAGGGTCGTGCCGAGGAGGACGAGGGCCGTGGCGAGCAGGGTGCGCATGGTCAGTCCATCAGGTCGAGGAGGTGGAGGACGGCGTCGCGCATCGCGGTCCGTCCGGGTGCCAGGTAGCGGCGTGGGTCGGTGAGGGTCGGGTCGGCTGCCAGCGAGGCACGCAGCGATGTCGTGAGGGCGACGTTGAGTGCCGTGCCCACGTTCACCTTGCGGATCCCCGCCGCGACGGCCCGGAGCAGCTGGTCGTCGGGCACTCCGGACGAGCCGTGGAGGACGAGCGGGACGGGCAGCCGCTCGGCCAGCCGGCGGATGAGGTCGTGGTCGAGGACGGCGGTCTGCTCGGTCATGGCGTGGGACGACCCGACGGCGACGGCGAGCGCGTCGACGCGCGTAGCGGCGACGAAGTCCGCGGCCTCGTCGGGGTCGGTTCGTACGCCGGGCGCGTGCGCGCTCCTGGGAGCGCCCGGCTTTCCGCCCACGTGGCCGAGCTCGGCCTCGACCCAGAGGCCGGACGCGTGCGCGGCGTCCGAGACCTCACGGGTGGCGGCCAGGTTCTCCGCGTGTGCGAGTGCTCCCCCGTCGTACATCAGGGAGCCGACGAGCGGCCGCAGCGGCCCGTCGACGACCGACGAGACCAGCGCCGGGTCGGTGAGATGGTCCAGGTGCACGGCCAGGGGGACGGGCGCGTCCTCGGCCAGCGCGTGCACCGCCCGGGTGACCGGCCCCGCTCCGCCGTGATAGGTGATCGCGTTCTGGCTCAGCTGCAGGACCAGCGAGCGCCCGGACTGCGAGGCGGCTCCGACGATGGCCTCCGCGTGCTCCAGCGTGATCACGTTCACCGCGACGACCGCCTTCCCGCTCGCCGCGGCCGCCACGACCAGGGATCCGGTGTCGGTCACGCTCATCCGACACCGTCCAGGGCGGTGACGGTCACGCGGGTGAGGGCATCGGCGTACGCCGTGAGGTCGACCTCGCCGGCCGTGGGAGCGTGGACCGACGCGATCGAGAGCGCCACGGCGTCGTGCAGGACCCCCTCCGGGTGACCCAGCGCAGACCGGTCGCGGGCGAACCCGCGCGCCAGGCCCGCGACGAGGGCGTCGCCTGCTCCGGTCGGGTTGCCGACCACCGGCGCCGAGGGCCGCACCTCCCAGGTGCCGTCGGCTGCGGTTGCCACGACGCCCTCACCGCCGCGCGAGACGACCACGACCGTGCCGGATCGGTCGGTCATGTCGCGAGCCGCACGCACCGGGTCGTGCTCCGGGCTCACCTGCGCGAGCTCGTCGACGTTCGGCTTGACGACGTCACACCCGGCCTCCACGGCCTCGAGCAGCGCCGGGCCCGACGTGTCGACGACCACCGGGACGTCGTGCGCCTTGGCCGCGCGCACCAGGGCCCGGAGCCCGCGCGGTGGCACTCCCGAGGGCAGACCCCCGCTGACGACGAGGGCGCGTGCGTCGGCCAGAGCGCGGTCGACCGCGGTCAGGATCTCGGGCCAGGAGGTGATCGACGCCGGCTCCACCAGGCAGGTCGCTTCCCCATGGTCGTCGACGGTGGTCACGGTTCGCCTCGTGGGAGTCCGGTCCGGCACGAGACGGAACGGGATCCCGAGCTGCGCCAGTCCGCGCCGGAGCTCGTCGCCGGTCTCCCCTCCGGCCGGGGCGACCACGAGCACCCGCTCGCCCAGCGCATGCAGCACGCGCGCGACGTTCACGGCCTTGCCGCCGGGGCGTTGGACCACGCCGCCGACCCGTACGGTGGCGCCCGGCACGAGACGGTCGACGCGATAGGTCACGTCGATCGCGGGGCTGAGGCAGACGCAGAGGATCACGAGTCGGCCAGCACCACCGACCGGGTGAGGTGCCGGGGACGGTCGGGGTCCAGTCCCTTCCGATCGGCCCGGTCGGCCGCGAGGAGCTGTGCTCGGACCAGGTCGGCCAGGGGGTCGAGGTCCCCGTCGACGAGGGTGGCTCCGGTGGCCACGATGTCGTCGACGAGACCCGGGACGGCTTCTCCCATCACCCACACGGCCCGACCCGGTTCGGCCACGGCGATCGGGCCGTGCCGGTACTCCATCTGGACGTAGGAGTCCGTCCACAGCTGCGCCGCCTCACGCAGCTTCAGCGCGGCCTCCTGGGCGACGCCGTACGCCCATCCGGAGCCGAGGAACGAGATCTGTGACGCCTCGGTGAGCGCGGGGGGCAGCGGCGCGTCACCGGCGAGTACCCCCCGAGCCTGGTCGACGACCTCGTCGAGGGACTCGCCCAGCGAGGCACGCAGCAGCATCAGCGTCGTGGTCGCGAAGACGGTCTGGACCACCGATCGCTCGTCGGCGAAGTCCAGCACGAGCGTTTCCGAGGCGACCTCCGCGACCGGCGTGCCGGCCACGGCCGTGATCGCCACGACCGGTGCCCGCACCGCGTCGATCGCGCGAACGACCTCGGTCGTCGTCCCCGATCTCGAGATGGCCACGACACGGTCGTAGTCGCGCTGTGCCGGCAGCTCGCTGGCCGCGAACGCGTCGGTCCGCCCACGTCCTCGATGCTCTCGCAGCGCGGCGTACGACGCGGCCATGAACCACGACGTGCCGCAGCCGACGACCGCGACGGACTCGCCGGGTCGGGGGAGCAGGTCCGCGACCTCACCGGCGAGTGCCAGGGCGCGCACCCAGGAGTCGGGCTGACGCGCGATCTCGGCGCGCACGTGCGTCCCGGACGGGGAGGGGGTGGTCACGGATGTCCTCCTGACAGGGTGGGCCGGGCGGCTGCGGTCGGGGCGAGGTCCGCCGCGGCGGGTTGACCGGCGGTGCCGCCGATGTGCGCCACGCTGTACCGGCCCGCGGTCACGGCCCGCCGGAGCGCCGTCTCGAGGTCGGCGTCGTCCAGCCAGGCGGCGACGAAGGCCGCGTCGAACGTGTCACCTGCCCCCGTGGCGTCCACCACGTCTGCCGGTGTGCCGGCGTGCTCCAGCAGCCGGCCGTCCGGGGCGACTGCGAGGGCACCCCGGGCACCGTCCTTGACGACGGTCAGGGGCCCGCGGGCGGCGAGTGCGGCAGCAGCGCGCCGCGGATCGGGATCGCGCCCGAGTGCTACAGCCTCGGCCCGGTTGGGCAGGAGCAGGTCGAGGTGGGGGAGCACGTCGTCCACCCCGGCCCACTGGCCGTCGGGATCGGCGTTGGTGTCGAGCGAGGTGCTCAGCCCGAGGTCCCGGGCCGTCGCCAGGACGAGCGGGAGGTCTCGAGCCAGCCGTGGCTGGAGGAAGTACGACGACACGTGCACGTGACGCAGCCCCGCTGGCTCGAGGTCGGTCACGGCCGCCAGGACGTCATCGGCCGCCAGGGACGCGATCGCGCCAGGAAGAGTGAGCATCGCCCGGTCCTCGCCCCGACTCAGCACGACCGTCAGCCCGGTGGGCAGGTCGTCGCGGACGACGACGTGCCGGGTGTCCACATCGGCGGCGGTCAGCCGGTCGAGCATCGTGTGGCCGAACGCGTCGTCGCCGACCGCGGCCACCAGGGACACCGGGCGGCCCAGCCGGGCCAGGGCGTGGGCGGTGATCGCCGCCGAGCCACCGATCACCAGCGTGGCGTCGTCGAGCAGCTGCTCCGCCTGCCCGAACCGGGGGACGACGTCGCCGCTCAGCACGAGGTCGGGGTTGAGGTCGCCCACGACCAGAAGCTCGGCCGCAGGGTGGACCGCATCCGGTTCGCGAGACACGCGACCATGGTGACCGATCCCGCTCACATCTGTCCACAAACAGTCAGGCAAGTTGCACTTTCTTGCTCGTTTCACCGGCTCGGTGCCATGCTCCCGGGATGACGATGGTCTGCTTCGTCGGCGCCGGCTCCGCCGTCTTCACCCGCCAGCTGCTGCGCGACCTGCTCACCTACGACGACCTCGGCCCGCTCACGCTCGTGCTGCACGACATCGACGAGCGCCGACTCCGCCTGGCCCACGACCTCGCCCGGCTGGCGGTGTCCCGGCACGCCAGGCGGGTGGACGTCCGAGCCGAGAGCGAGCTCCCGGCCGCCCTGGCCGGTGCGGACTTCGTGATCAACACCGTCAACGTCGGCGGCCACGCGGCCACGGTCACCGACTTCGAGGTGCCCGCGCGGTACGGCGTACGCCAGACCATCGCCGACACCCTCGGCGTGGGCGGGATCTTCCGGGCGCTCCGGACCTTCCCCGTGCTGGACCGGCTCGCCGACGGCATCCGGGCCGAGTGTCCCGACGCGTGGCTGTTGAACTACACCAACCCGATGGCGATGAACCTGCAGTACCTCGGAGCGCGGCATCCGGACCTCAACGCACTGGGCCTGTGCCACTCCGTCTACTGGACCGTGCACGACCTGTGCGAGCTGGTCGGCGTGCCCCTGGACGAGGTCGCGTTCCACAGCGCCGGGGTCAACCACCAGGCCTGGGTGCTGCGCTGGGAGCGGAACGGCGAGAGCCTCTACCCCCTGCTCGACGCGCGGATCGCCGCCGACGCCGATCTGCGACGCCGGGTCCGCGTGGACATGTACCGGCGGCTCGGCTACTACCCGACGGAGACCAGCGAGCACTCGAGCGAGTACGTCCCCTGGTACCTCCACGACGACGCCGAGATCGAGCGGCTGCGCATCCCGGTGGGCGACTACCTCCGGATCAGTGCCGACAACGTCTCCGAGATCGACGCCCTCGTGCCACTGGTGGCCGACGGGCGCTACGTCGAGCCCGAGGAGGAGGCGGCGGAGTACGCCCCGCAGGTGGTGCACAGCCTCGTGACCGGGACGCGTCGCACCATCCAGGTCACCGTGCCGAACTCCCACCTCATCCCCGACTTCGCCGAGGGTGCCGGCGTCGAGGTCCCCTGCCGGCTGGACGGGGATGGCGTCCACCCACAGGCGGTTGCGGCGCTGCCGCCCGCGTGTGCGGCCCTCAACCGACAGTTCCTGTCGGTGGTCGACCTGACCGTGCGTGCGGCGCTCGAGGCACGTCCCGAGCTGGTACGCCGTGCGCTCATGGTCGACCCCAACACCTCGGCGACCCTGTCCGTGGGGGCGATGTGGAGCCTGGCGGACGCCATGGTCGAGGCTCATCGCGACCTGCTGCCCGAGCCGCTCCGCGCGCCGGTACGGCTCTGAGCCGCCGGCGGCTCAGCGCGGCTCGACGAGGTGGACGTCGAGCCCCGCCTGACGCAGCGCGTCGACGGCGTACGCGGGGGCTCCGGTGTCGGTGATCAGGTCGGAGGCGACGGACAGATCGCTGATCCGGGCGAAGCCGCGTTTGGTCAGCTTGCTCGAGTCCGCCACGACCACGACGCGGTCGGCGATGGCGGCCAGGGCCCGGTTGGTCTGGGCCTCCACCTCGTGGTGGGTGGTCAGACCTGCGGCGACGCTGATCCCGTCCACCCCGATGAACGCCACGTCCAGGTTGAGGTGGGCCAGGGTCTGCTCGGCGAGCGGGCCGACGAGCTCGTAGGACTCGGGTCGGGCGCTGCCGCCGCAGACCACGAGCTCGATCGTGGATCGGACCGCGAGCTCCGAGGCGATGTTGAGCGCGTTGGTGACCACCCGGAGCCCCGGATGTCCGGTGAGGGCCCGGGCGACCTCCGTGGTCGTGGTGCCGCCGTTGAGACCGACCGACGTCGTCTCCGAGGTGACCAGCGCCACCGCGGCCGCCGCGATCGCCCGCTTGGCCTCGTGGTGCTGGCCTCCGCGGTAGCGCATGGGCAGCTCGTAGAGCACGCCGCTGGCCGCGGCGCCGCCATGGGTGCGGGTCAGCAGGTTCTGCTGCTCGAGGCGGCGCAGGTCCCGTCGAACCGACGCCTCGGAGACGCCCAGCTGCCCGGCCAGCTCGGCGACCCCGACCGATCCGCTCTCGTTGAGCCGCTGCAGGATCTGGCCGAAGCGGACGTCTTGACGCATGGCTGCACAGTAACGCGCAAGGCTGTGCACATTTCGCGCATCAGGGTCGCGCATGCTTGACCACTTCTCGAAAATCGTGCAAGGCTGAACAACCTTCGCGTTCAAATCTGCTTGGTTGGCGCAGAGAAAGAGAGGCGTGATGAGACCGTCCGTCGGGCCGCGTGCGCGGTACGGTCGTCGTCGGCTCGCGGCCCTGTGTGCGGTGGGCGCGCTCGTCGCGGGGGTGCTGGCGGCATGCGGAGGTGGAGGTGGCAGCGACAGCGGCGGCAGCACGTCCATCGTGGTCTCGCACGGCTACACCGACGTGGAGGCCAAGGCGCTGCAGGACGCGGTCGACACCTGGAACGGACAGCACCCCGACGAGAAGGTCACCCTGCAGTTCAACGGCGGCAACGACAGCGCGCTCCAGAAGACCCTGGCCGGGTTCACGGCAGGTAACTTCCCGGACGTGGCCTACGAGTACGGCTCGTCCGCGGCTCAGCTCGCGCGCCAGCCCAAGCTGGTCGACCTGACCGACAAGG
The DNA here is from genome assembly GCA_036265495.1 of Nocardioides sp. GTDB lineage: Bacteria > Actinomycetota > Actinomycetes > Propionibacteriales > Nocardioidaceae > Nocardioides. The sequence goes on along the minus strand of DATAOY010000036.1, from coordinate 5,628 downwards.
TCCAGGACCCGAGCGTCGACTGGGAGGACTTCTACCTGTCGGGCCGCGAGGCCTCCACCGTCGACGGCAAGGTCGTCGGCGTCCCGGCGCTGATCGACAACCTGTCGCTGGTCTACAACAGGAAGCTGTTCGCGCAGGCCGGGGTCGCGCCCCCCACCGACGACTGGACCTGGGCGGACTTCCGTGCCGCTGCCCAGCGGCTGACCGACGCGAGCACGCACACCTACGGCTGGGCCTACGTCAACGACGGCAGCGAGGACACCGTCTGGCGCTACCTGGCCATGCTCTGGCAGGCCGGTGGTGACCTGCTGAACGCCGACAACACGGCACCGGCGTTCGACTCGGCGGCCGGCAAGGCGGCCTTGCAACAGCTCTACGACATGGCCGTGACCGACAAGTCCGTCTACCTCGACAACGGCAACGGCAACTACCTCAACCTGTTCAACAGCGGGAAGATCGCCATGCTCTGGACCGGGCCCTGGGACCTGTCCAGCATCAACTCCGACGTGTCGTACGGCGTCACGTACCTGCCTGGCTACCAGGGCAACCACGAGACCATCTCGGGTCCGGACCTCTACCTGCTGTTCGACCACTCGTCGGCGCGTGCCGATGCGGCGTTCGACTTCGTCACCTGGCTGACCTCGGCCAAGGAGCACATCGCGTTCGCCGTGGCGACCGGCGACCTCCCCGTGCGACAGTCCGAGACCCGGCTGCCGGAGTACCAGACCTTCCTGAAGAAGTACCCCGCCGAGAAGGTCTTCGTGGCCAACCTGAACAACGTCAAGCACGTCCGTCCGAACATCCCGCAGTACGCCGAGGTCTCGCAGGCGGTCGGCACGATGGTGCAGTCGGTGCTGCTGGGCCAGGCCTCGCCCGACGACGCCCTGAAACAGGCCTCCGACCAGGTGACGTCGGCGTTGGCCGGCTCGTGAGCCGGGGCCGGCGCGCCACGATCCTGCCCCCGCGCCGGGACCCGAGCGGGGCGAAGGGTGCTCGACGTACCCGGGCCTGGCGCAGCCGGAGCGACGCCGTGACCGGCTGGGCGATGGTCAGCCCGAGTGTGGTGCTGATCGCGGTGTTCGGGTTGCTGCCGGTCGTCTGGGCGTTCTGGTTGTCCTTCCAGCACAACGACCTGCAGACGCCGGGGCAGTGGGCCGGCCTGGACAACTACCGGCAGCTCGCGCACGACCCGGTCTTCCGGGACTCGGTCAGGCACACCGTGGTCTACACCGTGTTGTTCGTGCCGATCACCCTGGTGCTCTCGCTGCTGGCTGCGGCCGCGCTCAACCGCCGGGTGCGGGGGATCACGCTGTACCGGCTCGCGGTGTTCGTGCCCGTCGTCACCTCGACGATCGCCACCGGCGTGATCTTCACCTGGCTGCTGGATCCCGACTACGGACTGGTGAACACGATCCTGGCGAAGTTGGGTCTTCCGACGTCCGGGTTCTTCTCGTCGCCGCACAGCGCCCTGTTCGCCGTGGTGATCATGACGGTCTGGGGATGGGTCGGCTTCGGGGCGTTGATCTTCCTGGCTGCGCTGCAGGGGATCCCGCAGGACCTGATCGAGGCCGCTCAGATGGACGGGTGCTCGCGGAGCGGCGCGTTCTGGCGGATCGAGGTCCCCCTGCTGCGACCCGTGTCCGGCTTCCTGCTGGTGTGGCTCACGATCAACGCGCTGCAGCTCTTCGACGAGGTGTACGTGACCACGAAGGGCGGACCGCTGCATGCCACGACCGTGGTGGTCTACTACCTGTACCAGCAGGCGTTCCAGTTCTTCCACGCCGGCTACGCGGCGGCGATCGCGGTCGTGCTGTTCGCGGTGATCGCCCTGATCACGCTGGTGCAGCTGCGGCTGACGCGCGACCCCTCCACGGCGGGGGAGCGGCGATGACGGTCGCCCAGGTGCCCCGGCGTCGACGCCGACGGGCTCCGTCGCCCTGGCACCTTGTTCTGGTCCCGGTGGCACTGCTCATGGCCGCGCCACTGGTCTGGATGGTCCTGACCAGCCTCTCGACCCTGGAGGAGACCCGGCGGTTCCCACCGGGCCTTCCCTCCTCGCTGCACTGGGCGAACTACGCCACCGCCTGGCACGACTCGCCGATGGCGCACTGGCTGGTCAACAGCGCGATCGTCTCGGTGACCTGCGTGCTGAGCAACCTCGTGCTGTGCAGCATGGCCGGGTACGCGTTCGCCCGGCTGCGCTTCCCCGGCTCCAGCATTCTGTTCATCGCGACCCTGGCCACGCTGATGGTGCCGTTCCAGGTCGTGATGATCCCGACGCTGCTCATCGTCAAGCACCTGCACCTGGTGGACACGCTGCCGGCACTCGTGCTGCCCAACCTGGCCACGCCGTTCGGGATCTACCTCCTGCGCCAGTTCTTCCTGTCGCTCCCCGTCGAGCTCGAGGAGGCCGCCCTCATGGACGGTGCCGGACGGCTCCGGATCCTGCGCAGCATCCTGCTTCCACTGATGGGGCCACCGTTGAGCACCGTCGCCGTGCTCACCTTCCTCTCCGTCTGGAACGACTTCCTCTGGCCCCTGGTGGTGATCGCCTCGCCGAGCAAGATGACGGTGCAGATCGGGCTCGCCACCTTCACCAGCGCGCACTACACCAACTGGCCGGTGCTGATGGCCGCCACCGTGCTGAGTCAGGTCCCCGTCTTCGTGCTGTTCCTCGTCGGTCAGCGGTGGTTCGTGCAGTCGATCGCGAGCACGGGCATCAAGTAGTCCTCGACCCGCCTCAGCCCGGTCGGACGTTGAGGTTGCGGGCGAACAGGTTGCCGGGGTCGAACCGCTGCTTGACCGCGGCCAGCCGCCGGTAGGTCTGCGTCGGGTAGACCGTCGCGACCTCCTTCTCGGTGGCATCGGTCAGGAAGTTCGCGTAGGCGCCGGAGACGTGCGGAGCCAGCGTCTCCCAGACGCCGTCCAGCGCCGGCCGAGCCGCCTCGACGGCCGGCGGCGGACCGACGACGGTGGTCACGATCATCAGCTGCGCCGCGCGATGGGCGTACGCCGTGGCGTCCTCGGGGACCCGGGACACGGCGCCGCCGACGCTGCGCAGCGCGATGATCGGCGAGCGCTCGGACGCCCCGAGCTCGGCCAGGATCTGCACCGCCTTGGGCGCCGAGTCGGCGTCGACGAAGGCGCTCCGGGCCAGGAACTGGATGCCCGGCGGCGGGATCATTCCCTCCTCGAGGGTGTCGGCGTACGGCGTCAGCGCGACGTCGTCGTCGAGCACCGTGCCGAGGCGCCGGATCGGGTCGATGGCCGACGCCGCGAGCGCTGGGTCGTCGCCGTCGTAGGCGACGAGGACCTCGACCGGCGCCTGTGGACCGCCCAGGAACGGGTTGGCGAACACGACGTTCGAGGTGAGCTCCTCGGGCGCCGTACGGAAGTAGTGGGCCCACCCCTGGAGGACCGTGGCAGCCTCCGCGGCCGGGAACGAGATCTTGCCGAAGAGGACGTCCGTCGTGGGGTGCATGACGAAGTCGAAGGCGGTGACGACACCGAAGTTGCCTCCGCCACCCCGGAGCGCCCAGAACAGCTCCGGGTTCTCCTCCGCCGTCGCGAGCACGACCTCTCCGTCGGCGGTGACCACCTCGGCGCGGACCACGTTGTCCAGCGCCAGTCCGTGCTTGCGGACCTTCCAGCCGATGCCGCCGGTCAGGGTCAGCCCACCGACGCCGACGGACTTGGTGTCGCCCGACGAGAATCCCAGGCCACGCGGGGCCAGGTCGGCCGCGACCTGACCCCAGGTCGCACCACCCCCGACGCGCACGATGTGCCGCTCCTCGTCGACGACCTCCACGCTCGCCAGCCTGCCGAGGTCGATCACGACGCCGCCGTCGTTGGTGCCGAAGCCTGAGAAGCCGTGTCCGCCGCCCCGCACGGACAGCGTCGATCCCGACTCGCGCGCGAAGGCGACCGCCTCCTGCACGTCTGCCAGGCTGCTGGGCCTCAGGACCACGGCCGGACTTCCCGCTGCCAGCACGGTCCGGCTGGCCGACTCGTACTCCGCCTCGATGGGTTCGATGATGTCGCCGCCGAAGTCGCGGCGCAGGATCTCCAGCGCTGAGCTCATGGTGTTCCTCCTTCGAGAACGTGTGGGTACGAGGGGTTGACGAGACGGCGCCCGGCTTCCTGACAGCGGATGCGACAGGCGCTGCCGTCAGGGCTGGAGCGGCTCACGCCGGAGCGACAGGGCAACGGGGTCCCGGTCGCCGAGCTCCGGGCTGAGGCGCCGATCTCCTCGACCCCGTTCAGGGCGGGACCGCCCAGTGGTGTCTGGTCGTGGACGACGTCGTCGGTGAAGAGGTCGTGGAGGCGGTCGATGGCGCGATCGTCGAGGTGGCCGGGCAGGGCGAGGAGGCGACGTTCACGTCCGACGTGGCCGCCCGGATCCTGCGCAGGGCGAAGGTTGTCGCCGCGTCCCGGCACAGCCGGTCGACGGTCGCCGTCGCGACGCCACGACCGGCGGCCTGTTGGGCGACCCGATGGCCGAGGTGGGCGAGCCGTTTTCGATGCTCCTCAGGTTGAACCGGCCGATGATCGAGCCGTCGTCCGCGACGAGCACGTAGTACGCGCACTCCCCGGTGTCCTGCTCCACGCGCTCATCGGCCTGCCGGTCGGCGAAAAGCTCGAAGTACTCGTCGCCTCGGTCCGAGATGAACCCGGCGAAGTACGACCGGTTGGCCAGCTCGAAAGCGAGGACGCCCGATGCGTGGTCGGCGCTCAGCCGCTGGAGCTCGGGCACACGTCTCACTCCAGGTCGGGGGCACGATGCCGTCGCCACCTGCCCCCGGATGCACTGGCGCCGGGCTGGTCCCGAGTCCCTGATGGCGATGGGCGGACGCCTGGACCTCAGTCCCCACGCCTGCGTTGCACCAGCATCGAGCGGCGTACCCTGAAGCGGGTCTCTCGGGAATCTGAGGGGACGCGGACATGTGGTTCTGGATCGGAGTCGCAGTGGTGGCCGTGGCGGTCTGGGGTCTGCTGCGGTGGCGGAGCCGCGGCGGGAGCGGGCCGCGGGAGTTCTACGAGACCAAGAACGCGCTGCTGCGGCGCTGGGACGATCCCGGCAACTCCGGCAGACACGGGCCCTAGGAGTCGTGTCGATCAGGTCGCGAGGAGGTCGATGACTCCGGCGCCGAGTCCGACCGCGGCGCAGGCGCCCAGGGTCCGCAGGACGGACCACTTGGCGCGGAAGACCAGGAGTGCCGCGAGAGCAGCGACCGCGAGCGAGAGTGGCTTGAGGCTGCCCGGATGAGGCACCTGCAGATCCACCGGCCCCCAGGTGACCGTGCTGACCTCGCGGAACAGGGTGTGGATGGCGAAGTAGATCGCGAGGTTCGCGATGACGCCGACCACGGCCGCCATGATCCCCGTCAACGCCGCGGACAGTGCGTGGTTGCCGCGGAGCCGTTCCACGTAGGGTGCGCCGACGAAGACGAACACGAAGCACGGCACGAAGGTGACCCAGGTGGTCAGGAGCGACGCCAGGATGGCGGCGACCCACGGGTTGAGGGACCCCGGGTCGTGATAGGCGCCCACGAAGGCCACGAACTGTACGACCATGATCAGCGGCCCGGGGGTCGTCTCGGCCAGGGCCAGGCCGGTGATCATCTCGCT
>DATAOY010000035.1:0-27397 GCA_036265495.1 Nocardioides sp. | reverse complement strand
TTCCTCTTCCTTCTTCGTACGGCGTGCGGTGGGGCGGTCAGTCCGCTGACTGTCTCTGCCCACACTCATGTGGCGGATGCCCGGGCTCGGTCATCGGCCTCTGTTCCACGTCAACAACTGATCCCTGGTTCCTCTCGATCGAGACGTGACTCCGTCACGCCTCGATCTCGGGATCAAGATTCTCGCTGCGCCCGCGTTCCTTCTTCTGGGCCACTGCGTGCCCGGCGTTGTGGGCGGTGCGCTCGGCGCGTTCCTCGGCCTCGTCGGCGGCCCGGGCGGCGGCCCGCTCGGCCTTGGCGGCCTGCATGTCGACCTTGGCCTCGGCCTTCTTCTTGTGGGGGCCGAGCACCATGATCATGTTGCGGCCGTCCTGCTTCGGCGCGGACTCCACGAAGCCGAGCTCCGTGACGTCCTCGGCCAGTCGCTGCAGCAGCCGGAAGCCCAGCTCGGGGCGGTGCTGCTCGCGGCCGCGGAACATGATGGTGATCTTGACCTTGTCGCCGGCCTTCAGGAACCGCACGACGTGACCCTTCTTGGTCTCGTAGTCGTGCTGGTCGATCTTGGGACGAAGCTTCATCTCCTTGATGATCACGTTCGTCTGGTTCCGCCGGGCTTCACGGGCCTTCTGGGCGTTCTCGTACTTGAACTTCCCGTAGTCCATGAGCTTGCAGACCGGCGGACGTGCCATCGGGGCGACCTCGACCAGGTCGAGGTCGGCCTCCTGAGCGAGCTTGAGGGCCTCGCCCGTGGGGACGATGCCGACGGTCTCGCCGTTGGGTCCGACGAGCCGGACCTCGGGTACCCGGATCCGGTCGTTGATGCGTAGCTCGGTGCTGATGTGTCCTCCATGTTGTCGGGAGTGTCGTGTGGCTGAGTGACCCTGGTCGCCGTCGGGAGCCCTGCCCTCATACGACGAGAGCCCCCGCGCGACGCATGGGGGCTCCTGGATCGCACCGGGGTACGCGAACACCTGTGACCAGGTGTCACACACCGTTCGGTGCGGACCGGACCCGACGACCTGGCTCGGTCGGTGCGGGTGGGAGTGAGCCTCCACTTGTCGGACCGAGCCTGCCGCCATCACGGCCACGGGCCCGATCGGTCGGTGACCAGGGTAACAACTCTCCCGGGCGGGCGCCTATTCCGCAGCGGCCGGCCCCGGCGAGGGCTCCCTCCATGCCAGCCCGCCGTCCGTCCGGACCAGCGCCCACCCGCGCGCGAGACCCTCCAGCGCTTGTCCCTCCACGGCGTACGACGTGGGCCCGGCCAGGTCGAGGACGAGTGCCGCGGCCCCCTCCTGCATCGCGGAGCGAGCCGCGACCGCGGCCGTCACCGGCACGGGTCTGGCGTCCGGTCGCCAGGCCGCGAGGGTGTCGAGGCCGGTGAAGGCGAGCAGCGCCTGCCGCCCGTCGCGACCGGTGAGCAGGGCGGTGGCCATGTCGCTGGTCTTGTCGTGCGCCAGGCCACTCTCGTCGACCTCGACCTCGCCGAGGACGGCGACGACGGGCACCAGGAGCCGCGCTGCAGGCAGCGCGACGAGCACGTCGATCTGTCGCGCCGGGTCGGCGGCGTAGGCGCCCAGCGCAGCGCGCAGCGCCGGGTCGCCCGTGCCGTCATCGCCCGCGAAGCCGGGGTCGGGGATCCGGCGTCCGGCATCGGACTGCTCCTCGGGCATGTTCTCGATGGTGTCATGTGCCTAGGCTGGACCCGTGGACGACGTCTCCTGGGGTGCGCTGGCGCTGTCGCTGACGGTGCTCGGCGGCATCTACACGTGGTGGGCGCTCCGACACCGCGGCGTGACCGCTGCGGTCCGTGCCGCCGGAATCACGCTGCTGCCACTCGCCGCGTGGATGACCGGACTCCTGGAGGTGTTCGGCGAGGTGACCGACGCCTTCGCGCACTGGTTCACCCGCCTCGTCTTCAGCCCCATGGTGTGGCTCGGTGTGATCGTCTTCGTGGTGGCGTTGGTGCTGATCGGCGGGGCGAACCTGGTGTCACGCCGGGTCGAGCCGAAGCCCAAGAAGTCCCGGCGCGGCGTCGACAAGCCGAAGGACAAGCCGAAGGCGGTCGCGGCCACCACGGCAACGGACCCGTTGATCGACGACGAGATGGCGGAGATCCAGGCGATCCTCAAGAAGCGCGGCATCTCCTGATGGGTCGTGAGACGACGGGCGACTCCCACGTCGCCCGGAACCGCCTGTGGGCGCGGCTTTCCGCCGCCGTCGCGGCACTCGACCCGCCGCCTCCGACCCCGCTGATGGTCGTCGACCTCGACGCGTTCGACGCGAACGCCGCGGACTTGGTCCGGCGCGCCGGCGCCAAGCCGATCCGACTGGCCTCGAAGTCGGTGCGGGTGCCCGCTCTGATCGAGCGGGCACTGGCTCACCCGGGCTTCCACGGCGTGCTCGCCTACACGTTGCGGGAGGCGCTGTGGCTGGAGCGCCAGGGCATCACCGACGACGTGGTGATCGCCTACCCGACCGTCGACCGCGCCGCGTTGGCCGAGCTCGTCGCGTCACCCTCCACCGCTTCGCGGGTGACCCTGATGGTCGATGACGTCGCCCAGCTCGACGTCGTCGACTCCATCCGGTCGTCCCACGCGGTGCGGGTGCGGGTGGCGCTCGACATCGACGCCGGCCTGCGGCTCGGTGGCCAGCACGTCGGCCCGAAGCGCTCGCCCGTGCACGACATCGAGGACGTCGTGAGGCTCGCTCGGCACATCACCGAGCGAGCCGGCTTCGCGTTGGTCGGAGTGATGACGTACGAGGGACAGGTCGCGGGCGTGCCGGACGACGTGCCGTCGCAGCGCGCTCGGTCGCTCGTCGTACGCCGGCTCAAGGCGGCCTCGATGAGCCAGCTGGCCGAGCGCCGGCGCGTGATCGCGGACCGGTTGGCCGAGCTGGTGGAGCTGGAGTTCTGGAACGCCGGAGGGTCCGGCTCGGTCGAGGCCACGTCGGCCGACGCCGCGGTCACGGAGATCGCGGCGGGGTCGGGTCTCCTGGTGCCCGGCCTCTTCGACCACTACCAGTCGTTCGCACCGCGCCCGGCGGCGTTCTACGGCTTGCCGGTCACCCGGCACCCCACCGAGGCGATGGCGACCGTGCACGGCGGCGGGTTCATCGCGTCGGGGGCCGTCGGCGCCGATCGCGCGCCGATCCCCTGGGCCCCGCCCGGGCTCCACCTGACCTCGCTCGAAGGCGCGGGTGAGGTACAGACCCCGCTGACCGGGCATCCGGCGGCGTTGCTGCGGATCGGCGACCTGGTGTGGTTCCGGCACGCGAAGTCCGGCGAGCTGTTCGAGCACACCAACACCGTGCGACTGCTGGCTGGGGACGGGTTCGTCGACGAGGTCCCGACGTACCGGGGCTGCGGGAACGCCTGGTGACGGGGCCGTGAGCAACGCGGCACGCGTACTGGAGCTGGCCCGCTCGCGGCAGCCGACTCTCGGAGCCGGCCGGCTGATCTGCGTCGACGGGCCGGCCGGATCAGGGAAGACGACGCTCGCCGCGGAAATCGCCTCGCTCGCCGGAGGCACCGCCGTCGTCCACATGGATGACCTGTTCGAGGGCTGGGGCGGGCTCGCGCGCGTCGACCAGCAGCTCCACTCGCTCCTCCGCCCTCTCGCCGAGGGGTTCTCGGGCTCGTACCGACGCTGGGACTGGCCCGGCAACGCATGGGCCGAGACCGTGCTCGTCCCGCCGGCGCCGCTTCTGGTGCTGGAGGGAGTGGGGTCCGGAGCGAGCGCGTACGCCGACCTGACGACCGTGCTGGCGTGGGTCGAGGTGCCGTTCGAGCTGCGGATGGCCCGGGGTCTCGAGCGCGACGGCGACGCCGTGTCCGAGCACTGGCGGCGCTGGGCGGAGGACGAGCAGGCGCTGTTCACCCGGGAGGGCACACGCGAGCGGGCCGACGTCGTGCTCGACGGCCGGGTCGGGACGCTGCCGGGGTGATCGGGGGCGGTCGGTGGTAGGTCAGACGCGGAGCCAGAATCGGACGGCGCCGGCGGGGCGGGCCGATTTCTTCGGCGAATTCCGGGCTGAGCCCCTCCCGGACCGGTCGAGAACGGGCTCGGCGGACTAGTGTCCGGCCCCATGACGGCGCCGTCGGGAGACCAGTTCGAGATCGCGGCCGCGGGCTATCGCGCCGTCGTCACCGAGTGCGGGGCGACGCTGCGCGTCCTGGAGTACGACGGCCGGCCGCTGGTGCACGGGTTCGGCGAGGACGAGATGTCGGCAGCCGCCCGTGGACAGCTGCTCATGCCCTGGCCCAACCGCATCCGCGACGGCAGGTACACCTTCGACGGGCGCGACCTCCAGCTCGGCCTGACCGAACCCGCCCGGCAGAACGCGTCCCACGGGCTGGTCCGGTGGGCCGCCTGGACGCCGGAGGAGCATGCCGTGAGCTCGGTGTCCCTGAGCTACCGGTCCATGGCGCAGTCCGGCTATCCGTGGACGGTCGACCTGCACGTGCTCTACGACCTGTCGGCCGACGGGCTCACGGTGACCCAGACCGCGACCAACCTCAGCGACCGGCCCGCGCCGTACGCGTCGGGCGCGCATCCCTACCTGACCGTCGGCACCGGTCCGGTGGACGACTGGGAGCTGACCCTCCCGGCGTCGCTCCGGTTGCTCCCGGACGAGCGGCAGCTCCCGGTCGGCGAGGAGGACGTCACGGGGACGCCGTACGACTTCCGGGTGGCGCGCCCGCTGCGAGACACCCGGCTCGACCACGCGTTCGGCGACCTCGAGCGCGATGCCGCCGGAGTAGCCACGACCTCGGTCCGAGACCCGGCCACGGGCCGGGGCGCCGCTCTCTGGGTCGATCGGCACCACCCGTGGTTGATGGTGTTCAGCGCGGACGACGGATGGGACCCGCCGCGGCAGGCGCTCGCCGTCGAGCCGATGACGGCGCCGCCGGACGCGTTCCGCAGCGGTCGCGACCTGGTCACGTTGGCGCCGGCCGGCGAGCGGGGCGACGAGCTGTCAGTCTCCTGGGGGATCCGGTCGCTCGAGTGACTGGGCGGCGGTGCGCTCGAGCAGCAACCTCAGCTGGAGCACCGCCACCTTGGCCCGATCGCCGTCGGAGGACTGGATCGCCAGTGTCTGGATGCTCGTGCCGTCGGCCAGGTCCAGGACCGCGAACGGCGCCCCCCTCGGCAGGTGCACCGCGAGCACCTCGGGCCAGTCGTAGGAGTGGCGCCGGAAGCCGTTGACCAGCAGCAGGCCGTGCTCGGTCGCCGAGATCCGGCAGCGCATCAGTCCCCAGAGGACCGCGGCTCCCGCGGCGGCGATCAGCACGAGCGTCGCCTGTTGGTACGGCGTCACCCGGCCGCGCACCTCGGGCCCGACCGCGACCCATCCGGCGACGCAGACCACGAGCAGCAGGCCGCCGAAGAACACGACCGCCAGTCGCACGCCGAGCGGACGCCAGGTGTGCGGCAGCGTGGGCTCAGAGACGGCAGGCATGGATGTCGGTCACCAGGATTCCCCTGGCCCCGATGGTCCACAGCTCGTCCATCACCCGGTGGGCGCCGGCGCGCGGGACCATCGCGCGCACCGCCACCCAGCCTTCTCGATGGAGCGGCGAGACCGTGGGGCTCTCGATGCCGGGCGTCATCTCGACCGCCTCGGCCACCCGGTTCTCGGGGATGTCGTAGTCCATCATCACGTAGGTCCGCGCGACCATCACTCCCTCCAGCCGCCGTCGGAACACGTCGAGACCGGCCGGCGAGGCGCCCGCTCGGGTCACCAGCACGGCCTCGGACTCCAGGATCGCGTCGCCGAAGATCTCCAGACCGGCCCGCGCCAGGGTGCTGCCGGTCTCGACCACATCGGCGATCACGTCGGCGACACCCAGCTGCACGCTCGACTCGACGGCCCCGTCCAGGCGGTTCACCGTGGCGTCGATGCCCCGCTCGGCGAGGTACTGCCGCACGATCCCGACGTACGACGTGGCGATGCGGGTGCCCTGCAGCTGGGTGACGTCGGTGTAGCGGCCGCTCGGGCCGGCGAACCGGAACGTACTGCGCCCGAATCCGAGCCCCAGCACCTCCTCGGCCTTCGCGCCGCAGTCGAGCAGCAGGTCGCGGCCGGTGATCCCGACGTCGAGGGTGCCCTCGCCGACGTACAGGGCGATGTCGCGGGGGCGCAGGTAGAAGAACTCGACGCCGTTCTCGGCGTCGACCAGGGTCAGCTCCTTGGTGTCCAGGCGCGTCCGATAGCCGGACTCGCGGAGCATGTCGGTGGCGGACGGCGTCAGCGCCCCCTTGTTGGGGACGGCGACCCGGAGCAGGTCGTTGCGGGCGGACGTCGAGGTGGTCATCGGGTTCTCACAGGCGGGCGTAGACGTCGTCGAGGGTGAGTCCGGAGGCGAGCATGAGCACCTGTGCGTGGTACAGCAGCTGGCTGAGCTCCTCGGCGGTGCGCTCGGGGGTCTCGTGCGCGGCCGCCATCCAGGACTCGGCCGCCTCCTCGACGAGCTTCTTGCCGATCGCGTGCACGCCGGCGTCGAGCGCGGCCACCGTGCCGGAACCTGCCGGTCGGTGCTCGGCCTTGTCGGCGAGCTCGACCCACAGCTGCTCGAACGTCTTCACGGAAGCAGGGTAGTTGTCGATTGACCCCGCCCACGCACCCCGTCCAGGGTGGCCGCATGAGCGAGAGCACGCCGGGTGCCGGCCCGTTCGACCGGGTGACCTGGCCGGTGCGCACGAAGCGCCTGCTGATCCGGCCGGTCACGCCGGCCGACTTCGGGCGGCTCTACGAGATCCGCGCCATCCCCGAGGTGACCCACTGGCTGACCGGGCGGCCGGCGTCGTACCAGGACTATGTCGGGCGCTACGGCACACCCGAGCGGCTCGAATCGACCCTGGTCATCGGGCTGGGCGGCACGATCATCGGCGACCTGTTCGTGGGCGTGGAGGCGCCGTACTCGCAGATCGAGGTGCGGGAGCGGGCCGAGGGCACCCAGGCGGCGATCGGCTGGCTGCTCGACCCGGCGTACGGCGGGCAGGGGTACGCGACCGAGGCCGCGGCCGAGGTGCTCCGCATCTGTTTCGAGGACCTGGGCCTGCGCCGCGTCGTCGCCGGCGCCTTCGCCGACAACGCCTCCTCGCTCCGGGTCATGGACAGGATCGGGATGCGGATCGAGGGTCGAACCCGTCGCGGCTCCCTGCACCGCGACCTGGGCTGGGTGGACGGGATCGAGGCCGCGGTCCTCGCCGAGGAATGGCACTCGAAACCGCGTTGACCGACATGGTGCCGCCCGGGAGGGTGTCGCCGTGACCTTCGACCGGATCTCCTGGCCCCGACGCACCGACCGGATGACCATCCGCCCGGCCACCACCGCCGACCTGCCCGCCGTCTTCGCCGTCCGCTCGCTGCCCGAGGTGGCCGAGTGGATGCCCGACCTCCCGACGTCGTACGACGACTGGCTGCTGCGGCTGGGCAGGTCCGGCGCGGTCGACCGGATGCTGGTGATGGAGGTCGACGGGACCGTGATCGGCGACCTGTACCTGCACGTCGAGGACGCGTGGGCGCAGGCCGAGGTGATGGAGGCCGGCAAGCAGGCACAGGCCGAGATCGGGTGGTGTCTGTCGCCCGACCACCAGGGTTCGGGCTACGTCACGGAAGCGATGGCGGAGCTGGTGCGGATCTGCTTCGAGGAGCTCGGGGTACGCCGCCTCACGGCGAACGCGTTCGCCGACAACACGCCGTCGCTGAGGGTGATGGAGCGGCTCGGGATGACCCGCGAGGCCCTCACCCGTGCCGACTCCCTGCACCGCGACCACGGCTGGATCGACGGTGTCACCTACGCCCTGCTGCGCGAGGACTGGAAGGGGTAGTCCGGGTCGGCTCAGCGGTCGTGTGCGTCCCGGATCTCCCGGAGGGTGAGGGCGGTGTGCACGGCGGCGGCGGTCGCCTCATAGCCCTTGTCCTCGGTCGACCCCTCGAGCCCGGCCCGAGCCAGCGCCTGCTCGTCGTCGTCGCAGGTGAGGACGCCGAAGCCGACCGGGGTCCCGGTGTCGAGCGCGACCCGGGTGAGACCGTCCGTCGCGGCGGAGCAGACGTACTCGAAGTGGGGCGTGCCGCCACGGACCACCACGCCGAGCGCGACCACGGCGTCGTGGGTGCGCGCCAGCTCCGCCGCGACGACCGGCAGCTCGAACGTGCCGGGCACGCGCACCTCGGTCACCTCCGTCACGGAGTACGCCGTGAGCGCGCGGCGGACGCCGCCGAGCAGACCGTCCATCACCTCGGCGTGCCAGCGCGCCGCGACCACGCCGACACTCAGGTCGCTGCCGTCGAGCGGCTCGTCGGTCGGAGCCCCGGCACCGCTCACCGAGCGACCCCGTGGTGGTCGCCGCCGGTGGTGGTGCCGTCACCGGGGAGGTCGGGGATCCGGTGCCCCATCCGGTCGCGCTTGGTCCGCAGGTAGCGCAGGTTGTGCGGGTTCGGCCGTGGCGTGAGCGGGACCTGAGCATCCACGGTGATCCCGAAGTCGGACAGCGCCGCGGACTTGTCGGGGTTGTTGGTCAGGAGCTGGACGCGGGTCACACCCAGGTCGCGCAGCACCTGCGACGCGGCGCCGTAGTGGCGCGCGTCCGCCGGCAGACCGAGGTCGAGGTTGGCGTCGACGGTGTCGCGGCCGGCGTCCTGGAGGGCGTACGCCTCGAGCTTGGCGACCAGGCCGATGCCGCGACCCTCGTGGCCGCGCAGGTAGACCACGACCCCGCGGCCGGAGTCGACGACGCGCTCGAGCGCCTCGTCGAGCTGCGGCCCGCAGTCACACCGCTGCGACCCGAACACGTCACCGGTCAGGCACTCGGAGTGCACCCGGGTGAGCACCGGCTCGGCGCCGCCGATGTCGCCGTACACCAGCGCGATGTGCTCGGAGTCGTCGATCGTCGAGCGATACCCGTACGCCGTGAACTCGCCGTGCCGGGTCGGCAGCCGGGTCTCCGCGACCCGCTCGACGAGGTGCTCGGTGCGGTGGCGGTAGCGGACCAGGTCGTCGATGGAGATCATGGCCAGACCGTGCTCGTCGGCGAAGTCACGCAGGTCCGGTCCGCGCTTCATGCTGCCGTCGTCGTTGACGATCTCGACCAGCACGCCGACCGGCGTGAGCCCCGCGAGCCGGGCCAGGTCCACCGCCGCCTCGGTGTGACCCCGGCGGCTCAGCACCCCGCCCTCGCGGTAGCGCAGGGGGAAGACGTGGCCGGGACGCGTCACCTCCCACGGCTCGGTGGCCGAGTCCGCGAGCACCCGGGCGGTGTGCGCTCGGTCGGCGGCGCTGATGCCCGTCGTGACCCCGTCGCGGGCATCGACGGAGATCGTGAACTGGGTGCGCATCCGGTCTCGGTTGTGCGGCGTCATCAACGGGATCTCGAGCCGGTCGAGCATCTCGGCCGGCATGGGCACGCAGATCACCCCCGACGTGTGCCGGATCGTGAACGCCATCAGCTCCGGCGTCGCCCTGGCCGCCGCGAAGATGAGGTCGCCCTCGTTCTCGCGGTCCTCGTCGTCGACGACGACCACCGGCCTGCCGGCGGCCACGTCGGCGAGCGCTCGCTCGATCGTGTCCAGCCTGATGTCGGAAACGGGGGTCATACCAGAGCCTCCTCGAGCTCGGGCTGCTCGCGCCGGGAGGCGCGCAGCCAGACGACGAATCCCCAGATCACGAGGCCGCCGTAGAAGACGTACAGGATCGCGGTCGGGTAGTAGTGGCTGTGCCAGAGCAGGGGTACGCCGACCAGGTCGACGGCGATCCACGCCAGCCAGAAGTCGTTCCAGCCGCGCGCCATCGCGTACGTCGCGACCATGGAGCCGACGAAGATCCAGGCGTCGCACCAGTAGTACCAACGGGGAGCCGGCCAGCCGGCGCCGATCTCGGCGAAGGCCTGCTGGCAGACCAGGACGCCGGCCACCCACACCAGCAGATAGCCGATCCGCTCGCCCATCGTCGCCCAGCGCGGCGTGATCGCCGGCGCGTCGGGGCTCCGGTGCGACTTCACCTGGTGCCACCGCCACCAGCCGTAGATGCTGGTGATCACGAAGAACACCTGTCGCCCGGCCTGACCGAACAGCGGCTGCTGCGCGTCCTGCTCGAAGGTCGCGGCGATGAAGACGCTGAACAGCAGGACGTTGCCGATGATGCCCACCGGCCACGTCCAGACGCGACGGCGCAGCCCGCCGATCGCGGACGCGAAGCCGAACCCGTTGCCGAGGATCTCGCGCCAGGTGATCGGGTGCCCGGCGATGGTGACCTGGGCGTCGTAGAGCCACTGCAGGATGTTCATCGGACGATCGCCTCCCGCAGCTCCAGCTGGCGCGCGACGTACTTCCCGATCACGTCGACCTCGAGGTTGACCGGGTCGCCCGGCTCGCGGAAGCCGAGCGTCGTACGCCGCAGGGTCTCGGGGATCAGGCTCACCGTGAACTCGTCCTCGCCGGCCTCGACCACGGTCAGGCTCACCCCGTCGACGGTGACCGAGCCCTGGTCGACGAGGTAGGGCGCGAGCTCGCGTGGCATCGCGACCGTGACGACGTCCCAGTGCTCGCCCGGCTCACGGCGTACGACGTGCCCGAGGGCGTCGACGTGGCCCTGCACCAGGTGCCCGCCGAGGCGGGTGCCCGCGGTGACCGCGCGCTCGAGGTTGACCCGGTCGCCCGCGGCCAGCACTCCGAGCCCGGTCCTGGCCAGGGTCTCCGCCATCACGTCCGCGGTCCACGTCGCCTCCGTGCGCTCCGCCACCGTCAGGCAGCAGCCGTTGACGGAGATCGAGTCACCCGAGCCGGTGTCCTCGAGCACGGTGGCCGCCCGCACGGTCAGACGGACGGCGTCCGACTGCCGCTCGAGGGCCTCCACGGTGCCGAGCTCCTCGACGATCCCGGTGAACAATTCAGTCTCCTTCCGACCGGGCCGCGGCCCGGCTCATGGTGATCCGTACGTTGACGTCGTCCCCGTCGTTCAGCGGCTCCAGGACGGTCACCCCGGTGACCGGGAGGTGGAGCGCCGCGGAGATCGTGGTGATTCCCAGGTCGCCGACCGCCGAGAGCCCGGCGCCCAGCACCATCGGCGCGAGGTAGGCGACGACCTCGTCGACGAGGTCGGCCGACACGAACGCCGCGGCGAGCGTCGGCCCGCCCTCGAGGAGGACGTGCTGGCGGTCGCGGGCGAAGAGCTCCTTGAGAGCCGACTCGGGGTCGCGGGTGCGCAGCCGGACGGTCTCGGCCGCGCTGTCGAAGACCCGGCGGTCCGGATCGAGGTCGCGCTCCCCCATCACCGCCCGCAGGGGCTGGACGGGCAGGGGCCGGCCCTGCGGATCTCGGGCGGTGAGGTGAGGGTCGTCGACCGCCACGGTGTTGGTGCCGACCAGCATCACGTCGCAGACCGTGCGGAGCCGGTGGCTGTCCAGGCGAGCGGCCGGGCTGGACACCCAGCGGCTGCTGCCGTCGACGGCCGCGATCCTCCCGTCGAGGGTGGTCGCCACCTTCCAGGTCACGAACGGGCGACCGTGCTCGACCGCGAAGGTCCACACCTGGTTCAGGGCCCGAGCCTCGTCGGCGAGCAGGCCGGTCTCGACGTCGACGCCGGCGGCCCGCAGCGACTCGGCGCCGCCGACGGCGACCGGGTTGGTGTCGCGCTGGGCCACGACCACGCGGCGTACCCCGGCCGCGATCAGCGCCTGCGCACACGGTCCGGTGCGTCCGGTGTGGTTGCAGGGCTCGAGGGTCACCACGGCGGTGGTGCCCCGCGCGGAGTCGCCGGCCCGGGTGAGGGCGTCGACCTCGGCGTGAGGATGACCGGCGCCCCGGTGGAAGCCCTCGGCCACGGTGCGCCCGGCGGCGTCGATGAGGACGCATCCCACCCGCGGGTTGGGTCCGAGGGGTAGGCCGGGACTCGCGGCCAGCTCCAGGGCGCGGCGCATCGCCGATCGCTCCGTGTCGCTGAAGGTCATCGCGTCCCTCGGGTCCGGTCGCGGACTCCGGGGCCGCACTCGTGGCCGAAACCGCTCGACCACGGAGGTCGAGCCGGGCCATGAGTGTGCGTGCGCTTCCCATCCGGACTTTGACCGTCGGTCCAGGAGTTCCACCTGGTCAACCGGTCACTGGCTGCGACCGGGTCGCGGACTTTCACCGCCGGTGCGGAGTTCCACCGCCCCCAGAGCACGCGAGCACATGGGCTCTTGCAGCAGCCAGCCTACAGCCAGCCCCCTCACGGGGCTCGGCGGGCCCCACGCCGCACGCAGCGGCTACGGGGCCGTGGGGGCGAAGGGACGGAGCTCCTCCTCCGCGCCGTGCACGATGACGCAGCACGACTCCGGCACCTCACGCCAGGCACCCTGGAGATCCCCCAGGGGCTCGGACACCACGAGTCGAGCATCGCCGGAGAGCTCCTGCAGGACGGGGTTGTCGGGGTACTGGTCGCGCAACGTCGAGACGTCGGCGCTGTGGAACAGCGACCGCGACGCGTGGGCGCTGGAGTAGCGGAAGGCCCAGGTCGTGTCACCGTCGGTGGTCGCCACGGTCATCTGGACCGGCTCCGGGATCCCGTGCCGTTGTGCGATCTGCTCGACCAGCCCGACGGCTCGGGCGACCGCGGTCGGCGGGTCTTCCTCCAGGCCGAACGTGAGCGCGAGGAAGAACAGCATCTCCGAGTCGGTGGACCCCTCGATCTCGGAGAACAGGGCCGGGTCGACCGCGAAGGCGAGGTCCCGCTTCATCGTCGGGAAGCCCATGAGAGCACCGTTGTGCATCCAGAGGCGGCTCCCGTGCCGGAACGGGTGGCAGTTGGTCTGCTGCACCGGGGACCCGGTCGAGGCCCGGATGTGGGCGAACACCCGCCTCGAGTGGGCGAGGGCCGAGAGCTCACGGAGGTTGCGATCGTTCCAGGCGGGTTCGGTGCTGCGGAAGACGCCGGGCGTCTCCTCGGCGCCGTACCACCCGACCCCGAAGCCGTCGCCGTTCGTGGTGGTGGCGCCGAGCCTCGAGTGCTGGCTCTGGATCACCAGCGAGTTCTCCGGGGTGAACAGCAGATCCTCCAGGCGCACGGGTGCACCGGAGTAGGCGACCCAACGGCACATGGAGGGCTTCCTGTCGTCGTCCGGATCGGCGAGTCGGCCGGCTCGCCGGTTCAGTCACCGGCGAGGTCCCGCACCACGCCGACGACGTCGACCACGCTCACGGGTGAGCGTGGTCGTGTCGGCTCCCGTAGTCCTGCAGGAACAGCGCCTCGGCGAGAGCCATCGAGGCGATCTCGTGCGGGTCCACGCTCTCGTTGGGGGCGTGGATGAGGCACTGCGGCTCCTCGACCCCCATCAGGATCATCTCCGCGTCCGGGTAGGTGTCGGCGAAGACGTTGCAGAGCGGGATCGACCCGCCCTGGCCGAGAGCGGCCATCGGTCGCCCGTACGCCTCCTGCATGGCGTCGTCGATCGCTCGGAAGGCGGGGCCGTCGGTGACGGCGCGGAACGGCGCGCCGATCGCCTCGGTCTCGACGCCCACCGTCACCCCCCACGGCGCGACCGAGCGGAGCTGCTCGACCAGGGCCCTCAGCGCCTCGTCGGGGGTCGTCCCCGGCGGGATCCGGAGGTTGAGCCGGGCCGCCGCGGTCGGGGTGATCGACGAGGCCGAGCCGACGACCGGCGCACAGTCGATGCCGAGGATGGTGAGCGCCGGACGCGCCCAGAGCATGTCCGAGACGGTTCCGCTGCCGACGAGTGACGCACCGTCGACGACACCGGCATCGGTCCGGAACTGTTCGGGCGGGTACGGCTGACCGGTCCACGTCTGGGTGTTGTCGAGCCCCTTGATGGTGGTGTTGCCCTCGCGGTCGCGGAGCGTGGCCAGCATCGCCACGAGCGCGGCGAGCGCGTCGGGTGCAGCGCCGCCGAACATGCCGGAGTGGAGCTCGCCCGCGAGCGCCTCGACGGTGACGACCACGTTGACCATGCCGCGCAGGCTCACGGTCGCGGCGGGGACCCCTACCGCGGCGTTCCCGGTGTCACAGACCAGGATCGCGTCGGCGCGCAGCAGGTCGGCGTGGTCCACGACGAACGCCTCGAGCCCGCCGGTGCCCTGCTCCTCGGAGCCCTCGACGACGAGCTTCAGGTTGACCCCCACCTGCTCACCGAGGGCCCGCAGAGCCACCAGGTGCATCACGATGTTGCCCTTGCAGTCCGCGGCTCCTCGGCCGAACCAGCGTCCGTCCACCTCGGTCAGCTCGAACGGCGGCGTGTGCCAGGCGTCCTCCTCGAGGGGAGGCTGGACGTCGTAGTGCGCGTACAGGAGGACCGTCGGTGCTGCGGGATCGGTCCCGGCGCGGGAGCCGACCACGGCCCGGCTGCCGTCGGCGGTCTCCTCGAGGTGGGCGTCGGTGAACCCGATCTCGGCGAACCGGTCGAGGACCCACTGGGCGGTGCGCTCGCACTCCTCCGGCGGGAACTGCCGGGGGTCCGCCACCGACTTCATGGCGACGAGCTCGGCGAGCTCGGTGCGCGCCTGGGGCATCAGCTCGGCGATCCGCCCCCGCAGATCCACGTCACTCACTGCGCACTCACTGCGCCACGTCGCCGGACTTCAGCTTGTCCACGAAGCTCTGCATGCTCGGCAGCTCCTCCGGACAGTAGATCTTGAGGATCAGCAGCTGGCCGGCGAGGTACCGCCGGTCGAAGATCACCGGCCGCATGCCCGGACCCGCTGCGCCGTTCGACATCACCGACTTGAGCGTGGCCCGACTCAGCGCGTCGTTCGGGTCGTCGCACGTGGCTCCCCCGTCACTCCCGAGGACACGGACCACTTCGTCGCGCGGCGGAGCCGGCACACCCACCGTCTCGAGGGCCGCGATGTACTGGTCGGCCTTGGCCTCGGCCTCCTTGGTCTCCTTCGCGGAGTCGAACAGGACCAACCCCAGGACCACGAGCACGATGCTGATCGCACCGACGACGATGTAGATCCAGGTCCGCTCGCGGGGGCTCTGGCTCTCCTCCGGCGTGCTCATGACGGGACCACCTCCCCGGCGTCAGGCTGCTTCCACGAGGGCTTGCGGAGCCGGTAGAAGATGAACGGCACGAGCAGCCCGAGCCCGAGGGCGCCGCCGCCCACGATCGCGAAGTACACAGCGGGGTTGCCGGAGGCGAACTGCGAGGGCGGGATGAACCCGACCAGGAGCGCCGCCAGCGAGGCCGCGAAACCGACGCCGCACATGCCGATCAGCATGGGTGCGCGGTACCCGCGTGGATGGTCGGGATCCTTGCGGCGCAGCTGGATCGCGGCCACGAACATCAGCAGGTACATCATCAGGTACACCTGGGTCGTGATCACCGAGAAGATCCAGTAGGCGCTGGACACGTCCGGGATCAACGCGTACGCCAGACCGATCAGGGTGGTCACGATGCCCTGGACGACCAGGATGTTCTGCTGCACGCCGTTCTTGTTCAGGCGCTGCAGGAACGGCGGGAGGTACCCCTCCTGGCGCGAGATGAGCAACAGACCCTTGGAGGGCCCGGCCAGCCAGGTCAGCATGCCGCCGAGCGAGGCCATCACCAGCATGATCCCGACGATCGGCGTCAGCCACTGGGTGCCGAAGTTGGCGAACACGGCGTCGAACGCCTGCATCACTCCGGCGGTGAGGGACAGCTCCTTGGCGGGCACCACCCAGCTGATCGCCAGCGCAGGCAGGATGAAGATCGCGAGCACCAGACCCATCGCGAGGAACATCGACTTGGGGAACTCCTTCCCCGGGTTCCTCAAGGACGACACGTGGACGGCGTTCATCTCCATGCCGGAGTACGACAGGAAGTTGTTCACGATCAGCACGAGGCTGGACAGTCCGGCCCACGCCGGCAGCAGGTGACTGGAATCCATCGGGGCCGCAGAGGGGTTGCCCTGCCCCAGGAAGACGATGCCGAGCACCACCAGCACGACGCCCGGGATCAGGGTGCCGATGATCAGCCCACCACTGGCCAGCCCCGCCACTCCGGTCGTGCCTCGCGAGGAGATCCACACGCCGGACCAGTAGACGACGATGATCACCGCGGCGGTCCACACGCCGCTGCTGGCCAGCTCGGGGTTGAACACGTAGGCGAGCGTGCTCGCGACGAACCCCAGCAGGCTGGGGTAGTAGAAGATCGTCATCGCGAACTGGCACCACACGGCCAAGAACCCCATCGGCTTGGAGATGCCCTCCGAGACCCACCGGTAGACGCCACCCTCCCAGCCCGACGCCAGCTCTGCCGACACCAGAGACGTCGGCAGCAGGAACACGACCGCGGGCAGCAGGTACAGGAAGACGCACGCCAGGCCGTAGACCGCCATCGTCGGCGCGGCCCGCAGGCTCGCCACGGAGCTCGTGGTCATCATCGCCAGAGCGACCCACGAGATCCACTGCTTGGCCTCCACCCGGGATCGAGCGGTGGGGACCGCGGCAGCGCCGTCGGCGGGTACGTCGGCGGTACTCATGCTGTGCCTCGGTACGTCGAGCTACTGAACATCTCCGCCTCCATCGGCCGGACCACGAGATCACGCCGAGGTTAGGGACGGCCCGGGGCGAACGGGTTCACCCGCAACGGGTGATCTGCTGATCCGGGTCCGGGCGGAGGAACGACGGAGGCGGCGGAGCCCGAACACCCCCTTGGGAGGGCGTTCGGTCACTCGACGACGCGGAGGTCGCGTCGGGTGTTGTTCAGCCGCTCACCGCCCGACTCGGTGACCGTGACGATGTCCTCGATCCGGACACCGAACTCCCCGGGCAGATAGATGCCCGGCTCGACCGAGAAGCACATCCCCGGGACCAGCGGCTGCTCCTCGCCCTCGATCATGTACGGCGGCTCGTGCGTCGTGGTGCCGATGCCGTGGCCGGTGCGATGGATGAACCGCTCGCCGTACCCGGCGTCCGTGATCACCTTCCGGGCCGCCCGGTCGATCTCCTGGCAGGCGACACCCGGCCGGACCGACTCGACGCCTGCTTGCTGCGCACGCCGCACGACCTCGTGCACCTCGCTCACCAGGGCCGACGGCTCACCGACACAGACTGTGCGGCTCGTGTCCGAGCCGTAGCCGTACATGAGGCCGCCGAAGTCGAGCACGACCGCATCGCCGGGCTCGATGGTCCGGTCGCCGGCCTCGTGATGCGGGTTCGCGCCGTTCGGGCCGGAGCCGACGACGGTGAAGTCGACCTGCTCGTGCCCGAACTCGCGCAGCATCCGGGCCAGGTCTGCCGCGACGTCGGTCTCCTTCCGGCCGGCGAAGCGCACTCCGAGGATCTGCTCGTACGTCGCATCCGCGGCGGCACCCGCCGCCCTCAGCCGGGCCAGCTCGTTGTCGTCCTTGACCGCCCGCAGCATCGGCAGACTCTGCGTCAGCGAACGATACGACGAGCCGGGCACGGCATCCTGCAGCCCGAGCAGGTGCAGGGCCCAGGCCGAGTCCGAGATCGCCATGGTGGCGCCCGCGTACAGGTAGGCGCCCGCCCTCGCGAACGGGTCCTCGCCGTCGGCCCAGTCGACGATCGAGAGGCTCGGAGCCCCCACGGCCGCCTCGGCGTCCGGTCGCTCCAGGGTCGGCACCAACAGCGTCGGATCCTGGTCGTGGCGGAGAACCAGCACGGTCAGCCGCTCGGTGATCGCCGTGGGCTGGTAGCCGGTGAGCCACACCAGCTCCGGCCCCGGGGTGACCAGGATCCCGTCCAGCTCCGCACGTGCGGCATCGGCCAGGACACGGCGCATCCGCGCTGCGAAGTCCTCGTTCGTGAACGGCGCCGGTGGCGCCGGCTGGGTCGTGGTCATCGCGTCCTCCTCGGGCCCTTCCTACGCTGGTCGGCGACGATGGTGCAGTCATCACCCGCTGGGGGTGACGGGTGTCCGCTCAGGCGTCCGCGGTGACGTCTCGCCCGGTGGTGGCGGAGGTCGGGAGCGTGTGGGTATGTGCCGCCGCCGCCGCCGCTGCGTCGTCCAGCGTCCCGACCGGCGCGCGGTGCCTGCCCATGACGACCGCCATCAGGACGCCCAGGAAGCTGAAGATCGCCATCATCCAGGCGGCCGCGGCCAGTCCGGACGCGAGCGCCTCGCCCGGCGACGCTCCGGCGGCGGTCCGGTCGTCGATCCGGGTGCCGTAGATCGTGGCGGCCAGCGCCGTCGCGACCGCCGCTCCCACGTACCGCGCCATGTTGGAGACGCCGGAGGCGCCGCCGACCTGGTTCTCGGGCACGGCCGCGGTCGCCGCCGAGGACGACGGACCGTTCGACAGGCCCATCCCGACGGCGATGGCGATCAGCGGAAGCAGGAAGGCGGCGTACTTCCACGAGTCGTCCACGAAGCCCACGACCACGAACCCCGCCGTGGTCAGGGCGAACCCGATGCCGACCGTCTGCCGCCCCCCGAACCTCGCGGCCAGGCGTGGCACCAAAGGGGCCACCACGACCAGTCCGACCGTCGCCGGCAGCGTGGCCAGCCCCGCCTGGAGCGGGCTGAAGTCGAGCACCGCGGGGTTCTGGAAGTACAGGCTCAGCAAGTACATCAGCCCGTTGATGGTGCCGGCGCCGATGAGGATCGCCACCGTCGAGCCGACGAGGACCCGGTTGCGGAGCAGCGCCAGGTCGAGCAGCGGCACGGCGACCCTCCTCTCGACGGCGATGAACCCGAACCCGGCCGCGACCGAGATCGCGAAGCACCCGAGGGTGGCCACGGAGAGCCATCCCCACTCGCCGCTCTTCGAGACGCCGAGGATCAGAGGCGTCAGCGTGAGCGCGACGAGCACCGTGCCCGCGAGATCGATCGATCGGGGTCGGTCGGGGTCGCGCGACTCCGTCACCGTCGCGAAGGTCAACACCATGCAGACCACGGCCACCGCGGCGTCGATCCAGAACAGACCCTGCCACCCGGTGATGTCGACGAGCACGCCGCCCAGGAGCGGGCCTGCCGCCGCGCCCACTGCGGCCGCGGCTCCCCAGAGCGACACGGCCCGCAGCTGGGCCGCACCCTCGTTCGCGACGGAGAGCAGGCTCAGGCCACAGGCCAGGATGGTCGCCCCCGCGGCCCCCTGGATGACCCGGCCGGCGATCACCATGCCGCCGGATCCGGCCAGGGCGATCAGCACGCACGACGCCACGAACAGCAGAAGCCCGAGCTGGAAGACCCGCTTGCGGCCGAACACGTCACCCAGCGAGCCGGAGGTCACGATGACCGCGGCTCCCACCAGCGAGTAGCCGGTCACCGCCCACTGCAGGGTGGTGACGGAGGTTCCGGTGTCTTCAGAGATGGCGGGGAGGAGGATGCTGACGGCCGAGGTGTTCGCGTTCACCACGAGGGTCGAGATGCAGGTGACCGCGAGCACCCCGCGCGCCGCCCGGGTCCTGGCCTGCGCCACCTCACTCATCGGGGCTTCCTTCCGCCTTCCGCCGCACCGGCGCAGCCCGGCGACGGTACGTCGGAGGGCCCGGGCAGGCCTCACCCCTTATGGGCGATGCCCGCAATCCCGGCCTGGGCGAACATGTCGCTCACGCCCCGCTGTGCGATCCGAACCGGCGCCGTCGAGGGCCAGGTGGGCGCATGAGCAGACTCTCGGTGCCCCGGTAGGACAGGGCGATGGCTGAGCGGAGCGAGGTCTACCAGACCCTCGATCTGGCGTTGCGGATCGGTGAGGTCCTGCTGTCGTCCGGTGCCGGGGCGGCCGACGTGACGGCCACCATGCTGGCCGTGACCGACTCCTGCGGCGTTCGCCAGGTCTCGGCAGACGTGACGTTCGTCGACCTGGCCCTGCGCCACCAGCCGACGAGCGACGAACCCGACGCGATCCAGATGCGGCGGGTGAACCGGCGCCCGGTCGACTACGCGGACCTGATCGAGGTCAACCGGACGGTGGACGACCTCGTGGCCGGTGACATCACCCGAAGCGAGGCGCGGGACCAGGTGGCCCGCACCCTGTCCACCGGGCATTCCCGGCGTCGGTGGGCGGTGACGCTCGGCTGGGGCCTGATGGGGACCGGGGTGGCGCTCACCCTGGGTGGCGACGTGGTGGTGTGCCTGCTCGCGTTCATCGCCGCGTGCGCGATCGACGGGACGCAGCTGCTCCTCCCGCAGCACCGCATTCCGACGTTCTACCAACAGGCGGCGGGTGGCTTCGTCGCGACCATGATCGCGGTCACCGCGTCCGCCACACGGGTGGAGGTGAACCCGTCCCGCGTGGTCACCGCGGGGATCGTGATGCTGCTTGCCGGGGTCGGCATCATGGGCGCGACGCAGGACGCGCTCACCGGTTTCCCGGTCACCGCGAGCGCACGGCTGATCGACGCCGTGCTGAACACCGCCGGCATCATCGCCGGCGTCGCCGCGGGGCTCACGGCGGGAGACCTGTTCGGCGTGGGCCTGGTCTCCCTCAAGCCCGGGGCAGCCGGCCTCGCGGAGGTGGGGGCCACGGTGCTGGGCGCCGCCCTGGCCGCGGCGGGCTTCGCGTTCGCGTCGTACGCACCGCTGCGTGCTCTGGTGGCGGTGGCCGTGGTCGGCGCGCTCGGGCAGGCGGTCCTGTGGAGCGTCAACACGTCCGATGTCGGCCGGACCTGGGGCGCTGCGGTCGCCGCCGTCACCATCGGTGCCGTCTCCCACCTCGTCGCGAGCCGGTTCCGGGTCCCGCCGCTGGTCGTCGTGGTCCCCGCGATCGTGCCACTTCTGCCGGGGCTCGACATCTACCGAGGGCTGGCACTCCTGGCCGAGGGCAAGGACGGAGTGCTCCAGCTGGCCTCCGCGCTGGCCACCGCGCTCGCGCTCGCGGCCGGCGTGATCCTCGGCCAGTACCTCGCACAGCCGCTCAAGCGTGAGGCCCGCCGCCTGGAGACCCGCCTGTCCGGCCCACGCATGGTCGGTCCCTTCCGGCGGAGGGGTTCCGGCTCCTAGGAGATCGGGCCTCCGTGTGGCCCAGGTCGGCGAACCGGTGGCACCTCCGGAACGTACGTGGTCGTCAGCCCGCGCTCGCGGTCGCCCTGTCGCGGAGCGCCCGGACCATGGCGTCGGGGTCATCTGCGTCGAAGACCGCCGAGCCGGCCACGAACACGTCGGCGCCCGCCTCGGCGCAACGCTCGATGGTCTCGAGAGAGACTCCGCCGTCGACCTGGAGCCAGGTCTCCACGCCGTGCTTGTCCATGAGCTCGCGGGCCCGGCGGATCTTGGGCAGGCAGACGTCGAGGAACTTCTGTCCACCGAACCCGGGTTCGACGGTCATCACCAGGATCATGTCCAGCTCCGGGAGCAGGTCCTCGTACGGCTCGATCGGGGTCGCCGGCCTGAGCGCCATGCTGGCGCGCGCGCCGAGGGCCCGGATCTCGCGCGCGAGCCGGACCGGTGCCGCGGCCGCCTCCACGTGGAACGTCACGCTGGCCGCCCCCGCCTCCACGTAGGCCGGCGCGAGGCGGTCGACGTCGGTGATCATCAGGTGGGCGTCCATGGGGAGGTCGGTTCCGCGTCCGATGGCGGCGATCATGGAGGGGCCGAAGGTCAGGTTCGGAACGAAGTGGTTGTCCATCACGTCGAGGTGCACCCAGTCGGCACTCGGGATGCGCGCGATCTCGGCGCCCAGCGCCGCGAAGTCGGCGGTGGTGATGCTCGGCGTGATCTGGATGCCCACGGAGGCAGCCTAGGCGGTGACCAGCTTGTCGAGCCGGGTACGCAGCGCACCCACCCGGTGCGCGTTCCCGTGCAGGCCGATGTAGCGCTCGCCGTACGTCGCGAGGAGGGCGTCGTCGAGCCGGCGTACGGCACCCGGTGGGTAGCGGTAGTCCATCCGCTCGAGGATGGCCGCCTCGTCGGTGGACCGCAGCACCTCGCCCAGCTCGTCGAGCGAGGTGATGCCCAGCTCCAGCAGCAGGCCGGACACCCAGGCGTAGTGGTCGCTCCGGGACCAGCCGGCGTCGGCGTACTGACCGGCGAGGAACGCGGCGAGCTCGCGCGCGTCGAGGCGCGGGTCCTCGTCGGACGTGGACGCGGGATGGCCGGTGTGCGTGGGCGCCCCGCGGAGCCGGTCGCGGATCGTGGCGAACTCCTGGTCCGCCAGCTCCAGCAGCCCCGCCGCCAGGGTGAAGCGTCGGTCGAAGTCGTGCGCGTGCTCGGGAGGGACCGTGCCCTTGTAGCGGATGTCGTGCTCGAACTCGGCCCAGGCGTGCTGGAGCACCGTGCGGATCTGCACCTGGACGTTGCGGCCGCGCAGATGGGCGTACCCCGGCTGGCCCTCGCGCGCCGAGTCGAGCGTGATCTGCACATGACGGCTCGCGTAGCCGAACCGTCCCTCGCTGGCGGTCTCACGTCCGAGGTCGCGGTCGTCGGTGACGACCACCTGGTCGGCCAACAGATCGGCGACCGCCGCGACGTCTGCCCGGACGTAGGTGATGACGCGCACCCCGAGCTGGTCACCGATCTCGCGCAGGGGGTCGGCGTAGAGCCGCACGCCGTCGGCGGTGCGGACGGCCTTCTCCGCGAACGACGCGACGCTCTTCGTCCGGCCGGAGACGCTGAGGTAGTTGATGCCGGCCTCGTCGAGGAGGCCCGTCACCAGCTCGACGGCCTCCGCCCCGGCGAGCACGAGGTCGTCGTGACCGGCGGCGAACGCAGCGACCGCCGCCTGCGCCGGGTCTGCCGGGTCGACCTGGTCAGGAGTCGCTCGGGCGTCAGCCATCGCCACCCGCCGGATCGATCAACGAGTCGTCGTACGCCGCGGTCAGGTCTCCCCCGGTGGCACCGGTGTTCACCGTGCCCGCGGGCTCGATCAGCATCGCGGCGACGTCACCCTCGGCGACCGGACGGTGCTCGACGCCGCGGGGCACGACGTACAGCTGGCCCGGCCCGAGCGTGACGCTGCGCTCGCCGGGGTCGCGGAGCTGGATCGTCAGACGGCCCTCGAGGACGAGGAAGAGCTCGTCGGTGTCGGCGTGGTCGTGCCAGACGAACTCCCCCTTGATCTTGACCAGCTTGATCTCGTAGTCGTTGAGCCGGGCCACGACCTTGGGTGACCAGTGCTCGGAGAAGAGCGCCAGCTTGTCGGCGAGGTCGATCGGGTTCTTCATGCGTCCTCCTGCACCGGATCGTCGCCGTCCCACCGGCCCGTGGTCGAGGTGAGGCCGTTCGCCTCGTCGCGGTCCGCCCACTCCCGCAGCGGCTCGAGGTCGAAGACGTGGTCGTCGATGTCCTCGTGCAGGTCACCGATCTCGGCGAAGCGACCGGGGACCGTGAAGATCGTGAAGTCGTGCGGGTCGACGTCGTCGATCTCGTCCCAACGCACCGGCGTCGAGACGCGGGCGTCCTGGAACCCCCGCACGGAGTACGCCGCGGCGATGGTGTGGTCGCGGGCGTTCTGGTTGTAGTCGACGAAGAGATGGTGGGGGTCGCGGTCCTTGCGCCACCACAGCGTCGTCACGTCGTCGGGCATCCGGCGCTCGAGCTCGCGCGCGAACGCCAGCGCGGCCCGTCGTACCTCCCGGTGGCCGTGCTCCGCCCGGACGCGCACGTAGACGTGCAGGCCCTTGCCGCCGCTGGTCTTCGGATACCCGACCGCCCCGAGCTCGTCGAGGATCTCGTGCACGGTGCCGGCCACGCGCTGGACCTGGGAGAACTCGCTCAGCGGCCCGGGGTCGAGGTCGATCCGCCACTCGTCGGGCTTCTCCGGGTCCTCGCGGCGGCTGTTCCACGGGTGGAACTCGACCGTCGACATCTGCACGGCCCAGACGACGGCACCGAGCTCGGTGACACAGAGCTCGTCGGCGGTGCGGTTCCAGCGCGGGAAGTGGAGCCGGACGGTCTCGACCCAGTCGGGTGCGCCGGACGGGATCCGCTTCTGGTGGACCTTCTCGCCCGACAGACCGGTCGGGAACCGGTGGAGCATCGTGGGCCGCTCGAACAGCGCGTTCACGATGCCGGGACCCACGGCGAGGTAGTACTCGACGAGGTCGAGCTTGGTCGCACCGCTCTCCGGGAAGTAGACGCGGTCGGGGTTGGTCACCTTGACCACCCGGTTGTCGACCTCGATCTCGACGAACGGCGACGCCATGCGGTCACCGTAGCCTCGGCCGCGACGCGCCCGCCGCACGAGACGCCCGAGTGACGGTCAGGAGCGCCGGAGCAGGGCCAGGAACATCGCGTCGGTGCGGTGACGGTGCGGCCAGAGCTGCGCGGTGCCGGCGAGCGGCCCCCGGCAGTCCGGTACGTCGGCACGCAGTCCCGAGGCCCGGGTGAGCAGGGCTGTCGTGTCGCCCAGCCTCACGTCGTCGCGCCCCACCAGCACCGATCCGAGCACGTCCCTGGTCTCGGCCAGGACGGGTGAGCACGTCGCGTAGAGCACCACTCCGCCAGGACGGGCCAGGTCGAGTGCCCGGTCGAGCAGGATGCGCTGGAGCGGGACCAGGTCGCGCAGGTCCGCGCGGCGACGTCGCCAGCGGGCCTCGGGCCGTCGTCGCAGTGCACCGAGGCCGGTGCACGGGGCGTCGACGAGGACCCGGTCGAACGACCCGGGCGGCCACGGTGGCATCGTCCCGTCCTCGACGGTCACGGCCTCGACGCCCGGGGTGTCGCCGAGCGCGCGTCGTACCAGGTCGGCGCGGTGCGGCTGGAGCTCGTTGGCGACCAGCCGGGCCCCGCGTGCGTCCGCGAGGGCGGCGAGCAGAGCGGCCTTCCCGCCCGGGCCGGCGCACAGGTCGAGCCACCGGACGTCGGAGCCGTCGAGCGGAGCCGCGGCCAGCGCGTGGGCGACGAGCTGCGACCCCTCGTCCTGCACGCCGGCACTGCCGTGGGCCACCGCCGGTACGTCGGAGGGGTTGCCCCCCGGCGACACGACGCCGTACGGCGAGAACGGCGTGCGCTCACCGGGAAGCTCCGCGACCGTGCTGCGACCCGGGCGCGCGACGAGGGTGACCGCGGGCGGCTCGTTGTCCGCGGTCAGCAGGGCGTCGAGCTCGTCGTCACCGACCGCCTCGCCGAGCAGGTCGACCACCCACTGCGGGTGGGAGAACCGGGTCGCCCGGTCCGCGTCCAGGCGGGTCAGCCAGGACTCGAGATCGTGGGCCGACACCCGGCGCAGCACCGCGTTGGTGAAGCCGGCGGCACCCGGACCGGCCTCGGCACGCGCCAGGTCCACGCTGGTGCTGATCGCCGCGTGGGCCGCGACCCGCATGCCGAGCAGCTGGTGGCACCCCAGGCGGAGGACGTCGAGCACCTTCGCCGGGGTACTCGGCAGCGGCCGGTCGGTGCAGGCGGCCAGGATCGCGTCGTAGGTGCCCTGGCGCCGGATCGTCCCGGAGGCCAGCTCCGTGGTGAACGCCGCGTCCCGCCCGGAGAGGCGGTGCTTGCCCAGCTGGTGGGGCAGGACCAGATTGGTGTAGGCGTCCTTCACCCGGACCGCCTTGAGCACCTCGAACGCCGCGCGCCGGGCCGGATCGGGCGGGCTCACAGCTCGCCGGCCAGGAACTTCTTCGCCAGCGACCTCGGCGCCACGGCCAGCCACGCGTCGGTGAGCACCTCACGGAGCTCGTCGACGTCGAGCTCGGCGATCCGACCCTGCTGGAGCAGCACGGCGTTGAAGTTGCGGAAGTGGTCGATGGTGAAGAACGGGCCGTCCGCCTCGACCAGGGCCGCCTTGTCCTCCGCGTTCGCGGTGCGGATCACGAGCAGGTCCTGGTACTCCTCCCCCGTCCGGGGGTCGATCGCGTCGCGCCGCGGAGCACGCGCCAGCACGAAGCCGCGGGGCTTCGGGTTCTGCTTGACCAGGTACGTCGGACGGTCGCCCCACGACGTGCCCAGCTCGACCTCGGGCAGCGCGCTGCAGATCGCGTGCACATCGGCGATCCTGGCTCGGCGGCTCACTCGAGCACCTCCCCACCCGACCACCGCACCCCCCGGGCCCAGTCCGCCGCGGGCATCGGCCGCTTGCCGACCGCCTGGACGTCGCCGAGCCGCAGAGCGGCGGTGCCGGTGCCCACGACGACCACGTTCTTCCCGGCCACGAGCTCACCCGGCGGCAGCCGGCCGTCGGCGGGTGAGAGGGGCCCGAGCTTCAGCCTCTCGCCGGCGTACGTCGTCCACGCGCCCGGTGCGGGCGTACAGGCCCGGACCTGCCGGTCGATCGTCGCCGCGGTCTGCGTCCAGTCCACCCGCGCGTCGTCGACGCTGACCTTGGGGGCCAGCGACACGCCATCGTTCTCCTGGGGGCGCGCCTCGAGCGAGCCGTCGGCGATGCCATCGAGCGTGGCCGCCAGGAGCCCGGCGCCGCCCTCGGCCAGCCGCGCGAGCAGCTCGCCGGCGGTGTCCCGGGGCCGGATCGTCTCGGTCATCACGCCGTACGTCGGGCCCGCGTCGAGCTCCCTGACGATGCGGAACGTCGTCGCGCCGGTGACGTCGTCGCCGGCCCAGATCGAGCGTTGGACCGGAGCGGCGCCGCGCCACGCGGGGAGCAGCGAGAAGTGCAGGTTGATCCAGCCGTGACGCGGGATCTCGAGCGCCGCCTCCGGGAGCAGGGCCCCGTAGGCGACGACCGCGCAGGCGTCCGGCTCGAGGGCTCGCAGCCGGTCCTGGAACCCCGGGTCGCGCGGGTGCGCCGGCTTGAGGACGGGTACGCCGAGCGCACCGGCCGCCTCCGCCACGGGCGAGGCACTGAGCCGGCGACCGCGACCGGTCGGCGCGTCGGGTCGGGTGACGACCCCCACCAGCTCGTGCGCGGACGCGGCAACAGCACGCAACGACGGCAGTGCCACCTCGGGGGTGCCGGCGAAGACCACCCTCATCCGGCCCTCATATCGCCAGGCCCCTGGTCGGGTGCGGCGAGACCTTGATCGTCGGTGACCCGGAGAGCCCGAACCACTCCGACTCCCGGATCTCCTTCATCGCCTGCTTGCGCAGCTCGGGTGTCAGCCGGTCGACGAACAGCACGCCGTCGAGGTGGTCCGTCTCGTGCTGGATCGCCCGCGCGAGCAGCTCGCTGCCCTCGATCGTCACCGGCTCGCCGTGCCTGTCGAAGCCCCTCGCCACCACCGAAAGCGCCCGGCGGCAGTCGATGGTCAGGCCCGGGATCGACAGACAGCCCTCGTCGCCGTCCTGGGTCTCGTCGGAGAGGTCGAGCACCGGGTTCACCAGGTGGCCGACCTCACCCTCGACGTTCCAGGTGAACACGCGCAGGCCGACGCCGATCTGGGGCGCCGCCAGGCCCGCTCCGGGCGCGTCCAGCATCGTGTCGGTGAGGTCCTGGACGAGGCGGTGGAGCTCCTTGTCGAAGTCCACGACCTCGAGCGCGGTGGTGCGCAGGATCGGGTCCCCGAAGAGGCGGATCGGCTGGATGGCCACGCGCCGAGTCTAGGAGCGCGCTCAGGCGGAGCAGGTGTCGCCGGGGAGCAGCACCGCGGCGGCCACGTCGTACGTCGTCCCGCCCTGGCGGTAGAA
>DATAOY010000034.1:0-23485 GCA_036265495.1 Nocardioides sp. | reverse complement strand
GCTAGGCGCGAGGATGCGCCTGCCGATACGCCTGACGGAGCCGGTCGGTGCTGACGTGGGTGTAGAGCTGCGTGGTCGCCAGCGAGGCATGACCGAGCAGCTCCTGGACCGACCGGAGGTCGGCGCCGCCCTCGAGCAGGTGCGTGGCCGCCGTGTGCCGCAGCCCGTGCGGGCCGATGTCTGGCGCACCCGGCACCTCCGCGATCCGCCGGTGCACGACGGTGCGGACCGCCCGCTGGTCGATCCGACCGCCGCGCACGCCCAGGAACAGCGCGGGTCCGGCGCCCGGAGCGACGAACCGAGGTCGACCGCGGCTCAGCCACGTGTCGACCGCTTCCGCGGCCGGTCTCCCGAACGGCACCGTGCGCTCCTTGCGCCCCTTGCCGAACACCCTCACGACGTTGCGGTGGCGGTCCAGATCGTCGATGTCGAGTCCCACCAGCTCGCCTACGCGGACACCGGTCGCATACAGCAGCTCGAGCATCGCCGTGTCGCGGATCCCGACCGGACTGCCGTCGTCGCAGAGCCGGGCGGCGGCCGCGATCAGCTCCTGCGCCTCGTCCTGCCGCAGCACGGGAGGCAGGGTCTGTCGCGCCTTGGGCGACCGCAGGCTCGCTCCCACGTCGGTGCGGATCCGGCCGGTGCGCGCCAGCCACGCCGTGAACACCCGTACCGCGGTGGCCCGACGGGCCATGGTCGTCCGGGACCGGCCGGTGACCTGCTGGTGAGCCAGCCAGCTGCGCAACGTGCGCAGGTCGAGGTCCGACACGTCGCCGCGGCCCATCCGACCGGCGTGCTCCAGGAGACCGGCCACGTCGGCCAGGTAGGCGCGCACCGTGTGCGGAGCGAGGTCACGCTCGGCGACCAGATGCCGCTCGTACTCCGCGAGGACCGCGGACACGTCGCGGGTCGCGCTGGTCATGCCGCCACTGTAGGGCGGCGTCGGGCGCGGACGGGCCCGGCTCGCCGCGCACCGACGCCCGGTCACTCGTTGGCCGCCGGGGTCAACCGCCACCCCCGCTCGGACAGCTCGACGAGACCGTCGCGGACGAGCCGACGGAGCGCGGCCTGGACGTCGAGCAGGGCCATGCCGGCGGTGGTCGCGATGGAGTCGACGGGGGCGGGGCTGGCCAACGGAACGGCGTCGAGCACGCGGGCGTCACGGGGCGTGACCCTGTCGCGGGGCCGGGAGGGACCGCGCGGCTGGGTCACCAGATGGGTGCCCGACTCGCCGACGATCTCCAGCACCTCGTCGCCGTAGGTGACCAGCGAGGCGGCACCGCTGCGGATCAGCTGGTGGACCCCTTGGGACTGGGCGCTCGTCACCGGCCCCGGAACACCCATCAGGTGGCGGTTCAGACGGGTGGCCCAGCCGGCGGTGTTGAGGGCTCCGCTGCGTGCGGCGGCCTCGACGACCACGGTGCCGCGGGTCAGCGCGGCGATCAGCCGGTTGCGGCTGAGGAAGCGACCGCGAGTCGGGGCGCACCCGGGCGGGACCTCCGCGACAACCGCTGACGTGCGGCCGAGATGGTCGAGCAGGTCGTGGTGGGCGGTCGGGTAGGCGCGGTCGGCCCCGCAGGCGAGGACCGCGACATTGGCACCCTCGACGCTGAGCGCCCCACGATGGGCGGCCTGGTCGATGCCGAAGGCCGCCCCCGACACCACCGGATGACCGGCCCGGACCAGCGCACCGGCGATGCCGGCCGCGACCTCGGTGCCGTACGTCGTGGCCGAGCGCGCGCCGACCACCGCCACTGCACGACCCAGCTGGTCGAGCCTGGTCGGCCCCTTGACCCAGAGCCCGAGCGGCGGACCGCCGCGGTGGTCGAGCAGCTCGGCGCGCATCAGGTCGTCGACCTGCGACGGCCACTCGTCGTCGCCGGGCACGACGTACCGCAGGCCGGCCTTCTCGCCGGCCTCGAGATCCGCCGCTGGGTCGACGCCGCGAAGTCGGCTCGCGACGTCGCGGGCCTCCGGAGACACCTGGGTGGGGTCGCTGAGCAGCTCGCGCAACGTCACCGCGCCGAGCTGCGCGACCAGCGACGCGATCTTGGGATCCCCGGGCTCGGTCAACCGGGAGAGGGCCACCCGGGCCAGTCGATCGTCGTCGCTCACGAAGCCCTCCGCGCGACGGCGTCCCGCAGCAGCGGCTCACCCTGCCGGAGCCGGAACGCGGTGTCGACGTCCGACACCGACGGACGGTCACGCCCGCACAGGTCGGCGACCGTCCAGGCCAGGCGGTGCACCCGCACCGCGCCCCGGCGGCTCAGATGACCGTCGAGGACCTCCCGCTCCAGTCGCGCCGCTCCAGCGTCGGGCAGCGCCCACTCGCGGGCGAGGATCGCGCTGGGCACCTGGGAGTTCAACCGCCACTCGCGACCGGCGTAGCGGACCTGCTGGCGATCGCGGGCGGCGGCCACCCGTTCACGCACCTCCGGCGAGCTCTCGCGCTGCTCGCCCGGCAGCGGTGTGTCCTCGCCGGTGGGCGGCAGCACGTGGCGCAGGATGTCGATCCGGTCGTGCACCGGACCGGTGACCCGGCGTGAGTAGTGGTGTCGCTGCTGCTGGGTGCACGAGCAGTTGTTGGTGGCGCGGACCGGCGTGTACTCACCGCAGGGACACGGGTTGCACGCCATCACCACCATGCCCCGCGCGGGGTAGGTGGCCGACTCCTCGCCCCGTGCGATGGTCACCTCACCGCTCTCCAGCGGCTGCCGCAACGCGTCGATCACGTCACTGCGGAAGAGCGGGAACTCGTCGAGGAACAGCACACCGCAGTGAGCACGGCTGACCTCGCCCGGTCGCACCCGGCCGGTGCCGCCCCCGAGCAGGCTGGCCTTGCTCGCGTCGTGATGCGGCGCGAAGAACGGCGGCCGCACGATCAGCTCGTCGCCCGGCTCGAGTGCCCCCGCCAAGGAGTGGATCGCGGTCAGCTCGAGCGACTCCTCGACGGAGAGATCGGGCAGGATCCCCGGCAGCCGCTCGGCCAGGGAGGTCTTCCCCGAGCCCTTCGGCCCGGACAGCATCAGGTGGTGCCCGCCGGCCGCCGCGACCTCGAGCGCGTACTTGACGTCGGGCACGCCGCGCAGGTCGGCGAGATCGTGGTCGCTGAGCCGCTGCGAGCCACGCCACTCGATGAGCCGGCTGCCCGACATGGGCGCCACCGGCGGGGCCTCCGGGACGACGTCGCCGCGGAGCTCGGCCCGCACCTGCGCCAGCGACCGCAGGCCCAGCACCGTCATGCCGGGCACCATCGCGGCCTCGCGGGCCTGCGGCTCCGGCACGATCACCCGCTCGAAGCCGCGCCGGGACGCGGCCATCACCATCGGCAGGACACCCGGGACCGATCGCAGGCCGCCGGTGAGAGTGAGCTCGCCGATCACCAGCGTGTCCGAGAGTGAGCGCTGGGTGATGTCGCCACACGCGGCGAGCACCGCCAGGGCGATGGCGAGGTCGAAGTGGGTGCCGCGCTTGACCAGGTCGGACGGGGCCAGCAGGATCGTCACCCGGCGCGTCGCGGGCCAGACGACACCCGAGTTGGACACCGCCATCCGGCAGCGGTCGCGGGCCTCGTGGAGCGACGTGTCGGGCCGCCCCACCAGCGTCGTGCCGGGCGAGCCGGGAGACACGTCGGCCTGGACGTCGATGAGGTGGCCGAGGGCGCCGTGTAGCGAGACGGTGTGGGCGGTCGCGAGGGCCATCAGAGCAGCCCCGCCACGTGCTCAACGGCGGACGGACCGCGCCGCGGCCGGTGTACGGCGACCAGGTCGATGCGCGTCTCGGGCGGTCGTACGTCGTGCGCCTCCGCCCAACGGGTGGCCAGCCCCTTGAGCCGCTGGATCTTCTCGGCCGTGACCGCCTCGTGCGGGCTGCCGCACGCGAGCGACCGACGCGTCTTCACCTCGCAGATCACGAGCACGTCGCCGTCGCGCAGCACGAGGTCGATCTCGCCCTCGTCGCACCGCCAGTTGCGGTCGAGGACGACCATCCCCCGCTCGAGGAGGTGACGGGCGGCCAGGCGCTCGCCGTAGGCCCCGAGGGCGAGCCGCGGCCCAGCCGGGGATGCGGTGTCTGCGGTCATGCCACCAGGGTGGGCGCGACCTCCCCGCCGCGGACGCATCGCACCCGCCGGTTGTGGACGGTGGCTGCGCGGTCTCGGGCTGTGGACGGAAGGTGGTCCGAATCAGTTCACGAGGAGGGGAACCTTCGGCCCCGACCCGATGTAGTTGATCGTGCCGTTCTTCACCGGAGGGTTCGGCAGCGCGTCCGGGTTGAGGAAGATCACCTCGACGGAGCTGACGCCGTTGTTGTCGGTGATGATGCCGTTGGTGGCGCTGGGCGCGTCGCCCTTGACCGCCGACCCGGGTTGGTCGGTGATGAAGCACGCCCGGAAGTCGATGATCTGGTACTTGTTGCTGCCGCCGTTGGCCGGCTGCACCTTGAGCACAGGTACGTAGGCGAATCGCGGAGAGCTGTAGATCGCGTCGGAGATCAGCGGGCCGCCACTGTACGTCGAGGAGTCGACGTCGGCGACGTGCGTCGTGGAGCTCAGGAAGAAGCACGTGAGGGTGTCGTTGTTGATGCTCTGGCCGAGCACGACTGTCGTGGCCTCACTGGTTCCACCGTTGGCACACTTCGTCGCGCCGTTGTCGGGCTTGAGGAGGTACTGGTTGCCCCCCACTGCGGACGAGCCCTTGCCGATGAACCCACCGGTCGCCACGCTCGACGACATGCCGGTGTCGGTGTCGACGCAGTTGGTGCCGTCGGTGTTCCACAGCACGGTCGTGGACTGTGCCGATGAGCAGGTTCCGTCGGCGGGCCCACCGGACGGGTAGACAGCCAGCGAGTTCGTGAGGCCGAGCGCCACGTTGGCCGCGCCGACGCTGTCCCAGCCGGTGTAGCCGGCATGGCTCAGCAGGAGGGTGCCGAAGTTTCCGGACGACGAGCCCTGGCCGCACAGGAGGGGCGGGTCTCCGATGGTCAGGACGGGGCTGTTCTGGACGTCGCCGTTGTTGTCGACCGAGTACGTCGACCACTGACCGTTCTTCATGACGCGGATGTACCAGAACTCCTGGACGCCTGCGACTCCGCGTGTCTGGTCGGGGATGTCCGGGATCGTGATCTTCGTGTTGGAGTTGATCGTGAACTTGGTCGTGTCGATCGTGACCGGCGCCGGACCGGGGATCGCGTTGCCCGGCTCGAAGAACCCGACCTGGGTCACGCCCGTCAGGTTGGACCCGTTGATCACGAGCGGCTCCACCTGCGAACCGGTCGTGTCGACCGGGTAGGAGATCGGGCTGATCGACGTGAGGACCGCGTTGTTGGTGTCGGTGGGTGCATACAGCATGACCTGCGCCGCCGAGTGCCCGTTGTTCGGCTGCTGGAGCGTCTGTGGTCCGTAGTCGCAGCCGCTGAACGCGTAGAACGGCAGCGCTGAGAACTTCGGGGACTTGATCTCGATCGTGGACACACCGGCCACGTTCGTGCTGTGGAAGCCCATGATCCCGGCGAGCCCGAAGTCGACGGTCTTGGGTGGGCTGATCAGCGAGAGCTGGTTCTTGTTGAAGGTGACGTGCCAAGCGCCGGCACTGAAGCTCGGGTTGCCGTACACCACTTCGCCGTTGGCGGTGTTGCAGTCGGTCAGCTGGGACGGCAGGTTCGCGAGCATGCTCGAGTAGGCGCCGCCGGTCTGGGCAGGGTAGGCCTGGCTCGCCAGGTAGGAAGCGATGTCGTTGACCGACTGGTCGGTCTGGAGCGCTCCGGCCGCGCCGTAGGCGCAGC
This sequence comes from Nocardioides sp., assembly GCA_036265495.1. Taxonomy (GTDB): domain Bacteria; phylum Actinomycetota; class Actinomycetes; order Propionibacteriales; family Nocardioidaceae; genus Nocardioides. The sequence goes on along the minus strand of DATAOY010000034.1, from coordinate 17,704 downwards.
TGTGCACCGTGCTGGACGCCGGGAGGTTCGCACCCTTGACGCCCGCTCCCGCCTCCACGGCCAGGTCGCTACCGGCCTGGACCTGGCGCTTCTGCGCCCAGGCGTTCCCGAGGTCGACGCCCAACGCCGCGATGGACAGGAGCACCACCGACAACAGGCCAACCATGACAGCGACGGCGCCACGCTCGTCCCGATGCCGTCGGTTCATGAGCACGTCCCCTGGGTCGAGTCGAGGTCCTCGATCCGTGCGACGTTGGTGCGGGTGATCTGACCGCTGCCGGGGACGGGGATGAGCGGAAAGTGCATGTCCATCGTCGGGAATGTCGCGGTCACGGTGACAGAGCCGCCGATCTCACCGGGGGAGCTCGCCGGCCCAGACCCGTCCGCCTTGACATAGGTGATGGTGGTCGCGATGCCGCTCGCAGACGACGCGGTGGTGGCGGCGCCCAAGTGGTTGAAGATCACGCCCTGCACCTCGCTCGTCGTCTGGCAGTTCCCCACCGCGATCCGCCTCGCGGCGTCGCCCACCGCGGAGCTGCCCGCCTGCATCGCGTAGAAGTACCAGCCGTACTGGATGACGCCGAAGATCAGGTACAGCATCGGGATGAGGACGAGGCCGAACTCGACCGCGGAGGCACCGCGCTCGTCGCGCCGTTGGCGCACCCTGGCCACCATGGTCATCCTTCGCTCCCCCGTCCGTCGGACCGCGTCAGTCGTTGCGGACGCGGGCACAGGTCGCACCACTGTGCGTGGCCGAGGGTAGGCGAGTGGGCTCGGCCATGTTGTCGAAACGGCGAATCCTTAACCATCGAGGACACCAGTGGCGACCGGGAAAAGCACGAGAATGCGAGTGATCAGCGCCGCCTCGACGGCTACGACCCCGCCTTCGTCGGGTCTGCGTGACCAGCTGAAGGCACGTTTCACCGGCCGTCTCCCATCACAGGTCAGTGGAAAACGGTGACCCCCCCGGCGCACCGATCTCTGGGCGAAAGCGTAGGAGTCTTTACCCACACCTCATAGCGGATCGGAGCATTTGCCCGGAACCTTTACCGCCGGGCTCTCTGGTCCAGACCAGGCCGATATCACGGTGGGATCACGCCTTCGGAGGGTCGATCTCCTGCTGGCTGAGCTCCTCGACGTTGACGTCCTTGAACGTCAGCACCTTGACGTTCTTGGCGAAACGGGCGGGCCGGTACATGTCCCACACCCAGGCGTCGGTCATCGAGACCTCGAAGAAGACGTCTCCCGACTCGGTCCGCGCTTTCACGTCGACCTGGTTGCAGAGGTAGAAACGGCGGTCGGTCTCCACGACGTACTTGAATATGCCGACGACGTCGCGGTACTCCCGATAGAGGGTCAGCTCCATCTCGGTCTCGTACTTCTCGAGATCCTCCGCACTCATGCTGACTCTCCTCGTGTCGTGCTCGACTCGACCCTAGTCACCCGGAAGCCGCGTGCCGCGCAGGTGTCGGCATCGGCGACCGAGTCCTCGTTCTTCTCGCTTTCGTCCGGAGCCTCGCTCCATCCGGAGAGCTCGGGCTCCAGCCCGGCCGCTCGGCGCACGTTCACGAACCGCATGCGGTGCTGCGGGCAGGGTCCGTACGACGTGAGGGCCGCGGCGTGGACGTCGGTGATGTAGCCCTTGTGCGTCTTGAAGTCGTACGCCGGGTGCTCGCGGTCGAGCTCGACCATGATCCGGTCACGGGTCACCTTCGCCAGCACCGACGCCGCGCTGATGCAGGCCGCCACCCGGTCGCCCTTCCACATCGCGAGCCCGGACACCCCGAGGCCGTCGACGGGGAAGCCGTCGGTGAGGACGTACTGGGGCGGTACCTCGAGCAGGGCCACCGCACGGCGCAGCGCCTCGACGTTCGCCACGTGCATGCCCAGGCGGTCGCACTCGTCGGACTCGATCACCACCACCGACCAGGCGACCGCCCGCTTGAGCACCTCGGCGTAGCACCGCTCCCGGGCCTTCTCGGTGAGCAGCTTGGAGTCGGCGAGTCCCGGGATCTCTCCCGACCTGCCGGGCCTGAGGATCGCCGCCCCGGCGACCAGCGGCCCGGCGCACGCGCCGCGACCGGCCTCGTCGACGCCCGCGACGACCTCGATCCCGGCTCGTCGCAGCGCCCGCTCGTAGCCGTAGAGCCCGGCGTCGCGCCGGACGGTCGCTCCGAGAGGCAGGCGGGTCACTGTCCGCTGGTGCCGGGGCCGGGCGTGGCGGGTGCGGGGACGCCGGCGAAGTCAGCGGGCCGGTGCAGCACGTGGAAGCGGCTGTGCGGCCAGAGCAGCACGAACACCTTCCCGACGACGTCGTCGACCGGCACGAACGGATCGGCGGTGCAGTCGGGTGCCTTGGTCGTCCCCTGGCACAGGTGCATGGTCGAGTCGTCGGAGTTGTCGCGGTTGTCGCCCATCACGAACACGGTGCCCTCCGGCACCGGACCGGCGGTCCAGTTGCACGTCGTGGTCATCGGGCCGTTGCACGGCATGCCCGGGGTGTGCTTGATGTAGGAGTCCTCGTCGAGCGGATGTCCGTTGACGAGGATCCGGCCCTTCTTGTCGCAGCAGTGGATGGTGTCGCCGGCGACACCGACCACGCGCTTCACGAGATGACCGCCCGACGGGTACAGCCCGATCTTCGCCATCAGCTTGCCGATCGGGTTGGCGGGCCCGGCGTCCTCCTCCTCGCTGAGCCAGCCGCCCGGGTCCTTGAACACCACGACGTCGCCGCGCTGCGGCGTACCGAACCAGTACGACGTCTTCTCGACCAGGATCCGGTCGTTCTTGACGAGCCCGGGCTCCATGGACTCCGACGGGATGTAGAACGCCTGGACGAAGAACGCCTTGATCACGATCGCGAGCAGGACCGCGATCGTGAGCAGCAGGATCGTCTCCTGCCAGAGCGGGAGGTGCCTCTTCGTCGGCGGCTCCACGGGTTGCCGCTCGGACTCGTCGACGGAGGCGGAGCGGTTGTCGGTCACGTTCGTGAGCCTAACGAGTGGATGGTGCCGGTTCCGACGTCCCGCTCAGGCCTCGCGCCGCTCCTTGATCTTGGCGGCCTTCCCACGCAGGTTGCGCAGGTAGTACAGCTTCGCCCGGCGGACGTCGCCGCGGGTCACGATCTCGATCTGCTCGAAGATCGGCGAGTGGAGCGGGAACGTGCGCTCGACACCCACTCCGAAGGAGACCTTGCGGACGGTGAAGGTGCGGCCGATGCCGGCACCCTGGATGCGGATCACCACGCCCTGGAAGATCTGGACGCGGGAGCGAGTGCCCTCGGTGACCTTGACGTGGACCTTGACGGTGTCGCCGGCGCGGAACTCCGGGAGGTCGTCGCGCTTCGCGGCGTTACCGAGCTCGGTGACGGCGCCGATGTTGTGGACGGTCATGTCTCTCCTCACGAGTGCCACAGGTCAGCCGTGGTGGGGAAAAGTGTCTCCAGTTGGTGGTCCACCCGTGTGGCCGGCGGCGCCGCGCTCCCCCTGTGGCAGGAGCCGGTGCGGAGCTCCCGATCGATGAGGACGGGGCGCTCCCTGTTTGGCCGGACGGACCGAGGGTCAAGTCTGCCAGACGGCGGGTGGCCCCGGGAAATCGCGGTGAGCCGGGCTCAGCCTCGCCGGGGCTTGGTCATCACCACCGCGCCCGGCGGACCCGGCGCGGGACCCTGGAGCCGGTACCCGGCCCTCTTGTACATGCGGATGTTCTCGACGCTCCGGGCGCCGGTCCACAGCTCGTACGACGTGACGTGGTCGGGCGCCGCGTCCTCGGCGAGCGCGAGCAGGTAGCGACCGAGACCCCGTCCCTGGAGATCCGGCGCCACCATCACCCGGCCGACGTCCCACACCGTGCCGTCGCCGGTCACGCGTCCGCGGGTCGACCCCACGATCCGGCCACCGGCGACCGCGACGTACGTGGTCCACTCGTCGACGCCCCGGACGGCGTCCTCGAACGACTCCTCCAGCGCCGGGATGAGCACGCCGGGATTGGCCCAGAGCTCCTGCAACCAGCAGGCACGGGTGAGGGTGAACAGCTCGCCCGCGTCCGCGCGGGTCGCGAGCCGGATCTCGACGTCGAGCCCGCCCAGACCCACCGACGCGGCCGGGTGGGCCAGATCGGGGCGGCGGGCGACCGTACGGCGTACCGACTCGGCGTGCCGCCAGACGGCGATCGCGCCGTGGTCGCCGGACAGCAGCACCGGGGGGACGGCGCGGCCGCGCCACGAGGCGGGCTTGGTGTAGACGGGGTACTCCAGGAGGCCGTCCTCGTGGGACTCCTCGGCCAACGACTCCGGGTTGCCCAGGACGCCCGGCAGCAGCCGCACGACCGCCTCGATGAACGTCGCGGCGGCCACCTCGCCCCCGTTCAGCACGAAGTCGCCGACCGACAGCTCGCGCACGTCGTACGCCGTGGCGGCCTCGTCGATGACGCGCTGGTCGATGCCCTCGTACCGGCCGCAGGCGAGCACCAGGTGGTCGACCCCGGCCAGCTCGCGGGCGATCGTCTGCGTGAACGGCGTCCCGCTCGGCGTCGGCACCACCAGGGTCGGCCGCCCCTCACCGCGGAGCCGGTCGAGGGCGTAGCCCCACGGCTCCGGCTTCATCACCATGCCCGGCCCGCCGCCGTAGGGTGTGTCGTCGACGGTGCGGTGCCGGTCGTGGGTCCAGTCACGGAGGTCGTGCACCGCGATCTCCACCAGCCGCGCGGCGCGGGCCCTGCCGGTCAGGGAGAGGTCGAGCGAGTCGAACCAGGCGGGGAAGATCGTGACGATGTCGATCCTCATCCCGGCCTCACGACTCGTCCTCGGGGAACGCGGTCACCAGGCCGGGTCGGTCGGCCACGACCACCCGGCCACCCGCCAGGTCGACCTCGGGGACCAGCGCGGCGACGAAGGGGACGAGCGCGTCGCGACCATCGGGGGTGCGGATCTGCAGGAGGTCCTGCGCACCGTGCAGGACGGCCGTGACCTCCCCGAGCCCGCCGCCGTGGAGGTCCTCCGCGCTCAGGCCGACCAGCTGGTGGTCGTAGAACTCCTCCGGGTCATCGGGAGACTCGTCGGCCGGCACCGTCGCATGGAGCAGGAGTCCGCGCGCGGACTCGGCGGCGGTGCGGTCGGGCACCTCGTCGAACCGCACGAGCAGCGTCGACCGGTGCCAGCGCGTGGCCGACACGGTGAGCGCGGGCCAGGGGGCAGCGCCACCGCTCGGGCGCTCGGCACGGACCGTCGTACCCACGGCGAAGCGGCGCTCGGGCTCGTCGGTGCGGAGCTCGACCGTCACCTCGCCGCGCAGGCCGTGGGGCTTGCCGACGCGCCCGATCACGACCTCGATGGTCTGCGCCTCGTCCACGGCGTCAGGCTAGTGGTCGAGCGGAGACCCGCAGGAGCGACCGCCAGCGTCAACGAACCTTGTCGACGTCGACGAAGTCGATCCGCGAGCCGCCCTTGCCGGCCAGGGCCGAGATCACGGTGCGGAACGCCGTGGCGGTGCGGCCGTTGCGGCCGATCACCTTGCCGAGGTCGTCGGGGTGGACCCGGACCTCGAGCAGCGGCCCGCGCCTCGTCTGCTTGTCGCGCACCGTGACGTCGTCCGGGTGGTCGACGACCCCGCGCACCAGGTGCTCCAGCGCGTCGGCGAGCACGATCAGGCCTCGGCGCTCTTGGCGTCGGCGTCGACCTCGGCGGCCTCGGCCGTCTCGGCCACGTCGGCGGCACCCTGCGGAGTCTCGTCGGCCGGGACGGGAGCCGCTTCCTCGGCCACCGGAGCCGCCGCGGTCTCGGTCGCCTCCGCGACCGGAGCCTCCTCAGGGGCGGGCGCCCCGGGCTTCTCGTCGGCCGTGCTCTCGGCCGTGCTCTCGGCCGGCTTCGGCGCGCTCTTCTTCGCCGCCCGCTTGGTCACGGCCTCGCCCTTGGGCTCGTTCGCGGAGTCCTTGAGGGCCTCGTTGAAGATCTCGAGCTTGTCGCGCTTGGGCTCGGCCACCTTGAGGGTGCCGTCGGTGACCTTGTAGCCCTTGAACTTCTGCCAGTCACCGGTGATCTTGAGGATCTGGGCGACGGCCTCGGAAGGCTGCGCACCGACGCCGAGCCAGTACTGCGCCCGGTCGGAGACGACGCGGATGTACGACGGCTCCTCCTTCGGGTGGTACAGCCCGATCTCCTCGATCACCTTGCCGTCGCGCTTCTTGCGGGAGTCGACGACGACGATGCGGTAGTGCGGCGCACGGACCTTGCCCATGCGCTTCAGACGGATCTTGACGGCCACGGTTGTGGTGTCTCCTCGAAACGTTGTGTGTGGTGAGGGTCGCCGCCGCGTGGGGACACGGGCACTCGCCTCGGGGGCTGCCGGGCAGCGGTTGAGAGGGACCACGCCGGACAGACTCAGCCCCGGATTCTGCCAGACCTTCCCGGATCGACCGAAATCGCGCTCCATCGTCATTGATGGTCGCCATCAGGTCGCTCGTCCCGGGTCGCGACCCGACTACGACGGAGCACGACCGAGCACCACCGTGCCGTCGACGTCGTCGTCGGTCTCGACCGACGCGGCGAGGCCCGCCGAGGTGAGCAACCGCGCCGTGCCTTCCGCCTGGGCACGACCGGTCTCGATCAGCAGCCGCCCACCCGGACGCATCCATCCGGGGGCGCCGGCAGCCACCCGCCGCTGCACGTCGAGCCCGTCGGCGCCCCCGTCGAGGGCGACCCGGTGCTCGTGGTCGCGGGCCTCTCGCGGCATCGTCGCGATCGCCCCGGTCGGGACGTACGGCGCGTTGACCACGAGCAGGTCGACCCGGCCGCGCAGTTCGCCGGGGAGCGCGTCGTACAGGTCTCCCTCGTGCACGCGCTCCGGAGGCAGGTTGCGCCGGGCACAGGCGACCGCGACAGGGTCGCTGTCGGCGGCGTGCACCTCGGCCTCCGGCCAGCGCGCGCTCAACGCCGCCCCGAGGGCACCGGTTCCGCAGCAGAGGTCGACCACGACGGTCGCCGGCTCCCGGCCCGCCGCCGCCACGAGCAGCTCGCTGCGCCGACGAGGCACGAAGACTCCGGGGTCGACGGCGATGCGCAGCCCCGCGAACGACGCCCAGCCGACGACCTGTTCGAGCGGCTCCCCCGCCATCCGCCGCGCCGTCCACGCCATCAGCTCGGCCGGTGACGTCGCCTCCGCGACGAGGATCCGTGCCTCGTCCTCGGCGAACACGCACCCCGCCGAACGCAGCGCGGCGACGAGCTGGGGCTCGTTCACACGACCTGCCCGCGCAGCACGACTGCGGTCGGCTCGCGGAGCACCGACAGGTCGGTCCGCGGGTCGCGGGGGTAGACCACGAAGTCGGCCGGTGCCCCGTCGTCCAGCCCGGCGTTCCAGCCCAGCCACTCGCGCGCCCGCCAGCTGGCGGCACCCAGGACGTAGTCGGCGGGCATGCCGTACGACGCGAGCTCGGCCACCTCGTCGGCGATCAGTCCGTGGGGCAGCACCCCACCGGCGTCGGTGCCGGCGTAGATCGCGACCCCCGCCTCGTAGGCCGCCATGATCGTCTCGCGCCGGCGCGCGTGCATGGCGAGCATGTGGTCGGCGTAGGCAGGGAACCTCTCGGCGCCCTGCTCTGCGTACATCGGGAAGTTGTCCAGCTGGTGCGCCGTCGGCACCAGCGCCGTGCCCTGCGCAGCCATCGTCTCCACCAGGTCGGTGGTCAGCCCGGTGCCGTGCTCCATGCAGTCGATGCCGGCGTCCACCAGCCACGGGAGGACCGTCTCGCCGAAGCAGTGGGCGGTGACCCGCGCCCCGTGCTCGTGCGCGGTCGCGATCGCCGCGGTGAACGCCTCCGCCGGGAACGACGGCGCGAGGTCGCCCTCCTCGCGGGAGATCCAGTCGCCGACCAGCTTGACCCAGCCGTCGCCCGCCCGCGCCTCCTGTGCGACGTACGTCGTGAGCTCGCCGGGCTCGATCTCGTGGGCGAAGTTGCGGATGTAGCGGCGGGTGCGGGCGATGTGCCGTCCGCAGCGGATCAGCCGCGGCAGGTCGTCGCGGTCCTGGACCCACCGGGTGTCTGCGGGTGATCCGCAGTCGCGCAGGAGGAGCGAACCGGCATCGCGGTCCGCGAGCGCCTGCTGCTCGGTGGTCTGCTCGTCCACGGCGCCGTGCGCGTCCAGGCCGAGGTGACAGTGGGCGTCGACCAGCCCGGGCATGATCCAGCCCTGGGCCGCCGTCTCGGCGCCGGCGACCGGCTCGAGCGTGATCCGGCCGTCGACGAGGTACAGGTCTCGTGGCTCGCCGTCGGGCAGGACAGGGCCCCGGAACCGCAGTGTGGTCATGGGTCGGGACGCTACCGGCCGAGCCGGGTTGGGAGACGTGGCCTACGCTCACCCGACGTGAGCACGGCCCGGACCGAGACCCTGCGCAGGCATGGCCGCAACGCGCTGCAGTTCGGTCGGTTCGCCCTCGTCGGTGGCACCGGCGTGGTGGTCAACCTGGTGGTGCTGGTGCTGGTCAAGCGGATGGGTCCGCTCCCCGAGGACGCGATCGTGGCCCTGCACCCGACGGCGTTCCACGTCCGCTGGTACCACGTGTACTCGACCATCGCCTTCCTGGTCGCCAACCTCTGGAACTTCCAGCTGAACCGCTGGTGGACCTTCCGCAGCTCCAAGCACTCCGGGTGGTGGCGGGAGTACTGGCCGTTCCTGGCCGTCGGCTTGCTGGGCCAGGCGATCGGGCTGGTCCTGCTCACCCTGCTCATGCACCGCGGCTCGCCCCTCTCGCTGCCGACGGGTGTGCTCGACGACTCCAGCGGGTTCCGCACCCGGCTGTACTGGGCGCAGCTGATCGTGATCGCGGTCGTCACACCGCTGTCGTTCGTGCTGAACAAGCTGTGGACCTTCGCGGCCGTGCGCACCCACCATCTCGAAGCCGTGCCTGCGCACCCGGCGGCCGAGAGGGAGCTCGAGCACCTCGGGGTCGACGAGACGGACGGACCGTGAGACGACGGGGTTTGTCCGAGTCAATGCGTTACCGGGGCCCTCGGGCCGTTGATTAGTCCGTTTCCGGGACGAATCGGTCTAGGCTGCCTCGGTGCCCGGACACTCCCTGGCCCAGCTGCGTAGCTCGAACCTCCGCGCGATCACGGCCCTGCTCGGCTCGACCGGTCCGCAGAGCCGGGCCGACCTCGCCCGCGGGTCCGGACTGTCCCGTACAACGGTCTCCAGCCTGGTGACCGAGCTGCTCGAGAACGGCCTCGTCGTCGAGACCGAGGACCGCGGCACGCCGCACAAGGGCGGGAGCGGGCGCCCGCCGTTGCTGGTGGCCCTGGCGATCCGGCCCGGTGGCGTGGCCGGCGTCGACATCGGGCATCGGCACGTGCGTGTCGCCGTGTCCGACCGGAGCGCGAAGATCCTGGCCGAGGTCGAGACCCAGACCGACGCCGACCCCCACGGCAGCGCGACGCTCGACATCGCCGCCGACCTGGTACGCCGTGCGGCCGACGAGGCGGGCGTCCCGGCCACCGAGCTGCTCATGGTCGGCCTCTGCGTGCCCGCGCCCATCGACCGTCGCTCCGCACGGGTCGATCACGCCGTACTGCCGGGGTGGCACGAGCTGGCACCGGCCGACGAGCTGTCCGCTCGGATCGGCCTGCCGGTCGTCGTCGACAACGACGCCAACCTCGGTGCCATGGCGGAGCACCAGCACGGGGCGGGTCGCGGCGCGGCCGACCTGCTCTACGTCAAGCTGGCCAGCGGCGTCGGCGCCGGGCTGGTGCTCGGCGGGCGTCTTCATCGCGGCGCCACCGGTCTCGCCGGCGAGGTCGGGCACGTGCTCGCGCGTGAGGGCGGCGACATCTGCCGCTGCGGGAGCCGGGGCTGCCTGGAGACCGAGGTCTCGACGCGGCGGTTGCTCGAGACCCTGCGGCCGGTGTACTCCGAGGACCTCGACCTGCCGGAGCTGCTGAAGCTCGACGCCGACGGCGAGACCGCCGTACGCCGCCTGCTCACCGACGCAGGGCACACGGTCGGCCGGGTGCTCGCCGGCCTCTGCACCACGCTGAACCCGGCCCGGGTGGTGGTCGGCGGCTCGCTCGGAGCCTCACCGACCCTGGTGGCCGCGATCCGCAACGGCGTCGACCGCTACGCCCATCCCGAGGCTGCCGCCTCGTGCGAGGTGGTGTCGGGCCGGTTCGGGGGTCGGGCCGAGCTGATCGGCTCGCTCGCCCTGGCGATCAGCCGAGCCGAGGTCGCCTGACGCCCCGATCGGCGTGGCCTCAGCCGAGCCGGTCGAGCAACCAGGTCGGACCCACGGTCGGCCCGGCCTGCGCGACCCGGGCCGCCAGCAGGCGGTCGGCGGTCACGACGGTCACGTCGTATCCCGCGTCGGCGGCCCGATGCGCCTGCCGCACGATCTCGGTGTCGCCGTCCTTCGGCGCATGGACGACGGTGACGTGGCCGTCCCGGCCGGCGCGCACACCGGCCTTCGCCTCGCCCTCGAGCACCAGCACGATGTCGCCCTCGACGTCCGCGGTCATCAGCTGCTCGTGGAGTCGGCGCGCGGCCCCCGCCCGGTCCTTCCACCAGCCGTCGGGGCGCGCACCGACGACGTTCGCGCCGTCGACGACGACCACCTCCACCATGGCGCCGAGACTAGTTGGCCGAATGGGTATCTCCTGGCCCCGGGCGTGACTCCTCATCTCATCAAGGGTGTGGAGAGAAGGGATGAACGGCCGGCTGGCAGGTGCGCTCCTCATCGCGGGATTCGTTGCCGCGACGTCGCCGGTCTGGGCCTTCGCGGCCGCGAATCCGACCTTCTCGTCCGATAGCGCCTCTCCCGGCCAGTCCGTGAGCTTCTCGGGAAGCCTCTCCGGAGCCAAGACATCCGGCGCCTGCGACGTCGTCGATCCGCTGGCCGACGAGACGCTGACCGCCTCCTGTTCCTACGATCCCGCGACCGGGTTCTCCGGCTGGTTCCGGGTGCCCGCCACCGCCACCCCCGGCACGTCGTATCTGCTGGTCTTCTGCGGACCATCGGGCTGTGCGACGGACCGCGCGGCGCGTGAATGGAGCTTCCGGGACGCCATCTCGATCACGGCGCCGCCGGTGGTCGTGCCCGCCGTGAGCTGTCTCAGCTACGGCGACGCCATGAGCGCTCTCTCGAGCAGAGGATTGCGCCTCCTGAAGACGCCCTTCCCGTGGCCGATCGGGCGGGTGGATCCGCCGGCAGGCTCCTTCGCGTCCTCCGGCTCCACGGTCACGCCGTACCCGGCCATGGTCCCCACTCTGCGTGGACTCCCCTACCCGTCGGCGAGTGCACGAGTGGTGCTGGCCTGCGCCAGACCGATCGCCTCCGGGCCCACGGGTGGCGTGGTCGCCAGCCAGTTCCCGGCGCCGGGGCGGCCGGTGCCGGCGGCGCGCGTCGTCACCGTGTACCTCACCGCGACGAGCACTCCCACCGACTCGTCCCCGACGGTCACGACGACGCCACCGACCTCCAGCACCGCCACCGGCAGTGACACCGGCAGTGACACCGGCACCGCCACCGGAGGCACGTCCGGCGGCGGGAACGACCATGACGACGCCCGGACGACGCACCACCGAGCGTGGTGGAAGCGCATGGCGCTCCCGACCGGTGGCGCCGCTGGAGTGGCGGCGCTGGTCCTCCTCGGCCTGCACGAGTGGCGGATCCGTCGGCCGGCGACGCCGATGGCGAACGGCGCCGAGATCCGCTTCCGGGACCGCAGGACCAGTGCGGCGTGGGACGCGCCACGACCCGGTCGACTGGCGCCTTCGTTCGTCGTACGCCGGCACCCGACGACCTACCAGCTCAGGGAGCCCCGATGAGGACCATCACCGCCACCACCGGCCACCACCGCAGCGTGGACGATCGCCTGGACCACTGGCTCGTACCCGAAGGACGCGAGCTCACGACCAATCTCGGCAAGGCCATGGAGCGCGCTCCGGAGCTACGGACGCATGCCGCCTCCGGGCGCTCGAGGCTGAACCACGCGGCGAGGATGCTTCTCGCCGGCATGGTCGTCGACCAGCTGCGGCAACGGCTGCCACAGCGCCTCTCGGACATGCTGCTGCAGGGGATGCGGCTTCACGAGGCCCTGGTGGCCGCCGCCGAGCGCACACTCAGGGACCCGACCGCGGACGGCCAGGTCGGTCTCTTCCGGCGCACCCTGCAGGCGAGGCACGCCGTCGACGTCGACGTGGTGATGACTCCGCTCACCGTGACGCTGCCGTTCGTGCTGACCATCGACTTCGACGTCGCGGGCGCCACCGGGATGGTGCGCGACGGCCGGCTGTGCGAGCTGTCGCTGGACGATCCGGCGATGCTGGGTCGGGTGGTCGTCTACCAGGGTGAGGTCTACGAGAAGAAGCTCCACGAGCAGAAGGGGGTCCTGAGGATCGGCGGCGCGCTTCCACCGTTCGAGCCCGTGCGGATCCTCAGCGCCGAGCGGGAGCTGCTCCTTCGGAGGCCTGCTACTTGAGGTACTTGGAGAAGTCCTTCGGCAGGTCGAGCGCCGCTGCCGCCTTCTCGTAGTCGATCTCCTCGCCGTCGGGGTTGCCGAACGGGTTGCCCTGGCCGGTCGCGGCCCTCTCCTCGGCGGCCCTGGCCTGGGCGGCGGCCTTGGCCGGGTTGCCGCTGACACGACGGCCCTTCCCGGACTTGTTCTTGGCGGCCTGCTTGGCGCGGCCACGCTTGCCGCCCGAGGCCATGCCGGGCATGCCGGGGAGACCGGGCATGCCGCCGCCCTTCGCGAGCGACTGCATCATCTTGCGCGCCTCGAAGAACCGGTCGACCAGGCCGTTCACGTCGGAGACCTGGCGGCCGGACCCCTTGGCGATGCGGGCCCGACGCGAGCCGTCGATCAGCTTGGGGTTGGCCCGCTCGGCCGGCGTCATCGACTGGATGATCGCCTGGATCCGGTCGATCTCACGCTCGTCGAAGTTCTCCAGCTGGTCACGGAACTGGCCCATCCCCGGCAGCATCCCCATGATCTTCGACATCGAGCCGAGCTTGCGGACCTGCTGCATCTGCTCGAGGAAGTCGTCGAGGGTGAAGTCGCCTCCGGTGGTGAGCTTCTCGGCCGCCTTGAGCGCCTGCTCCTGGTCGAAGGTCTTCTCGGCCTGCTCGATCAGGGTCATCACGTCGCCCATGTCGAGGATGCGCGAGGCCATCCGGTCGGGGTGGAAGACGTCGAAGTCCGTCACCTTCTCGCCGGCGGAGGCGAACATGACGGGCTTGCCGGTGATGCCGCGGATCGACAGCGCGGCACCACCGCGGGCATCGCCGTCGAGCTTGGTGAGAACGACGCCGTCGTACCCGACGCCGTCGAGGAACGCCTGCGCGGTGGTGACGGCGTCCTGACCGATCATCGCGTCGACGACGAAGAGGATCTCGTCGGGGCTGACCGCATCGCGGATGTCGGCGGCCTGCTGCATCATCTCGGCGTCGACGCCGAGGCGGCCGGCGGTGTCGACGATGACGACGTCGTACAGCTTGCGCCGCGCCTCGTCGATGGAGCTGCGGGCGACCTCCACGGGGTCACCGACGCCGTTGCCGGGCTCGGGCGCGTACACGGGTACGCCGGCACGCTCGCCGTTCACCTGGAGCTGGTTGACGGCGTTCGGGCGCTGGAGGTCGGCGGCGACCAGCACCGGCTGCTTGCCCTGCTCCTTGAGCCAGAGCGCGAGCTTGGCCGCCAGCGTGGTCTTGCCGGCACCCTGGAGCCCGGCCAGCATGATCACCGTCGGCGGGTTCTTCGCGTAGCGCAGGCGGCGGGTCTCGCCGCCGAGGATGGCGACGAGCTCCTCGTTGACGATCTTGACGACCTGCTGCGCCGGGTTCAGCGCCTGGCTGACCTCCTCGCCGCGCGCCCGCTCCTTCACGGCGTCCACGAACTCGCGCACCACCGGCAACGCGACGTCCGCCTCGAGCAGGGCGATCCGGATCTCGCGCGCGGTGGCGTCGATGTCGGACTCGGAGAGCCGGCCCTTGCCGCGGAGGTTCTTGAAGGTCTCGGCGAGCCGGTCGGAGAGCGTGGCGAACAAGTCAGTCCTCGTCAGTGTTGATGCGGGCTTCCAGCCTAACCGGGGCTTCCCCGGCACTCCGACTCCGCGGGTCCTTCCCGGGTGTCCGGGCCGCCCGGATCGGTCGACTCGACAGCCCCCATCACATCTGTCATCCGAGGCACTTCTATCGGGACCATCCCGAGAGCGCCTCACGAACGGCATGGGCGGCCTCCGCCGCGCGGGTGTCGGTGAGTGCTCCTGCGGACGACTCCTGGACGTAGAAGACGTCGACCGCCTGGGGGCCGAGGGTGTCCACGTGGGCCGAGCGGACGGTCAGGTCGAGCGTCGCCAGTGCGGCACAGACGAGGTGGACGACCCCCGGGCGGTCGGCGGTCCGGACCTCGAGCACGGTGGACCGCGCCGATGCCTCGGGGCGTACGACGACCGACGCAGCCGCGTGGTCGGTGCCACGGGTCAGCCGGGCAGTCGGATCGACCCGCCCCGCGACGATCGCGTCGAGCCGCTGGCGCAGCACCGTCGCGTCCAGGTGCTCCTCGGCCACCTCCCAGACCGAGATGCCGACCTCGTCCTGGGCCCAGGCCCGGGCGGACCGGATCGAGGTGCGTTGCAGCGCGAAGAGAGCAGCGGCGTCCGCCAGCAACCCGACCCGGTCGGGAGCCAGCACGGTCACCCGCGCTCCCCCGTCGCTCGCCACCACCTCGATGGCCGTCCCACCGCGGCGTACCTCCTTCGGGAGCCGCATCGGCTCCGGCAGCCGCTCGACCGCCGCCGCCTCGCCCAGGACCGCCGCCGTGCGTGCCGCGACCGTCAGGACCAGCCCGGCCCGCCACGACGACCAGGCCTTGGGGGACGTCGCTCGCGCGTCCGCCTCGGTGAGTGCGAGGAGCAGTGCCAGCGCCTCGGCGGAACCGATCTGCCCGGCCACGTACGCCGCGGTGGCCGGGTCCTCGGGATCGCGGGTCGTGGCCGTCTCCGCGAGCAGCAGGTGACGGCGTACGAGTACGCCGACCAGGTCGACCGCCGCCTCGTCGAGGCCCATCCGACAGGCGATCGAGCGCGCGAGGGACTCGCCGGCGATGCTGTGCTCGGTCAGACCGCCCTTTCCGATGTCGTGCAGGAGCGCGGCCACGAGCAGGACGTCGGGTCGGGCGACGTCGCGGATCAGCGCCGCGGCCTCCCGGCAGGTCTCGACCACGTGGCGGTCGACGGTGAACCGGTGGATCTCCGACGCGTGCGGCAGCAGCCTGATGCGTTCCCACTCGGGGAGGAAGGTCGACAGCGCCCCGGTCTCCTCGAGGGTCTCCCAGACCGGCAGCAGACCCGGTCCGGCGGCGAGCAGCCGGACCAGCGCCCGCCGCGCGGCGGCCGGCCAGGGATCCGGTAGATCGGCGATCTCCGCGACCAGTCGGGCCGCGGTCGCCGGTGCCAGCTCGACGTCCCGCTCCGCGGCGACCGCCGCCGCCCGGAGCAGCAGGGTGGGGTCGGTGCCCGGACGGGCGTCACGGGTCAGCACGACCTCGGCACCGGCGAGTGCGATCCCCGGCTCGACCGGCACCAGCTCCGGCCGGCGTACGGCGCGCCGGGACGTGGGCCTGTCGAGCACGCCGTCGACCCTCCGCCAGGTCAGCCGCGACACGTGGGTGATCCGGCGCCCGAGCTCGCGCACGTGTCGCTGGGCGGCTGCCTCGTCGCCCAGTCCGAGCCGCTCCGAGAGGTCGTCCCAGAGCTCGGGCGCCACCCGGTCGGTAGCCCGGCCGGCGGCGTCGTGGAGGGCGTCGCGCACGTCGAGCAGGGCCACGCGGGACCGCTCGAGCTCGACGTGCGGCACGTCGACCAGCCAGGTCGCGACCAGCGCCGCGAGCACGGTCGCGTCGCGCAGCCCACCTTCCGCCTCCTTCAGGTCGGGGACCGACAGGTGCGCCAGCTCGCCAACAACGTCGTGCCGCTTGCGCACCAGCTCACGCAGCGCCGGGAGCCGGTCGCGCGCCGTACGCCGCCAGAGCGCGAGGACGTCGGAGCGGAGCCGCAACGTGAGGTTCGGGTCGCCCGCGACGTGCCGGAGGTCGAGCAGGCCGAGCGCGACCCGGAGATCGGCGCCGGCCTGCTCGAGCATCTGGGACACGGTGCGGACGGAGTGGTCGAGCCGCACTCCGGTGTCCCAGATCGGGTACCAGACCCGCTCCCCCGCCTCCCCCAGCCCGACGTCGTCCTCGTGGACCAGGACGACGTCGAGGTCGGAGTACGGCGCCAGCTCACGGCGCCCGTACCCCCCGACCGCGACCAGCGCGCACCGGGACTCGGGGGCGCCGGACGCGTCGTACGCCCCCGCGCACACCGCGTCGGCCGCGTCGGCGCGGTCTGCCCTGGTCACGGGGACCTGGTCCCGACAGCCGGCCAGCGGCCTACGGCTAGAGCGCCGCGGCGTCGCGGTCGCCGGTGCGAACCCGGACCACCGTCTCCACCGGGGTCACCCACACCTTGCCGTCACCGATGCGTCCGGTCTGCGCGGTCTTCTGGATGATCCCGACGACGTCCTCCGCGTCGCCGTCGTCCGCCACGATCTCGATCCGGATCTTCGGGACCAGGGCGATGTCGTACTCCGCGCCGCGGTAGACCTCGGTATGACCCTTCTGCCGGCCGTAGCCGCTGACCTCCGTGACGGTCATCCCGGTGACCCCGAAGGTCTCCAGTGCCTCGCGAACCTCTTCCCACTTGTGCGGCTTGATCACCGCGGTGACGAGCTTCATGCCAGCGCTCCTTCCGTCGCCGGGGTCTTCACGTGCGCCGCCGGGATCGGTGTGCGGACGCCACCCGAGCGCCCGTCGAGGTCGTAGGCCGACTCACCGTGCTCGGCGAAGTCGATGCCGTCGACCTCGTCGTCCTCGGTGACCCGCCACCCGATCGTGTACTTGATCGCGAGCCCGATCAACGTCGTGAACACACCGGTCCAGACGATCGAGATCCCCGCCGCGCCCGCCTGGTGGCCGAGCGAGGTGAGTCCGCCGCCGTAGAACAGGCCGTCGATGCCTCCGGGCGCAGCGGACGTCGACAGGAAGCCGATCAGCACCGTGCCGACGACGCCACCGACGAGGTGCACGCCGACGACGTCGAGCGAGTCGTCGAGGTCGAGCTTGAACTTCAGTCCGACGGCGTAGGCACAGGCGACGCCGGCGACCGCGCCGATCGTGATCGCACCCACGACACCCACCGCGCCGCAGGACGGCGTGATCGCGACCAGCCCGGCGACGATGCCCGAGGCCGCGCCGAGCGACGTGGCCTTGCCGTGCATGACCCGCTCCATCGCCAACCAGGCCAGCATCGCGGCCATCGTGGCGACGGTGGTGTTCAGGAACGTCACCCCGGTCTCGGTCATGAACTGCTCGGTGTTCGCGGCGGCGGTGTCGCCGGTGAGCACGATCGAGCCGACGTTGAAGCCGTACCAGCCGAACCACAGCAGGCCGGCGCCGATCATCGTGAGCGTCAGGTTGTGCGGGCGCATCGGCTCCTTGCCGAAGCCGATCCGCCGGCCGATGACGAGCGCGAGCACGCCGCCGGCGATGCCGGCGTTGATGTGCACGACGGTGCCACCGGCGTAGTCCTGGGCGGCGAGGTGCTCGGCGATGAAGCCGCCGCCCCAGACCATGTGGGCGATCGGGAAGTACGAGAGCGTCACCCACAGCGGGAGGAACACCACCC
>DATAOY010000033.1:0-47819 GCA_036265495.1 Nocardioides sp. | reverse complement strand
GGTCGGTGGTCGAGCCGTCGACCTGGGTGCGGCGCATCACCACCGGGCCCTTGAACTTCTCGTGCTTGTCGGGGCGCTCGGTCACGACCCACCTCCGAGCCAGGAGGCCAGGGCCTGCTCGCAGTGACGGACCTGGGCGAGGGGCACGTGTTCCTCCTGCTTGTGGGCGAGCATCGGGTCGCCGGGGCCGAAGTTGACCGCCGGGACGCCGAGGGCGCTGAAGCGGGCCACGTCGGTCCAGCCGAACTTGGGGCCGACCTCGCCGCCGACCGCCTCGACGAACGCCTTCGCGGCCGGCCGGTCCAGGCCCGGCAGGGCACCCGGGGCGCTGTCGGTGACCTGCACGTCGTACCCCTCGAAGAAGGCGCGCACGAACGCCTCGGCCTCGGCCTCGCTGCGGTCGGGGGCGAACCGGTAATTGACGATCACGGTGCAGAGGTCGGGCAGGACGTTGCCGGCGACGCCCCCGGAGATGCCGACCGCGTTCAAGCCCTCGTGGTAGCGCAGCCCGTCGATCACCGGCCTCCGCGGCTCGTACGCCGCGAGTCGGTCGAGCACCGGAGCGGCCAGGTGGATGGCGTTCACGCCGCGCCAGGCCCGGGCGGAGTGCGCGCGCTCGCCCGTCGTCGTGACGTCGACACGCATGGTGCCTTGGCAACCAGCCTCCACGACGCCGTCGGAGGGCTCCATCAGGATCGCGAAGTCAGCCGCGAGCAGCTCGGGCGCATCAGTGGCGAGGTGGCCGAGGCCGTTGAACTCGCTCTCGATCTCCTCGCCCTCGTACAGCACGTAGGTGACGTCGCGGACCGGCTCGGTGACGGTCGCGGCGAGCTTCAGGATGACGCCGTCGCCACCCTTCATGTCGCAGGCGCCGAGGCCGTGCAGGTGGGTGCCGTCGTTGCGGCTCGGCAGGTTGTCGTTCACCGGCACCGTGTCGAGGTGCCCGGCGATCACGACCCGCTCACCCCGCCCGAGATCGGTCCGCGCGACGACCGTGTGCCCCCGGCGTACGACGTCGAGGTGCGGCAACGGCGCGAGCGCGGCCTCGACCGCGTCCGCGATCCGCTGCTCGTCGCGACTGACGGACTCGATGTCCACCAGCCACTGCGTCAGCGTCACCACGTCGGCGGTCAGGTCGAGGTCCACGACGCCCATCCAACCAGCCGGATCGCCTCACGGACCGCAGCGACCGAGCTCGAGGATCCCGTCCGGTTCTGTGGAGACCACCAGCGCGTCATCCACCACGGATCGAACAGCCACGTGATCCCGCGTAGGGTCACGCCATGCCGACGTCGCCACCGTCCGCGCTGCTGGTCGCGATCCCGGAGGCGGAGCCGCTGGTGGCGGAGCACCGGTTGCGGTTCGACCCGGTCGCCCGGCGCGGCGTGCCTGCGCATGTGACGGCGCTCTTCCCGTTCCTCGCGCGGGACGACCTCGACGTCGACGTCCTCGCCCGGGTGGCGGCGGTGGCAGCGACACGCGAGCCCTTCGACTACGTCTTCGCCACCACGCAGTGGTTCGACCGCGACGTGCTGTTCCTCGCTCCGGACCACCCGGCACCGTTCGTGAGCCTCACCCGGGCGCTGGTGCGCGAGTTCCCGGACCACCCGCCCTACGGGGGCGCGTACGACGACCTGGCCCCGCACCTCACGGTCGCGCACGGCAGCCGGGAGGCCGACCTGGACGTCCTCGAGGCGGAGCTCACGGCGGGCCTGCCGATCGCCGGACGAGCCGGGCATCTCACCCTGATGACCGAGGACGAGGAGGGCCGGTGGACGGTCCTCCGCCGCTTCCCGCTCGGCGCGTGATCAGGCGCGGCTGAGCTCGATCACCGGCTGCGCCACGTCCGTCTCGCGAACCTCGAACGACGTCGCGAGCGTCTCACGCCGGATCAGCTCGGCGTGGGTGCGGGCGGCGTCGGCCGCGGCGGCGTCGGCCGAGATCGTCAGCGAGATCCGGTCGGAGACGTCCAGCCCGGCGTCGCGGCGGGCCTGTTGGACGGCCCGCACGAGATCGCGGGCCACGCCCTCGGCCTCCAGCTCGCGCGTCACCGAGGTGTCGAGCACGACGAAGCCGCCGCCTGGCAGCAGCCCGGTCACAGAGTCCTCGCCGCCCGAGGCTACGGTCTCCAGGGCGTACTCGCCGTCCTGCAGGACCAGCCCGCCGGCCGTGACCACGCCCGCCTCGGAGACGTTCCACTCCCCCGCCTTGGCGGCGCGGATCGCGGTCTGCACGTCCCTGCCGAGACGCGGACCCGCGGCACGCGCGTTGACCGTCAGCCGTTGCGAGACGCCGTACGACGCAGCGTCCGGGTGGTCGGCATCCAGCAGCCGGACGGACTTGACGTTGAGCTCGTCGGCGACGATCTCCTCGAAGCCCTTGAGCCGCTCCGCGCCCGAGACCACGACCGTCAGCGTGGACAGTGGCAGCCGGTTGCGCAGCGCCGCGCCCTTCCGCAGCGCCGAGCCGGCGGAGCACACGTCCCGCACCTGGTCCATCGCCGCGACCAGCTCGCCGTCCTCGGGCAGGTCGTCGACCGACGGCCAGTCGGTCAGGTGCACCGAGCGCTCGCCGGTCAGCCCCCGCCAGACCTCCTCGGTGGTCAACGGCAGCAGCGGCGCTGCCACGCGACAGACCGTCTCCAGCACGGTGTAGAGCGTGTCGAAGGCGGCTTCGTCGACGGTCCCGTCCGCCGCCCAGAAGCGTTCGCGCGATCTCCGGATGTACCAGTTCGACAGCACGTCGAGGAACCGCTGCGTGCTGTCGCAGGCGTTGGCGACCTCGTAGTCGTCGAGCTGGCGCGTGGACTCCGCGACGTACTGCCGGGTCTTGGCCAGCAGGTAGCGGTCCATCGGGTGGTCGGACGCGGTCGACCGTCGGGCGTCGTACCCCGCCGCATTGGCGTAGAGCGCGAAGAAGTACCAGCAGTTCCACAGCGGGATCAGGACCTGCCGGACACCCTCGCGGATCGCCTGCTCGGTGACGATCAGGTTGCCTCCGCGCAGGATCGGCGACTGCATCAGGAACCACCGCATGGCGTCGGCACCGTCGCGGTCGAAGACCTCGCGGACGTCGGGGTAGTTCCGCAGCGACTTCGACATCTTCTGGCCGTCGCTGCCGAGCACGATGCCGTGCGAGAGGCAGGTCTCGAACGCCGGCCGCTCGAACAGCGCCGACGCCAGCACGTGCATCGTGTAGAACCAGCCGCGGGTCTGGCCGATGTACTCGACGATGAAGTCACCCGGGAAGTGGTCCTCGAACCAGTCGTGGTTCTCGAACGGGTAGTGCACCTGGGCGAACGACATCGAGCCGGACTCGAACCAGCAGTCGAGCACGTCGGTCACCCGGCGCATCGTGGACCGCTCGCCCTCAGGACGCGGGTCGTCGGGGTTCGGGCGCGTGAGCTGGTCGATGAACGGCCGGTGCAGGTCGTCCGGGCGCACGCCGAAGTCGCGCTCGAGCTCGTCGAGAGAGCCGTACACGTCGGTCCGCGGGTACGCCGGGTCGTCGCTGCGCCAGACCGGGATCGGGCTGCCCCAGAAGCGGTTGCGCGAGATCGACCAGTCACGGGTGTTCTCCAACCACCGCCCGAACTGCCCGTCCTTGACGTGGTCGGGCACCCACCGGATCTGCTGGTTGAGCTCGAGCATCCGGTCGCGGATCTTCGTCGTCGAGACGAACCACGACGACACCGCCATGTAGATCAACGGCTCGCGGCAGCGCCAGCAGTGCGGGTAGGAGTGCTCGTAGGACTCACGCCGGAGCAGCATGGTCCCCTCGGTGACCGAGCCGGTCTCGCCCTCTCCGCGGGTCATGTTCTTGAGGTGCTCGATCACCGCGATGTTGGCATCGAACACGTGCATGCCCTGGTAGTCGACGATCGGATACGTGAAGGTGCCGTCCTTGGCGACCGCGACCACGAGCTCGATCCCCTCGCGGTCGGTGATGACCTTGTCCTCCTCGCCGTAGGCGCCGGCGCTGTGCACCAGCCCGGTGCCGTCCTCGGTGGTGACGAAGTCCGCCTCGACCACGCGGTGGCTGTGCGGGTGGCCGAGGAAGTAGCTGAACGGGGCCGTGTAGCTGCGCCCGAGCAGGTCGCGCCCGGTCAGCCGCTCGACGACCTGGTCCTCGACCGACTCGCTCGCCTCGTTCTTCAGCTCGCGGGCGTACGCCGACAGCCGGGCCGCCCCGACGACGTACCTCTCGGTCGTGCCGGAGAAGTCGGACTCGACGACGACGTACTCGATGTCGTTGCCGACCATGATCAGCAGGTTGGACGGCAGGGTCCACGGCGTGGTCGTCCAGACCAGCGCGATCTCCCCGGTCTCCAGACGCATGCCCACCGTGACCGCGGGGTCCTGGCGCAGCTGGTAGACGTCCTCGTCCATGCGCAGCTCATGGTTGGACAGCGGCGTCTCGTCGTTCCAGCAGTAGGGCAGGACCCGGAAACCCTCGTAGAGCAGGCCCTTGTCCCACAGCTGCTTCATGGCCCACATCACCGACTCCATGTAGTCGGGATCGAGGGTCTTGTAGTCGTGGTCGAAGTCGACCCAGCGCGCCTGACGCGTGACGTAGTCGCGCCACTCCTGGGTGTAGGCGAAGACGGAGGTGCGACACTCCGCGTTGAACGCCTCGATCCCCATCTCGAGGATCTCGTCGGTGGTCTTGATGCCGAGCTGGCGCATCGCCTCGAGCTCGGCGGGCAGACCATGGGTGTCCCAGCCGAAGCGGCGCTCCACCCGCCGGCCGCGCATCGTCTGGTAGCGCGGGATGAGGTCCTTGACGTAGCCGGTCAGCAGGTGGCCGTAGTGCGGCAGTCCGTTGGCGAACGGGGGGCCGTCGTAGAAGACGAACTCGTTGTCGCCGTTCTCACCGGCAGGCCGCTGCTCCACGCTGGCCCGGAACGTGTCGTCGGCCTCCCAGTACGCGAGGACGCCCTCCTCGATCTGCGGGAACCGTGGGCTCGACGGGACGCCCGCACTCTTGGCGGCGTGCGGGTCGGTGGAGACCTGGGGGTACGTCATCTGTCCTCGCTGGTTGAGGAGGGCCGCTGGCCCGACTCGACACCTGCGAGGACGACCACCTCCGGCGGAGGCTGCCGCGGTACCACCTCGCTTGCCCCGCCGTGGTGCGCGGGACCGCTCGTTCGCGGGCTGTGACGGGCCCACCCGTCCGGTTCTACTGGGCGCCGGCTGTCGCCGGGCCGTTCTTCCGGAGGCTCGCCGCTGATGACGGCTCGAACGCCTGTGGCTCCAGGGTACGGGGCGGAGCGCGACGAGAACCACTCGGTTCCCACCGAACCGATGGTCTCGACACGGCATCTGTTCACACGTTCCTCACCCATCACTCAGCCAGGCACGGGATCCTCGGGCGGTGAGCTCGGTCATCGAACGCCGGAGTCCGGCGAACGGACGAACGATGACCCTGCTCGCGCCGCGGATCCGGCTGGCGTCGCCGCTGCGCCTGGTCGGGACCGTCCGCCCGCACCGGTACGGCGACCCGGTGCTCGTCGGCGTGGTCTCGCTGGTGGTCTACGGACTCCACGGGTACGACGGCGTCCTCAACCGCGACCTCGGCGTCTTTACCTATGGCGGGGAGCATGTCGCCCGCGGGGTGCCGCCGTACGTCGGCATCTTCAACTCGGTCGGTCCGCTGGCCGATGCCGTGCCCGGGCTCGCGATCTGGCTCGGGCACTTCGCCGGAGCAGACCCGATCCTGTCGGCACGCCTGTTCTTCACCGTGCTCTCGGCGCTGTGCTGCTCGCTGCTGTGCGTGCTCGCCCGCGACACCTTCGGCTCCCGGGCGGCCGGCCTCGTCGCCCCGGCGGTCTTCCTGACCGACGAGTGCTTCCTGGACCTCGCCTCCGACGGGCCACGCGAGAAGACCACGATGGTCCTGTTCGTGCTGGGCTGCCTGATCCTGCTCGGCCGGCGGAGATGGGCCCCGGCCGGAGCCTGCGCGGCTCTCGCGACGCTGACCTGGCAGCCGGCACTCGCCGTGGCGGTGGCCGGTGTCGCCGCGGCCGTGCTGCTGGACGAGCAGGACACCCGTCGGCGGATCCTGCTCCGCTTCACCGTGGGCGGGGCGGTCCCCAGCCTGGCCACCTTCTGCTACTTCCTCGGCGCCGGTGCCCTGACGCGGGCGCTCAGCGGGTTCATCGTGGTCAACGTCCGCTACACCGAGCAGCCGTCGGCTCTGACCGACCCGGGGACCACGTGGCAGATGCTCTGGCTGGCCTACCACTGGACCCTGCCACCGGTGATCGCCGGACTGGCGGCGCTGCTCGTCCTCGGCGTCCGGGCGGTGCCGTTCGCGCGTCGTCCCACCGTCTCGCCGGTGGCCCGGCGGCTGGTCCTGACCGCGTCCGGTGCGCTCGTCGGCACCGGATGGACGCTTCTTGCCATCAACGGCGGCCCCGACCTGTTCGTGCTCCTCCCGTTCGCCGCCCTGGGCATCGCCGGCGTGGTGGTGCTGCTGCTCGGCCGGTTGTCCCGGCGCGCCGCGCTCGCCGGCGCGGCCGCGGTCGTGACTGTGTCCGTCGCGGTCGCCGGCGTGATGTCGGTGACCTCCCGCGACGACCGACTCCTCGCGCAGCGCGCGGACATCGCCGCCGTCCTCGGAACCCAGTCATCGAGCGCCACCGTGGTCGCGCTCAGTGCACCCCAGGTGCTGGCCCTGTCCGGACGCACGAGTCCGGTCCCCTACCAGATCTTCAGCGGCACCATGGAGCGCTACCTCGCCGGCACCTACCCCGGAGGCATGCCGGGCTTCATGGCCGGACTCCGCGACCTGCGCCCGACCTTCGTGGTCGTCGGCTCGACGTTCCACGGATACTGGCCCTACCCCTGGCTCCAGCGTGAGTACCGCCGGGTCGGCGGCGGCGCGAGCTTCACCTGGTACCTCCGGCGCTCGGCCGGCCACGACGCGCTGATCCGCGCTCGCATCGCCCACGACGAGGCGCTGACGCCGTTCGGGCGGTCCCCCCGGTAGTTTCGCGCGCATGCCGCTGACCCGACGCGTGCCCGCTCGGGCCCTCGACCCGGCGCTGGCGGGGCTCGTGGCACTCGTCGTCTACAGCCTGCACGGGTTCCACGGCACGCTCGAGCGGGACCAGGGCACGTTCGTGTACGCCGGGCAGGAGGTGGCCCGAGGGGTCCCGCCGTACGCCGGCATCTTCAACTCCATCGGACCCCTGGGCGACGTGGTGACCGGCACCGGGGTCCGCCTCGGGTCCCTGGCCGGCGTCGATGCCGTGCTCGCCGCCCGGCTGACCTACCTGGTGGTGTCCGCCTCGGCGGTGGCCGCGCTGAGCGTGCTCGCGCGAGAGACCTTCCGCTCCCGCCTCGCCGGGCTGGTCACACCGGCGGTGTTCCTGACCTTCGCCAGCTTTCTGAAGCTCGCCACCGCCGGGCCGCGGGAGAAGACGGTGATGGTCCTGTGCCTGGAGGTCGCGCTGCTGCTGATGGTGCGCCGACAGTGGTTCTGGGCGGGCGTGCTGACCGCGCTGGCCACGCTGACCTGGCAGCCGGTGATCCTCAGCGCCGCCGCCGCGGCCACGGTGGCGGTGCTCACCGCGGGCGGGCCGCGGCTGCGGGCGGCCGCGGCGTACGTCGCCGGGGGCGCGGTGCCGACCGCCGTGACCGCCCTGCTCTTCCTGGTCGCCGGCCACCTGCAGATCGCGTGGTGGGGCTTCGTCGTCGTGAACGTCGGCTACACCACCCAGCCGACGATCGTCGGCTCCTGGCGCCTGGTCACCTCGGACTACCGCGCCTCGCTGGTGCTCGTCGTCGCCGGCTGGGTGCTCGTCGTGGCGCTCGGCGTCGCCGCCGCGCGTCGCGCGCGTCGTACCGGCGTCGCGCCGGTGGACCGCGCCCTCATGGTCCTCGGCGCCGGGGGGCTGGTCGCCGGCGTGTGGTCCTGCGCGGCGATCAACGGCGGGCCGGACCTGTTCGTCGTCCTTCCGTACGCCGCACTGGGCGCGGGCGGCGCGATCGCGATCGCCGCACAGAGCCTGCCGGTCGCGACCGCGCGACGGGTGGCCGCGGTCGTGGTCGTCCTGGCCGTCGCGGCGGCCGCAGCCGAGGCGGTGGACACGCGGGACTCCCGGCTGACCCTCGAGCGGCGCGACGCAACCACCATGGCCGGACAGCTGCCGGCGCGTTCGTCCGTCTGGTCGATCAATGCGCCCGAGGTGCTGGTGCTCCTCGACCGCCGCAACCCCACGCCGTGGCAGCTCGCCACCACGGCGACCGCGCCGTTCATGGACGACCACCTCGAGGGCGGTCTGGAGGGTTACGCCGATCGCATCGCCCGGCGACGCCCGGCGCTGATCGCCGTGGGCTGGCACAGCGAGGTCGACTGGCTGCTGCCGGTGCTCGACCGCGACTACGTCCGCGTCGGGGCGGGCGACCACTGGGCGTGGTACGCCAGCAGGCGACTGGACCCCGCGCTCCGCGACCGGATGCGAGAGCTGAACCATCGGACGTGGGGCCGCTGAGCACTCTCCGGCACGCTCAGCACCGACTTGAGCGGTACGGAGCCGACCCGGCAGAGTTCACTGCGTGACCGAGCGCAAGTACCCCGACCTGTGGGTCGACCCCGAGGACGACCCCCGCCAGACCGACTCGACTCCGCGGGGCGAGCAGGCGGTGCTGGCCGAGTACCTCGACCACTTCCGGATGACCTTCGAGCTGAAGTGCGAGGGTCTGGACGCCGAGCAGCTCGCGCGCCGTTCGGTCCCGCCGTCCTCGATGTCCCTGCTCGGGCTGATGCGACACCTGGCGTCGGTGGAGTTCCACTGGTTCCGCCGGTTCATCGAGGGCCACCTGGAGCTCGACCGGCCCTACAAGTCACCGGAGGACCGCGACCTGGACTTCAACGGAGCCGTCGAGGACGAGGCGGTCGTCGCCGACGCGTGGGAGGCCTGGCGTCGCGAGGTGGCCCACGCTCGCGAGGTCTACCAGCGGCACGACGACCTGAGCACGCTCGTCGGCCCGGCCGGCGACGAGTCCGAGCTGCGCGAGATCGTGGTCCACATGATCGAGGAGTACGCCCGGCACTGCGGTCACGCCGACCTGCTCCGCGAATGCATCGACGGGCGGACCGGTCAGTAGCCTGGCGGGCGTGAGCAAGCAGAGGGCGCACGGCTGGGGCCTGGTCACCGTCGTCACCGAGGGTGCCGCCGAGGGAACGGTGCTGGACACCTGGTTCCCCGCCCCGGCGCTGGGCGACCCACCGGGTGACGCGCCCTCCGGCGCCGCCGCGCCGGAGACGCTCGAGCGCCTCGCCCGCGACCACACCGTGCGCCGCGTGCGCACCGAGGTGCGGCACGTCTCGATCGACCTGGACACGGCGCCGGCCGACGCACCCGACGCCTATCTGCGCCTGCACCTGCTCTCCCACCGGCTGGTCCGGCCGCACGGCGTCAACGTCGACGGCATCTTCGAGGTCCTGGCCAACGTCGTGTGGACCAGCGCCGGACCCTGTCCGCTCGACGACTTCGAGAGCATCCGTCTCCAGCTCCGCGCCGACGGGCCACTGCAGGTCCTCGGCATCGACAAGTTCCCGCGGATGACGGACTACGTCGTCCCGACCGGTGTCCGCATCGCCGACGCGGACCGGGTCCGCCTCGGCGCCCACCTGGCTCCGGGCACCACGGTGATGCACGAAGGCTTCGTCAACTACAACGCCGGCACACTCGGCACCTCGATGGTCGAGGGCCGGATCGTGGCCGGCGTCGTGGTCGGCGACGGCTCGGACGTCGGCGGCGGAGCCTCGATCATGGGCACCCTCTCCGGCGGCGGGACCCAGGTGGTCAGCATCGGCGAGCGCTGCCTGATCGGCGCCAACGCCGGCATCGGCATCTCCCTCGGCGACGACTGCGTCGTCGAGGCCGGGTGCTACGTGACCGCCGGCACGAAGGTGACCCTGCCCGACGGCCAGGTCGTGAAGGCGCTCGAGCTCTCCGGCGGCGACAACCTCCTCTTCCGGCGCAACTCGGTGACCGGCACCGTCGAGGCCGTGCCGTGGCGCGCCGGCGGCGTCGCGCTCAACGAGGCGCTGCACCGGAATTGACCCGGTGATGGGGATCGTCAAACGGGTCGCCGCGGTGGTCGTCCCCTTGGGCCTGGTGGTCGGGGGCGTCTGGTACGGCGTCTCGCGGCACGACTCGGGCGACGACAAGACCCTCGGCGAGTGCACGACGAAGGTCGGCAGGCTGACCGTGGTCCTCACCGACGAGCAGGCCCGCAACGCCAGCCTGATCTCGGCGATCGCCATCCGCCGGGGGATGCCCGCGCATGCCGCCACCATCGGGCTCGCCACCGCACTCCAGGAGTCGAAGCTCTACAACCTGCGAGGTGGCGACCGGGACTCGCTGGGACTCTTCCAGCAGCGCCACTCCCAGGGCTGGGGGACGCCAGAGCAGATCCTCGACCCGGTGTACGCCACCAATGCGTTCTACGACGCGCTCACCAAGGTGCCGAACTGGGCCAGCCTGCCGGTGACCGAGGCGGCCCAGGAGGTGCAACGCTCGGGCTACCCGTCCGCGTACGCCGTGTACGAGGGCGATGCACGGGCGCTGGCGTCGGCCCTGACCGGCTACTCGCCGGCGAGCTTCTGGTGTCACCTCCCGAGGCCGCGCGCCGCCCCACCCCCCGCGACCCGTCGCGCGGTCGGGCTCAGGGAGTCCCTCGCGCCCGCGTTCGGCCCGGTCGAGGTGCGCGTCGGGAGCGGGAACCGGATCGAGCTGGCGGCCTCGTCGCCGGCCCGCGGCTGGGCTGTCGCGTCGTACCTGGTGGCGCACGCTGCCCAGCTCGGGATCTCGACGGTCGGGTTCCGCGACCGCGAGTGGTCCGTGGAGAGCAACCGCGGCTGGCGGCACGCCTCGGACAGCGCGACCGCGGATTCCGTCGTGATCGGGTGACGACACCGAACGTTCCGGCGCGCCGGGGCAAAACTTTCCGGGGAATCTCATCGAGGGGCCGATCCTCGCCCTACCCTGGGACCAGTGCAGAGCCCGGGGGGGCTTTGGGGCAATGAGCCGGGGGCTCGGGGGGACATCATGCACAGTTCCACACTCTTCACGGTCGGTACCGCGCTGCGGCGAGCCGAGGACAACCGCCTGCCCGTCGAGGTGCTGGTGCACGGCCACTGGTTGCGCGGCACGGTCGCCGGTCTCGACGGTCAGGGCGTCATCCTGAGCACGCACGCCGAGCACTCGGTCGTGCGTCTGGAGTCGATCTCGGCGGTCCGCATCCCGGAGACCATCCCGAACGCGCCGGTGGCCGAGACCTTCGACGACCAGCACCAGCTCGCGATGGCGGGTCGCGAGGAGGACGGCTCCTTCGCGATGCCGACGGTGACCGTCTAGGAGGCCTCGCGCGCGTTCTCGCGAAGGCGGCCGGCTGCGGCTTCGATGCGCTCGTCGCTCGCGGTGAGCGCGACCCGGACGTGTTCGGCACCGGCACGCCCGTAGAACGTGCCCGGGGCCGCCAGGATGCCTCGGTCGGCGAGCCACGCCACCGTCTGCCAGCAGTCCTCGCCCCTCGTGGCCCACAGGTACAGCGACGCCTCGGAGTGGTCGACCCGGAAGCCCGCATCCCCCAGCGCCGACCTCAGCGTGGTACGGCGTGCGGCGTAGTGCGCGTGCTGCTCGTCGGCGTGCGCGTCGTCGGCGAGCGCCGCGGCCATCGCGACCTGCTGCGGGCCCGGCTGGATCAGCCCGAGGTTCTTCCGCACGGCGAGCAGCTCGGCGACCACCGCGGCGTCCCCGGCGACGAACCCGCACCGGTAGCCGGCCAGGTTGGACCGCTTCGAGAGCGAATGGACGGCCAGCACGCCGTCGTGGCTCCCGCCGCAGACGTCGGGGTGCAGGACCGAGACCGGCTCGGCCTCCCAGGCGCACTCGAGGTAGCACTCGTCGCTGACGACCAAGGTGCCTCGCTCACGGCACCAGTCCACGACCTTCCTCAGGTGTGCGACCGGGAGCACGCGGCCGGTCGGGTTGGACGGTGAGTTCAGCCAGAGCAGCGCGGGACGCTCCGGGCCGAGGCGGGTGAGCGAGTCGGTGACGGCCGTGCGTGCGCCCACGAGCGCCGCCCCGACGGCGTACGTCGGGTAGGCGAGCTCGGGGATGACGACGGTGTCGTCCGGGCCGAGCCCCAGCTGCATCGGGAGGGAGGCGACCAGCTCCTTGGTCCCGACCACCGGCAGGACTCCCTCGAGGCCCAGCCCGGTCACGCCGTGCCGGCGGGCCAGCCAGTCGACCGCCGCCTGCCGGGTCTCGGGCAGCCCGATCGTCGGCGGGTAGCCGGGTGAGTCGGACGCGGCCTCGAGCGCGCGTCGTACGACGTCGGGGGTCGGGTCGACGGGCGTCCCGATCGAGAGGTCGACGATGCCGTCGGGATGGGCTCGCGCCCGAGCCGCGTGCGCGGTGAGCTGGTCCCAGGGGAAGTCGGGGAGACGCCGGGAGACCGGGGTTTCGAGACGGCGCTGGCGCGCCTCCTCACCCACCGGCGCGCTTACTCGTCGTGCTCCTGCGGGGGAAGCTCCGCCACGAGCGGGTGGTCGTGGTCGATCTCCCCGAGCTTGGCCGCGCCGCCGGGCGAGCCGAGCTCGTCGAAGAAGTGGACGTTGGCGTCGTAGTAGCCCTTCCACTCCTCGGGGGTGTCGTCCTCGTAGAAGATCGCCTCGACCGGGCAGACCGGCTCACAGGCACCGCAGTCGACGCACTCGTCGGGGTGGATGTAGAGCATGCGCTTGCCCTCGTAGATGCAGTCGACCGGACACTCGTCGACGCAGGCCCGGTCCTTGAGGTCGACGCACGGCTGGGCGATGACGTAGGTCACCAGGTCCTCCTGAACGGGAAGCATTGCTCTGTTGCCCCGAAGCCTAGTATCCCTGGGTGCCCGCCCCAGGAGCGGCCCACAGCCTGGGCCCACATCTGGTCGGTCGGCGTGTCGTCGTACGCCGAGTCGTGCGCGGCGAGACCGGTCCGTCGGGTGGCCCCGCGATGACCGACGTGCTCGGAGTCCTGCTCTCCTGGGACACCGCCACCTGCGTCGTGGCGCCCGAGTCGGGCGCCCCGGTGACCATCGCGCTGTCGGACATCGTGACCGGGAAGCCGGTTCCCCCACGGGGATCGGTGCGACAGCGGGTGTCCGTGCGCGAGGCCGAGCTGCGCGCCCTGCCGCTGTGGACGTCACCCACCACCCGATCGCTCGGCGACTGGGTGCTGCGGCTCGTCGAGGGCGACCGTGGGAGAGGCTCGCGCCGGGCCAACTCGTGCCTGGCCGTGGGCGATCCCGGCGTCCCGTTGGCCGAGGCCGTCTCGACCGTGCGCGACTTCTACACAGCAGGCGGGCGCGACGTGCTCGCCCAGGTGGCGGCCGGGTCGTCGGTCGAGGGAGACCTGCTCGCCGACGGATGGACCGCCCTCGAGCCGCTGGACGCGCCGTACCTGGTCGGGTCTCTGGTGATGGCGCTCCGGGGGGCCGGCTCGGCCGAGGGCGTCGACGTCAGCGTGGACGGTCCGCGGGTGCTCGCGACCCTGACCGTCGACGGCGTCGAGGTCGGCCGCGGGCGGGCGGAGCTCAACAGCGACTGGCTCGGCGTCCACGGGATGTGGGTCGACGACTCCCAGCGCCGACGGGGCTTCGGCCGCCGGCTGATGTCCGGGCTGCTCGAGGCCGGTGCGGAGGTCGGTGCCGGGACGGTGTGGCTCGAGGTGGATCGGGAGAACACGGCGGCCTGGATGCTGTACGCCGGGCTCGGGCTGCGGGAGCACCACCTCTGCCGCTATCTGCAGGGTCCCGCGATCTGACATCGAACCGATCCGTAGTCGCGTGCATCAGACCTGGTACACGGTGACTGGGGGAGTCGACCTCCGCCGCGATCGCATGGATGTCGACACACCGTGGAGGGCCGGCGTGGTCGTGGGGACGGCGCCGGCCCTCACGCGTACGCGGCGACCCGCTCGGAGACGTGGGCGATGTCCGCCGGCCCGACCCGGCAGCAGCCGCCGACCAGGCGGGCCCCGGCGGCCAGCCAGCTGCTCACGTCGCCTGCGTCGAAGGCGGACTCACCGGTCCAGCTCCGGCGTACGGCGTCCCAGCCCTGGCCCGAGTTCGGGTAGGCGACCAACGGGCCGGCGGCTCCGGTCAGCGCGGTGACGACGTCGCCGGGCGCGCAGCAGTTCACACCGACGGCGACGATCTCGTCGACGTCGGCCGCCATCTGCCAGGCCTCGGCCAACGGCTCTCCCGCGCGGGTGCGGTCGCCGTCGGCGGAGAGGCTGAGCCAGGCGAGGCGCCCGGTGCCGGCGAGCTCGGCGCACACCGCCTCGACCTCCGCCAGGCACGGGACGGTCTCGACGGCCAGCACGTCGGCACCGGACTCGGCCAGCACGTCGAGCCTCGGGCGGTGCCAGGCACGGAGCCCGGCGACGTCGAGATCGTAGTCGCCGCGGTACTCCGAGCCGTCGGCGAGGAAGGCGCCGTACGGTCCGACCGAGGCGGCGACCCACCCGTCAGGCCGTCGCTCGTCGCGGGCCCGGCGGGCGAGGTCGACGCTCGAGCGCATCAGGTCCGCCGCCGTGGGGATGTCCATGCCGAGGGTCGCGAAACCGGCGAAGGACGCCTGGTACGACGCGGTGGTGGCGATCTGTGCGCCTGCGTCGAAGAACTCGCCGTGCGCCGCCACGATGGCTTCCGGGTCGTCACGGAGCAGGCGTGCGGACCACAGCTCGGACGACAGGTCGTGTCCACGGGCCTCCAGCAGGGTGGCCAGACCGCCGTCGAGGACGACCGGATGGTCGTCGATCGCCCGGCGGAGGTCGGAGTTCAGACGAGGACCTCGTCGCGGTGCGACACCCGATCACGGGCGGTGAGCAGCTGGTCGATCCGCTGGTGCACTTCGTCGTACTGCTCAACTCCGTCCACCACGTCGAGTCGCGAGGTGATCGCCCGCAGTGTCGCTTCGATGGAAGCGATGTCCTCGGGGATGCGACGCGTGAGCAGAAGCTCCAACGCTTGATGCCTGGTCATGCCACCCTCCCTAGCCCCCGGGACACGTACCCAGCTTCCCCCCGCGCCAACCACTAGGTAGGTAGCAAGGTACGCGGATCCGAGCGCGTGAGCGAGAGCGCCACGCGGATCCACAGGACGGGGAGGCTGCGTACGGTCCGGAACGCCGCGTGTCGCACGTCGACTCCCGTCATCGCGAGCCCCACGAGACCCGTCAGCACCAGGAAGTCGACGTCGAGGAGCAGCACCAGGACGGCCGGATCGACGCCGAGGAGGGGCATCAGCGCAGCGGCGGCCAAGACGACCGCGAGCACGCGCAGCGCCGTACGGTTCCGGGCTCTCACGACGACGAACGTAGACCGTGCGTGGTGGGGCGGACGGTCAGGCACTGCGAGCTGGTGCCGATCGCGCCCCTCTCGTCGTGGACCACGCTCGTCGTGAGGCCGACACCCTCGGCTCCGAACGAGACCGTGCTGTCGAGGCCCAGCCACTCGCCCTGTGGCTGGGCGAAGAAGTGGGCGGTGAGGTCGACATTGGGGTACAGCACCTCCTCGGGTGCTGACCGCACGGCCATCCCGTTGGCGACGTCGAGGAGGCCGGCGACCGCCGCCAGCCCGCTCACGTCCTCGCCGGCCAGCAGCGGCTGCCCGGTACGGACCCAGTAGCCGGCCCGCCCGGGCTCCGTCAGCCGCCGGCGCACCTCGACGGTCGCGATGAACCCACCGCGCCACACGGTGGTCGGGTCCCACGGCTCGAGCTCCCCGGGACCGGGGATGCGTGCGTGGGCGGTCCCGGCGACCGCCGTGGTGTCGCGGGGCTGCATCAGCCAGGCGCGGAGACGCACCGCGGCCCGTCCGCGATTGCTGAGCACCGCCTCCACCAGCTCGATGGTCCGCCCCTCGCGGAGGACCTCCACCGCGATCTGGATCTCGGCGATCGGCACCGTGCCGAGGATGTCGTAGCTCAGCCGGGTCAGAACCAGCCCGTCACTGCGCCGCCGGTCGCGGTCCGTCTCGACGACGTGCGCGAGCAGTCCCAGTGCGGGCGCGATGTGCTGGGTCTCCAGGTCCCACGCCCCACCTGTGTGCTCGGTCGCTCGGAACCGGTCCTCCGCCAGCCGCTCGAAGTACGCCACGGGGCCACCGTTTCATCGTCACCGCTCCTGCGAACGAGGGGCCCAGGTATCGGTGGCGCCCGACCGGACGTCTGGGGCCGGGCATGACGATGCCCCGGCAGGCTCACCGGGGCATCGTCGACGACAGGTCAGCTGGCTGGTGCCGCCGCCAGACACTTCGCGAGCCGGTTCGCCGCGTGGGCGACTCGCTGAGCCTGGGCCTTCTCGGCCCGCTTGTTCTTCTTGGTGGGGTGCGCCGCGAAATGGGCCGCGAGCGCATCGAGCTTGGCGGTGGCCTTGTCGACGTGAGCCTGCTCCATGGAGCACGGTGCGGGCTTCCCGCCGTGCGCGAACGCCGTCGGGACGGTGACTGCCGCGAACGATCCGAGGGCAAGGGTCGAGACGAGCGCTACCGCGGTGGTGCGAAACCGGTTCATAGGTGATCCTTCTCGTGCGGAATGGCGTTGGGGGTTCGCTCGGACGTGAGTTCCACGCCCACTAGGTACAGCGCCACCGGCCAAGAAGACGTCACGCGTCGGGCACGCCGTCGGCATGCGCGGACGCCACGACGTGCGGCCGGCGCCGCGTCGAGAAGAACTATCGTGGCGGCATGACGGCCATGCTGGAGCGACTCAGGGATGCGGTGAACGCCCACGACGCGCAGCGGCTGGCGTCACTGTTCGCCGAGGACTACCGGAGCGCGCAGCCGCTGCACCCGAGTCGGGGGTTCGGCGGGAGCGCCCAGGTCCTCGAGAACTGGTCGTCCGTCTTCGATGGGGTGCCGGACTTCACCTCCGAGCTCGTCGCGTCGACGGCTGAGGGAGAGACCGAGTGGGGCGAGTGGCACTGGCACGGTCACCACACGGACGGGTCGCCTTTCGCGATGCGGGGGATCACCATCTTCGTCCTACGCGACGGCCTGGTCGCCGAAGGGCGGTTGTACATGGAGCCCGTCGAGGCGGATGGCAGGGGCATCGACGCCGCCGTGCAGGAGCTGTACAAGCCACCACCACGGTCGTCCCGGTGAACGTCGCCGGGCCCGGCTTGGTGACGTAGGACCCGTGCGGATCGCCACGTTCAACATCCTCAACGGCCGGTCCCCCGCCGATGACCGGGTGGACGAGGAGCGCTTCGGCAGCGCGATCCGGCGGCTGGACGCCGATCTCCTCGGCCTGCAGGAGGTCGACCGGAACCAGCCACGCTCCCAGCATGCGGACCTGACCGCCATCGCGGCCGACGCCATGGGGGCACGACACTCCCTGTTCGTGGCTGCCCTGTCGGGCACGCCCGCGACCTGGTCGGCCGCGACGGGCCAGGAGCCGCCCGACTCCGCCGCCTACGGCATCGCGTTCCTCAGTCGGTACGACGTGCGCGGCTGGCAGGTGCTCCGCCTGCCCGGGGCGCCGGTCCGGGTCCCGCACCGGTTCCCTGGGCGCCGGCTGCCGGCATGGGTCCGCGACGAGCCCCGTGTCGCCGTGCTGACGGAGGTCGACGGGCCGGACGGTCGGCTCGACGTGATCACCACGCACCTGTCCTTCCTGCGCCCGTGGAACCGTCGCCAGCTGCGGCGGCTGATGGCGGCATTGCCGTCGGCACGGTCGCACCCGAGGGTGTTGCTCGGCGACCTCAACATGGGTCCGCGTCCGGCAGGCCGGCTGACCGGGATGAGGCCGTTGGCGTCGGGACCGACGTTCCCCGCGGGCGCACCGCGGGTCCAGATCGACCACATCCTCGCCTCCGGGGCGCTGCGGCCGGCCCGCGGGTACGTCGTTGAGCTTCCGATGTCCGACCACCGGGCGCTGGTCGCGGATCTCTCGCGGTGACCCGATCGGCGGCAGTGCCCGGCCCGTCCGGCCATCCGGACGCACCAGGCAGGGGCCGGTCAGTGCATGGGAGTCCTCGGGAGGCACCGGGGTGGGCTCGCCCGGGCGTCCCGGTAGCAGGGCCTCACGTCGAGGGCGCAGCGGAGGGCGAGACGGTTGCGGACGACGTGGGCGACGAAGGTGGCGCGGACGAGCCGGAGGGCGAGGGAGACCCGGAGGGCGAGGGAGACCCGGAGGGCCACGCCAGTCCGGACGGCCACGACAACCCAGCCGTCGGGAACGACTCGGACGGCGTGGGCGACGCGGACGGCGGAGCCGACGCGGCCGGCGAGGGCGACCCGGACGGCGAGGCCGTCTCGGACGGGTACAGCAACATCAGCGGCCAGTCCGCCCCAGACGGCGCGGGGGCCGCCAGGCACCCGGTGAAGCCGGTGGCCGCGCGAGCGGGGGCGCAGCGCAGCGTCTGGCCCGCTTGGCTTCGAAGAGGCTCGGACGTGGCACTGGAGGGCTGCCCGTTGCTGAGACGCACCTGTTCGTCACCGCCGCTCGTCCCGGAGGCCGGGGACACGAGCACCCACGCCCCTACGGCCACCATCAGCCCGATCGCGACCCCCCCGACCCAGTTCGCTACCTCTTGGTCATCCATGCGTTCATCCCCGGACGTATGTCACTGCGTGCCGTGCCTCCTACTGTGCGCCACTGTGCCGCTGGCGTCACCCCCCACCGGGTGCCGGTGAGACGTTCGAGGAAGAGACTCCCCACAGTCAGCCACGTTGAACGCGCCGAGCCCAGCGAGTCGAACTGCGGTCACGGGACGATGCGGGAGGGCAGGTCCGCCCGGATCAGGCGTGTCGAGTGCACGCCGCAGGGACTGTCCGCCGTCGTCTCCGGCGCCCGCTCGTCGGAAAGAGGCGGCACCGGGCAGCGGCGGGTCCCGACCTTCGCATACCGTTCGGCAGATGTCGGTCTCACTGAAGTACGCAGTGGTGGAGCGAGAGCGTCGCTATCGTCTTCGACGGCTTCCTGAGGGCGTGTCGAGTACGAGCGAGATCCTTGATCGGTACGTGATGGGCACGCGCCTCCGCCTGCGCGAAGTCCGAGCAGGCGACGGGAGCGTGGTTCGCAAGCTCGGGCACAAGGTGCGCATCAGCGAAGGCCCTGGCGAAGTGGCCTGCACGAACTTCTACCTCGATGACCAGGAGTGGACGCTCCTCACCGCACTGCCTGCCCGGGTACTCCGCAAGCGGCGGCACCTGGTTCATCGGGACGGATCGCTCGTCGCCATCGACGAGTACGAGGACGGCACCCTGATCGCGGAGATCGATGACGGCGAACAGCCCTCCACCTTCGTTCCTGATTGGCTCGACGTCCTGGACGACGTGACCGATGACGAAGCGTGGACCGGCGCCCGGCTCGCCCGATAGCGGCGTCGGCTCATGGGCAGGAAATGCATCTCGACGCCCTGGCCACGCTAGGATGGCTGAGCCGAGGATTCCCTGCACGAAGAGTCTTGCTCCGTCGTTTTCGGTGAACACCCAGACATCCGGCTGTCGCCAGCCGGGGACGGGCCGAAAGCGTGACCTCGATCCAGCTCCTTGTCCTCGCTCCCGAGCCGCTCGACCGCCGGCCGGTTCCTCCGAACCTTCGGCACGTGGTGGCCCGGGTGGCGGTGAGCGTCGCCACCGCTGTGGTGGCGCCGACGGCGCTCTTCGCGGCGACTCTGATGACCTTCAACATCGACACCGCGGTGCTCGCCGCGCTCGCCTGGATGGCAGGTGCCATGTGCTGGAGGTGGACCGCCAAGCGGCCGGTCTCGGCGTTGCTCCTGCTGGCCCTGGGGATCATGACCATCAAGACGGGTGTCACCCTCGCCACGGGCAACACGTTCATCTACTTCGTGCAACCCGTCTTCGTCGATCTTCTGGTCTCGGCTGTGTTCCTGGGGTCCCTGTGGTCCGCTCGACCGATCGTGGCTCGCCTGGCTCCGGACTTCTACCCGATGAGCGCAGCGGTCGAGGCGAGCCCTGCGGTCCGTGGGTTGTTCCGACGACTGACGCTGTTGTGGGGCCTGGTGATCCTGGTCAAGGCGATCGTCACCTTCTGGCTGCTGACGTCCCTGTCGACGGTGGACTTCGTGCTGATCAAGGGCGGCGTGATCCTGACCCTGACCCTGACCGCGGTCGCGGTGACGGTGGTGTGGTCGGTCGTCGTGGGCCGCCAGGAGGGCCTGCTGCGGCCCGCCTGACGCGGAACTCCCGTCGTCAGCCCGTGCCGCGTCGGACATCAGCCATCGCGCACGTGCGCAACCGATTCGCGCGCGACGAGCGTGTCGTCGTACGATTTTCGCGACCGCTGTGGGGCGTGACGAACCCCCTCCCAGCCGGGAGCGACGCGGCGGTCCGTGCGTACGACGTACCGACGAGAGGCCGGCCACCCAGACCAGGTCGGCGAAGGTGTGGTGGCACCGCGACCTTGCCCCCGCCCACACCTCCAGGGCTGTCCGCTGCTGGAGGAACCCATGAGACGCACGCTCACATCCGCACTGCCCGAGACGAGGCCCGGTGAACGGGTCCGACTGCAGGGCTGGGTGCACCGCCGGCGCGAGCTGGCCACGGTCACGTTCCTGATCGTCCGCGACCGCGGCGGCCTGGCGCAGGTGGTGCTGCCCGCCGGGACCGAGGTGCCACCGGAGGAGACTCCGGTCGACGTCATCGGCACCCTGACCGCCAACACCCAGGCCCCCCAGGGCGTCGAGGTCACCGACGCCACGGTGACCGCGCTCAGCGAGCCCGCCGACACCCCGGCCGTCGAGCTCTGGCGGCCCACCCTCGACACCGGCCTGCCCACCCTGCTCGACCACGCCGCGACGACCTGGCGCCATCCGCTCCAGCGCGCGAAGTGGGACCTCGCGGCCGCGAGCCTGCGCGGCTTCCGCGCGACCCTCGACGCCGACGGCTTCACCGAGGTCCAGTCGCCCAAGCTGGTGGAGCAGGCGACCGAGAGCGGCGCCAACGTCTTCGGGGTCGACTACTTCGGTCGGCCGGCCTACCTCGCCCAGAGCCCGCAGTTCTACAAGCAACAGCTGGTCGGCGTGTTCGAGCGGGTCTACGAGGTCGGCCCGGTGTTCCGTGCCGAGCCGCACGACACCGTTCGGCACCTCGCCGAGTACGTGTCGCTCGACGTCGAGCTCGGCTTCGTCGAGGACCACCACGAGGTGATGGCGTGCCTGCGCGACGTCGTCGCCGGGATGGTCGGGGGCATCCAGCAGTACGCCGCACCCGCGGTCCTGCGGTTGGGGCTCGCCCTGCCGGAGGTGCCGGAGAAGATTCCCACGATCCACTTCCGCGACGCCCTCGAGATCGCCGGCGCACCGGCCGACGAGCCGGACCTCAACCCCGCCCACGAGCGCGCGCTCGGCGAGTGGGCCAGGGCCGAGCACGGCTCGGACTTCGTGCTGGTCGAGGGCTACCCGACGGCCCACCGCGCGTTCTACAGCCACCCCGACCCGGAGGACCCGCACTGGAGCAGGTCGTTCGACCTGATCTTCCGCGGCGTCGAGCTGGTCAGCGGGGCTCAGCGGCTGCACCGGTACGACGACTACGTCCGGGCGCTCGAGCAGCGCGGCTACCCCTACGCACCGTACGCGTCGTACGTCGAGGCCTTCCGGCGCGGCATCCCGCCGCACGGCGGCTTCGCGATCGGTCTGGAGCGCTGGGTCGGGCGGCTCGTCGAGGCACCGAACATCCGCGAGGTCACGCTCTTCCCACGCGACCTGCACCGGCTGGCGCCGTAGGCTCGCCGGGTCGGGTTCGCCCCCCGTGCCCGCAGCCTGCACGGGCCGCGCCGCCGTACCCGATGGGCCGTCCCTCGTCGCGCCCAGGGCATGGCACCGGCCCGGCGCTCACGGCGAGTGGGAGCCGCCCGGCGACGTAACGTGACGCCATGGCCAGCTACGACGTGAACCCGGAGGCCGTCGCGCGCTGCCGCGACCTGATCGAGGCCAAGCAGTACGTCCTCGACAGCGACTGGGGCGACGTCCAGCCCGGCGCCGAGGCGCAGAACGCCTTCCTGGCGTCCCACACCTGGCAGGAGTACGCCGCCTGGCACCTCGGCCTCACCGAGGGTGCGAACGACGAGACCAAGGCACGCCACGCGTTCGTGTACGGCGACTTCCGGCGCGTGCACCGCACGGCGCTCATCGCGTGCGTCTACCGGGCCTCGGAGTGGCGCCACAAGCAGATCGAGCTCGCCGCACACGACCTGCTCCAGCTGCTGGACGGGGCCGCCGGGATCTCGTGACGGGTCAGTGATGCCCGTGGCCGTGCCGCGACCTGCACACCACGGCGGCGACCGGCGCGTAGCCCACCGTGTAGGACGACGTGTGGTCGACCTGGCCGCCCTCCGCGAAGCTCCTGGTCACGGTGACCTCGAAGCCGTCCCGGCCCGGCTGCGGAGTGCAGCCCTTCCCGTACCGGACCTGGCGTCCGGCCGGCACGACATGGGTGCGGTCGCTGTGGCGTGAGGTGACCTGCCACCGGGGCGTGGACCAGAGCGTGACCGTGAGGGAGCCGCCGTGGATGGCGGTCGGGCGCGCGGCCACCGCCGAGACCAGCACGCCGTACCTCGTGCTGTCGTTGAACGCGAGGTCCTGTCCGTCGCGCAGGGACGCGTCGCGCCCGACCGGCCACGTCCCGGCGTACGTCGCGCCCACGGCGTGGGCCGTGACCTGCAGGCCGCCGAGCCAGGCCGCGTTGAAGACGGCCGTCGCGACCGCGTTGCCGCTGGCACCGCTCGGCGTGGCCGCGCCGAGGAGACCCCGCAGGGACAGCGTCCGGTGCGGCTTGAGCACGATCCCGTCCAGGCGCTGGATGGCCGCGGCCACCTGCGAGCCGTGTTCGGCCCGGGGCAGTCGGACCGTGAACGACGACAGCTGCGTGCGGATGCCGAGCGAACGGGCGTCGGCGTTGGTGAACGACGCCTTCGCCAGCGTCGGGTGCACTCGAGCCGTGCGGTGGGGCGAGGCGATGGCGCGCATCAGCGCCGACGCGACGGCGCGCGGCCGGAAGGTCATCCCCGGTCGGGCGCTCACGACGTGCGGCCGGCCGCCGACCAGCGCGACCGTGGCCGGGGTGGGCCGGTCGATCGGGGCGCCGGCCAGCTGCGAGTGGGTCAGCCGCGCCAGAGCGTGCGCGCGCACCTGGGGCCGGAGCTGGTCGCCGATGCGTCGGGCGACCAGCAGCTTGCCGTAGGAACGTGGCGACAGACGCAGGGCGGCGCTGCCGAAGTGCAGCTCGACCGACGAGGCCATCGCCGGGTTGGCGAACCGCTTCACGAAGCGGTGGATCACCGTCGCGTCGATCGTGGGAGCCGTCGGCATCATCCGCAGCTGCACGGTCGGGTCGTCGGACAGATAGGCGTTCCAGAACGCCGTCCCGGCCACGCGCGGGTCGAGCGCGAGTCCCGGGCGGGGCGGCTGCACCGTGAACGTCTGGTGGCGGAACAGCACCGACCCGTCCGTCGCGGTGCGCCCGTCGGTCACGTCCAGCCGCCGGAGCAGCGCGGCGAGGCGATCCTGGTCGAGGGTCACCACCGGGCCGTACGACGCGCCCTCCGTGAAGTACCTCCAGAGTCGCGACGGTCGCCAGCTGCGGGCGGCACCGGCCTTGCGGACCGAGCCGGCGTAGTCGACGCTCAGCCCCACCTGCGACGGACGCACCTGCTGCCGGCGTCCGTTGATGACGACCGTGAACGGCGTGTCGGCCCGGGCCTCGAGGCCCTCGCGGAGCACCCGCACGGCCGAGCTCTGGTCGTGGCCGCCGATGTCGACACCGGCGACGGTGGTCCCGACCGGCACCTTGTCGCTGGCCGCGGCGTAGGCCGCGACGTACGCGCCGCTGGCGAGCAGCGCCAGACCCAGGATGAGCGCGAGAACGACCCGGCCGCCCTCTCCCTCGGGGCCGGGCCGGTCGTCCCGTCGGGTCGAGCGCGCCACTCGAAAATGCTAGGAGACCGCGGGCCCCGGCGTGGGCGAACGCGCCGATCAGAGTCCGGCGAACAGATCGGTCTCCAGGCCGTCCGCGCCGGGTGCCGGGGTGCCCTTGGCGATCCGGTACGACTCGATGCCGAGCACCTCGTCCCCCAGGTGGTTGGAGAGGGCGAAGAAACGGCCGTCCACCTGGATCTGGGTCCGGTGCGCCAGGAGGGCGGCCTTCTTCTGCTCTGCGTAGGCCGTCGCATCGATCTCGGCGGCGAGGTCCGCGTCGGGCGTGGCCATCGGCAGCGGCCCGTCCGGGTCCAGTCCCTCGAACGTCGTCGTGTCGCCGGCGTCGCGGAGCGCCCGCAGGCCGCGGCGCCACCTGCCTTCGGACCGCGAGATCCAGTAGATCTTCGCGATCTCCCAGGGCTGACCGAGGTCGAGGCGGTAGGTCGGGACCGCGGCCAGGTCGACGGCGTACGTCGCGACCCGGTGGGCCTGGATGTGGTCCGGGTGACCGTAGTGGCCGAACTGGTCGTAGGTGACCAGCACCTGCGGACGCACCTCCCGGATCACCTCGACCAGCAGGTCGGCGGCCTCGGTGAGGTCGGCGTTCCAGAAGGCGTTCCGCGGCACGTCGTCGCCGATGACCGCGTGGCCGTCCTCGTGCCAGACCATGCCGGAGTCGCTGTACCGACCGAACCCGCCGAGGAAGCGGTGGTCGGCGACGCCGAGTGCCCTCATCGCGTCGGCGAGCTCGCCCCGCCGGTGCTCGGCGAGCTTGTCCTCCTGGTCGTGGGCCAGGTGAGTGAGCTCGGGCACCAGGATCTCGCCGCGCTCGCCCCCGGTGCAGGTGACCAGCGTGACGCCGACGCCCTCCGCGGCGTACTTCGCCATCGTCGCTCCGGTGCCGATCGACTCGTCGTCGGGGTGCGCGTGCACCAGCAGGAGCCGGCGGTCGGGGTTCTCGCTCATGCTGACGACCCTAGAAGGAGGGGCAGGAGCCGCGGCAGGAAGGGGCGGTCGGGCCCCAGCCAGTCCAGCCCCTCGAGCTCCGTCGGGCCCAGCCAGCGGAGCTCGTCGTGGTCACGACCCGGACGGGGACTGCCGACCGCGACGGAGCAGACGGCGACGTGGAGCACGTGCGTCGTCCCGATGGGTTCGGCGCCGTCGAGCCAGCGCTCGACGACGACCCGGCAGCCGAGCTCCTCGTCGATCTCGCGGAGCAGCGCGGCCGTGGCCGTCTCGCCGGCCTCGACCTTGCCGCCCGGGAGCTCCCACCGACCTGCGGCCTCGGGCGGCGACGTACGACGTGCCGCCAGCAGGAGCCCGCCCTGGACGATCGCGGCCCCGACGACAAGGTGCACCGTCATGTCGTCGGACCCGGCTCAGGCAACGCCGGCACGTCGACGGAGCGGGTGGTCGCCGTCCGCGACGAGCCGGACGCGTCGGCGTCGGCCGACCGGACGGGGAGCACGGGAGCGACGAGGGTGCCGGTGACGGAGCCCGCGACGACGCCCACCGCACATCGAGACACAGTTCCCCCCGCAGTCGCCGACCCGACGCCCGGGCCACGCAGGAATTCACCTTCCGCCGCAGGCGACCGTACGGCGAATCACCCACGGAGCACACACTGGGGCACCATGAGTGGGTGACGACGCGGCAGCCGCGCTGGGTGTACGACGCGGGCGAGGACCCCGACCCCCGCTACTCCCTCGCCAACGAACGGACCTTCCTGGCCTGGGTACGCACATCACTGGCGATGTTCGCCGGAGGGGTCGCCCTGCACGCGCTGGCGGTGCCGAGCACCGGCTGGGCACGCGCGCTGTTGGTCGTCCTGCTCATCGGGGTCGGGGGCGTGGTGTGCGTGTTCGCGCTGCTGCGCTGGGCGCGCATCGAGCGGGCGATGCGGCTCCGCGAGCCGTTGCCGTCGTTCGGGCTCGGAGTCGTGATGACGGTCGCGCTGGTGCTGGTCTCGGCACTGCTCGCGATCATGCTGCTCTAGGCGGCGCGCCCCTGGGTCAGCCGGCGGACCAGCGCGCGGAGGCCGGAGTCCGCGGTCTCCGGACGGCGGATCGGCAGCAGGTGGGTCTTGCCCTCGTGGACCGCGATCATCCGGATCGCCTCCTCGTCGTACTCCGCGGCCAGGCGGTGGGCGCGGTCGTCGTCGTCGTCGCCGATGGCGACGTTGATCGCCTCGACGTAGCCGTCGTGCAGCGCGTTCAGGTCGTCGATCAGGCGGGCCATGGTGGTTCCCTTCGCTGGATGTTCAGCTCGAGACACCAGTCTGACGGGTTATATTGGATCGTTCCAATTCCCGTGGTGTGAGGTCGCTCTCCTCGCCCCGGTCGGCCGTCGGCCGCCGCGGCATCGCGACGTGGGTTGAGGCGGCGGTGTCGTCGACCCATCGCACCTGCCCGGCCTCCGGATCAGACCACCGGCCCGTCCCAGGACCAGTGGGGCAGCGGGAGGTCGTCGGGCACGTCGTCGGGGGTGTCGGGATGGGAGTCCATGACCTCGATCCCCCAGTGGAACCACTCGACCAGGGTGCGACGCAGCTCGGGTGAGGCCGGGATGTCCGCGTCGTCCAACGCCTGCGCGAAGCACGCCTCGGCGCGGCGGTCCATCTCGTGGTGCTCGCCTTTCCCGGAGTGCATGCGCAGGACCGTGCTCTGGTCGCCGCCCAGCTCCCCGGAGAAGGTCGCCGGCCCGCCGAGCTGCTCGCCCCAGTAGGCCGCGAGCCGCTCGGTGTGGTCGTCGCGGTACCCGTGGCTGAACGCGTGGCTCACGATCTCGTCCGACAGCACCCGCTCGTGCCAGGCGTGCGCGAGCCGCAGCACCGCGGCGGCTCCCCCCATCGCGTCGTACAGCGACTGCTCCATGCGGTCATGCTGGCACGATCCTCCCGACCGAGGGGAACGCCGCGTGGACGAGGCCGTGGGTGCCCGCGCTCGTGCTCGGACCGACCGTCGCCCAGCTCGCGGTGGCGGAGTGGTGGCCCGGGATCGACGACGCCGCGGGGTCGGCGTGAGCCGTCCGGGGGCTACTTCCTCGAGGCAGATGCGGTCTGGAAGCGGAACTCCACGA
Organism: Nocardioides sp.; assembly: GCA_036265495.1. GTDB lineage: Bacteria > Actinomycetota > Actinomycetes > Propionibacteriales > Nocardioidaceae > Nocardioides. The sequence goes on along the minus strand of DATAOY010000033.1, from coordinate 20,798 downwards.
CGTCACCGTCCTGCATCACGTAGTCCTTGCCCTCCATCCGTACCCGGCCGGCCTCGCGGGCCTTGAGGAGGGAGCCGGCGGCCATGAGGTCGTCGTACGAGACGATCTCGGCCTTGATGAAGCCGCGCTGGAAGTCGGTGTGAATGACCCCGGCGGCCTCCGGGGCAGTGGCGCCCCGGCGGATGGTCCAGGCGCGGGTCTCCTTGGGGCCGGCGGTCAGGTAGGTCTGCAGACCGAGCGTGTCGAAGCCGACACGGGCGAGCTGGTCGAGGCCCGACTCCTCGATGCCCAGCTCCGCGAGCATCTCGTGTGCCTCCTCGTCGGAGTCGAGCTCGACGAGCTCGGCCTCGAACTTGGCGTCCAGGAAGATCGCCTCGGACGGGGCGACCAGATCCTGCATCCGCCTCTTGAGGTCGTCGTCGGTGAGCTCGTCGGCGTCGCAGTTGAAGACGTAGATGAACGGCTTGGCCGTCAGCAGCGACAGCTCGCGCACCAGCGCGACCTCGACCGACGTCGCGATCACCGGCGTCCCGCCCTCCAGCGCCGACTGCGCCTCACGCGCGGCGTCGAGGTTCGCGGTGAGCGACCTGTTGCCCCGGGCCTCCTTCTCCAGGCGCGGGATCGCCTTCTCGAGGGTCTGCAGGTCGGCCAGGATCAGCTCGGTCTGGATCGTGGTGAGATCGGACTCGGGGTCGACCTCGCCGTCGACATGGGTGACGTCGTCGTCGCGGAACACCCGGGTCACCTGACAGATCGCCGCGGACTCACGGATGTGGGACAGGAACCTGTTCCCGAGACCCTCGCCCTCGGAGGCGCCGCGCACGATGCCGGCGATGTCGACGAACTCGACGGTGGCGGGCATCAGTCGGGCCGACTCCATCAGCTCACCCAGCGGCTTCAGGCGCGCGTCGGGGACGCCGACGACGCCGACGTTCGGCTCGATCGTGGCGAAGGGGTAGTTCGCGGCGAGGACGTTGTTCTTCGTCAGCGCGTTGAACAGCGTGGACTTGCCGGCGTTGGGGAGGCCGACGATGCCGATGGTGAGGGCCACGGGCGGCGAGTCTACGGAGCGGGAGCCGGCGGCTCCGAATCGTCCGGTACGCCGCGGTCGCCCGCGAGCAGCTCGCCGCGACGCGTCCACGCGTAGTACAGCACGGTGATCGAGAAGACCCAGGTGACCGCGACGATCACGGCCTCGAACGCGCCGCCGCCCCCCCGGGTGAAGATGTCGTGCTCGAGGTCGTACAGCAGGTCCATGCAGCCGAGGTAGAGCCCGGCCGCTCCGGTCGCCACCAGCCAGAGCAGGGCGGTGGGGCGACGTCGTACCACGGTGACCAGGGCCAGGACGCAGGCCAGGCCGAGCCAGAGGTCGGCGAGCGGGAACGCGTTCTCGAAGTCGTAGTAGGCCTGCGTGTGCTCGCTGGCGATCCAGTCGCGCTGGGTGAACCAGATCGTCCAGTACGCCGCGTCCAGCACGATCGCGCCCACCAGCATGACGATCACGGTGCGACGCATGCCCAGATCCAAGCAGGTGGGGTCAACGCGCCCGGCCCTGCGCAGGACCGGGCGCCGTACGTCGTGGCGGCGCTCAGTGGTGTCCGGTGCCGTCGTCACCGCCGTGCCGGCCGTGGTCGTCGCCGGCCTCCGCCTCCCGGTGTCGACCGTGGTCGTCGCCTGTCTCCGCCTCCCGGTGCCGGCCGTGGTCGTCGCCCGGCTCGGGCTCGCCACTGTGCCGCACATGGCCCGGGGCGTCGTCGGCGCCGTGCTGCCGGTGGTGACGCCCGTGGTCGTCGCCCGGCTCGGGCTCGCCGCGACGGTCCGTGACGTGGACGTGGGCGGCTGAGGGGTTGTCGTCGTTCGACGCGAACGCCGCCCACGCTCCGAGCGCCGGGGTGGCGACCAGGGCGCCGGCGGCGGCCAGGATGGTGATGCGCTTCATGGTTGCTCCTCGGGTCTCGTTCTCCGTGTCCCCACGGTCACCGAATCCCGGTCGGAGGCGCCATCGGACGGTGGTCCTAGGACCATCGGCCACACCCCGGTGGGGTCGGCCGAGGTGTCCGGAGCCCCTAGTCTGGCTCGGGTGCGGATCGCCACCTGGAACGTCAACTCACTCCGCTCCCGCATCGACCGGGTCGAGGCCTTCCTCCAGCGCCACGACATCGACGTGCTCGCCGTACAGGAGACCAAGGCCCGTGAGGACCAGCTGCCGTTGATGGGTCTGCAGGCCGCCGGGTACGACGTGGCCTCGGCCGGGATGAACCAGTGGAACGGCGTCGCCGTGATCAGCCGGGTCGGGCTGGACGACGTGACGACCGGGTTCGAGGGCATGCCCGGGTGGGGCGAGCCGCTCGCCGCCGAGTCGCGCGCGATCGGCGCGACCTGCCACGGCGTACGCATCTGGTCGCTCTACGTGCCGAACGGCCGCAAGCCCGACGACCCGCACTACGTCTACAAGCTCGACTGGCTGGCCCGCCTGCGCGACGCCGCCAAGCCATGGCTCGACGACCAGACCGCGCTGGTCGGCGACTGGAACATCGCCCCGCGCGACGAGGACGTCTTCGACATGGCGGCCTTCGCCAAGGACACGCACGTCACCCCGCCCGAGCGCGCGGCGTTCCAGGGCTTCCTCGATGACGGGTACGCCGACCTCGCGCGGCCGTACACGTCCGACCCGGGGACGTACACGTACTGGGACTACTACCGGCAGCGCTTCGAGCGGAACCGCGGCATGCGCATCGACTTCCTGCTCGGCTCGCCGTCGCTGGCCGCGCGCGTCACGGGCGCGTTCGTCGACCGCGACGAGCGGGCCGGGCAGGGCGCGTCCGACCACGCACCTGTCGTCGTCGACCTCGCCGACTGACCTCGGTCAGCAGGACATCGAGAACGTCGTCCTGGCGACCCAGGTGTCGGTGTGCGGGCCGGTCGCGTCGTGGTAGCCGAACACGAGCCCCGTCGTCGCCGAGTCTCCCGGCGTCGGGTCCACCTGGAGTCGGAGGAAGACGTTGTACCAGCCCGCGCTCGGGTCGAGCGTCGCACCGGATGCGGTCACCCGCTCGTTCCACCGCAGGTTCGGGTCGCCGGTGACGATCCTGCCCGGCGGCCACCCCTTCACCGTGCCGGTCTCCCCGGTCGGGGCGCTCGGTGCGACCCACGACCCTGCGAGGACGACACCCTGGGTGGTGTGCAGGTCGCCGACCGAGTCGAGGGTCACCGGCGCCGAGGCCCTCACCAGCACCGGGTAGTAGAGGAACTCGGCCGGGTCGTCGCCGGGGACGAGCCGCTGACAGTCGTCGAGGTGCTTGCCGCCGGACTTGGGGCTGAACCGCAGCAGCGACGTGGGCGGTGCGGTCGTCGGTGGCTGGGACGTGGCGACGCTCGAGGTCGGGTCGGTCGGGACCGTGGGCTCGGTGGCCCGGGAGTGCCGACCGGTGTGGTGAGCCGCCGTCGGCTCCTGGGGGTCCGAGCCGAAGCAGCCGGACAGCACGGTGAGCGCTGCCATCGACACCGCCACGGCCGCCCAGCTGTGCCTTCTGTGACTCATGGGGTCCACGCTATCCACTGTTGTCGGTGGTCCCTGGCACCCTCGCCCGCATGGACATGATGTCGGCCCTCCTGATCCTCCTGGTCGGGCTCGCCCTGGGCGCCACGGTGGGCGTGCTCTGGGCGCGCTCGCGACCGGCGTACGTCGAAGGGCTGGGACAGGGCCTGGTCGACCAGGCCGAGGTGATGCAGGGCCTCGACCGGCTCAGCGACCAGCTCCACGACCTCGACCACGCTCGCGCCACCTGGCAGGGCCAGCTCCACCAGCAGGTGCTCGACATGCGGCTGACCACCGACGGCCTCCGCCGCGAGACCCAGACCCTCTCGACCGCACTGCGCCGGCCCCAGGTGCGCGGACGGTGGGGCGAGCTCCACCTGCGCCGGGCGGTCGAGGTGGCCGGCCTGGTCGACCGCTGCGACTTCCTCGAGCAGGTCCACCTGCGCGACGGCGCCGAACGCACGCTGCGACCCGACCTCGTCGTCCGTCTCGCCGGCGAGCGGTCCGTCGTGGTCGACGCCAAGGTGCCGCTCGACGCGTTCCTGGACGCCACCGCCGCCGACGCCGACCAGCGGGACGCCCACCTGGCCCGGCACGCCCGGCAGCTCCGCGTGCACGTCGAGCTGCTCGGCTCCAAGCGCTACTGGCGCTCCCTGCCCGAGACGCCCGAGTTCGTGGTGCTGTTTCTGCCGGCCGAGTCCTTCCTCTCCGCGGCGCTCGAGGCCGACGCCTCGCTGATCGAGTACGCCGCGGACCGCGGCGTGGTCCTGGCCAGCCCGACCACCCTGATCGCCCTGCTCCGCACCGTCGCCCACGGCTGGCGTCACGAGGCGCTGGCCGACCGGGCGCGCGAGATCCACCGCGTCGGACGCGACCTGCACGAGCGGATCGGGACGATGAGCGGTCACCTGGGCAAGCTGGGACGTTCCCTCGAGGGCGCCGTCGCGGCGTACAACCAGGCGGTCGGGTCCTGGGAGTCGCGCGTGCTCGTGGGAGCTCGCCGCTTCGAGGAGCTCGACGCCACCGACGACCGGCTCGAGAGCGTCCGCGTGGTCGGGTCGACGGTGCGACCGGCCGGCTCGGTCCATCCGCTGCCTCGGCGCGCCGCGAGCGGCGACGAGACGCCCGCGCATACGGTGGCCCCGTGACCACGCCTGCGGCGCGAGCTCACCCGGAGGCCCGGTGAGCGACGTGAGGGCGCGCCCGGGACACCCCCGCCTCTCGCCCGGCCGCGAGCCGGTACGCCTCGTCTGGGACGGCGTCAGCCGCGGCAGCGAGGTCGTCGCCCTGGCCAGCGCGCTCACCCTCACCGCCGCCACGGTCGAGATCGCAGTCACCGGACATCTGCGGCTCCTCTTCGATGTCTGCTTCGTGGCGATCTGCCTGGCCTCGGCCCTCCTGGTCCGGCCGCGCGACTTCTTCACCGTGGGAGTCCTGCCACCGCTGCTGATGTTCGGGACCATGGTGCTGGTCGCCCTCAACGGCACCCGCGTGATCGCCCACCGGCACGACAGCATCGTCCAAGCCGTGATCACCGGGCTCGCGCACCACGCGGTGGCGCTGTTCATCGGGTACGCCGTGTGCCTGGTGACCCTGGTCCTGCGTCAGCGCGCCAGCCGCTGAGGAGTCACTCCTCGAACCTGCTCGGATCTCCCGCGCCACGCCGGACCACCTCGGGGTAGCCCTCGGACCAGTCCACGACGGTGGTGGGCTGCGCGAGCGTCTCGCCGGCCTCGACCACGAGGTCGACCGCGTGGTCGAGCTCCTCCTTGATCTCCCAGCCCATCGCCCTCGGCTCGGTCTCGCCAGGGAGCGTCAGGGTGCTGGTCAGCATTGGCTCGCCGAGCTCGGACAGCAGCGCCTGACACAACGCGTGGTCGGGGATGCGCACCCCCACGGTGCGCTTCTTCGGGTGCAGCAGCCGGCGCGGGACCTCGGCGGTCGCCGGCAGGATGAACGTGTAGGGACCCGGCGTGGCGGCGCGGATGGCACGGAAGGCGCTGTTGGAGATCTGCACGAACTGCCCGAGCTGGGCGAAGTCGGAGCACATCAGCGTGAAGTGGTGCTTGTCGTCGAGCTCGCGGATCGTCAGGATCCGGTCGCGGCCGTCCCGGTTCCCCAGCCGGGCACCGAGTGCGTAGCCGGAGTCGGTCGGGTAGGCGATGAGCTTGTCGTCACGCACCGCGTCGGCGATCTGCGCGATCAGCCGCGGCTGTGGGTTGTCGGGATGGACGTCGACGTACGTCGCCACGGGGTGAGTCTAGGTTCGTCGCGCAGGCACCGGTCGAGCACCGGGTCGAGCACCGGGTCGAGCACAGCGCGCACGCAGCCTGGCGCCGTACACCTCCGACATGACCCGACGCGCAGTTTCGCCGTTCCGCCGACGCTCCCGGACCAGCCGTGCCACCCTCGATGACATGGCCGAGAGCGGTGGGGTGCAGCGTGCGCTGCCGGGCACCGTCGTGCGCTTCGCCGCCGTCGGTGCCGTGAACACCGCGATCGACGTCGTGCTCTTCTGGGTGCTGAACGCGCCCCTCGGCATCCTCGCCGCGAACTTCGTGTCGACGTCGGTCGGCATGGCCTTCAGCTTCCTGGTCAACGGGCGTCACACGTTCGGCGCGGACCGGGTCACCTGGCGACAGGCCGCGCTCTTCCTGGCCACGAACGGGTTCACGATGTGGCTGCTCCAGCCGGTGCTGATCCACGCGGCGTACGACGTGGCGGCGACGCCGCTGATGGTCGCCAAGGTCGTGGCGCTCGGTGGCAGCGTCGTGGCGAACTTCCTGCTCTACCGGTACGTCGTCTGGCCCGACCGCGCAGCCGAACCCGCCGGAGGCGGGGTCGGCGTCAGCGCGGGAGCGTGGAGCGAGCGCACGAGCGAGCCCGCGAGGTCGTGACCGCGAGTCGGCACCGCCGCCGCAGGCGGCGTCAGCCGTCCGCCGTACGTGGCCTCACGCCTTCGAGGCGGCCCGCAGATCTCGCCGCAGCTCCGGCGGCAGCGCGAAGATCAGCGACTCCTCGGCGCTGTGCACCGCCTCGGCGTCCGGGTACCCCTTCTCGGCGAGGTAGGACAGCACCCCCTCGACGAGGGCCTCGGGCACGCTGGCGCCGGAGGTGACGCTGACCTTGTCGACGCCCTCCAGCCACGCCTCGTCGATCTCGGCGGCGTCGTCGACGCGATGGGCGCTCCTGGCGCCCGCCTCGAGCGCCACCTCGGCCAGCCGGACGGAGTTCGAGGAGTTCGCGGAGCCGACGACGATCACGAGGTCGGCGTCGTGGGCGATCTCCTTGACCGCGAGCTGGCGGTTCTGCGTGGCGTAGCAGATGTCGTCGCTGGGCGGGTCGAGCAGCTGGGGGAACCGCTCGCGGATCGCGTCGACGGTCTCCAGGGTCTCGTCGACCGACAGTGTCGTCTGGGAGAGCCAGGCGACCTTGGACGGGTCGCGCACCACGATGTTCGCGACATCTCCGGGCCCCTGCACGAGCTGGATGTGCTCGGGCGCCTCGCCCGAGGTGCCCTCGACCTCCTCGTGGCCGGCATGGCCGATCAGGAGGATGTCGTAGTCGTCGTTCGCGAACCGCTTCGCCTCGTGGTGGACCTTGGTGACCAGCGGGCAGGTCGCGTCGATGGTCTTGAGGTTCCGCGAGGCGGCCTCCGCGTGGACGGACGGCGAGACGCCGTGCGCGGAGAACACCACGGTCGCGCCCTCCGGCACCTCGTCGAGCTCCTCGACGAACACCGCGCCCCGGGACTCCAGGTCGGAGACGACGTGCTTGTTGTGCACGATCTGCTTGCGCACGTACACGGGCGCGCCGTACAGGTCGAGGGCCTTCTCGACGGTGATCACCGCGCGGTCGACGCCGGCGCAGTAGCCGCGCGGCGCGGCCAGGCGAACGCCTTTCGTGGGCATACCCAGGTCGACACTCATACCGGCGAGGCTACCGGTGGGCACCGCGAACCCCGAGTCGGCGACGAGGGTCGGGGGGTGTGCTGCCCTAGGGTCTCGGCATGGCCCTGGAGACCTCCCCGTCGGCGCCCGCGCCGGTGCGGCAGATCGCCCTGGCCATCTCGCAGTGGGTCGGCCGACTGGGGGCGGTGTGGGTCGAGGGCCAGATGACCCATGTCAGCCGCCGGCCGGGCGTCGGCACCGTCTTCATGACGATGCGCGACTCGGCCGCCGACATCTCGGTGCCGGTGACCTGCGCACGCACCCTGTTCGACAGCCTGAACCCTCCGCTGGTCGAGGGCGCCAGTGTGGTCATCCACGCCAAGCCCGACTACTACGCCAACCGCGGCTCGATCTCCCTGGTCGCCCGCGAGATCCGGCTGGTCGGGCTCGGTGAGCTCCTCGCCCGGCTCGAGCGCCGCCGCCAGCTGCTGGCGGCCGAGGGGCTGTTCGCCGCCGAGCTGAAGAAGGCGCTGCCGTTCCTGCCCCGGTGCATCGGTCTGATCACCGCTCCGAGCTCCGCGGCCGAGCGGGACGTCGTGGAGAACGCCCGACGCCGCTGGCCCGGCGTCGCCTTCGACACGGCGTACGCCGCGATGCAGGGCACCCGCGCGGCCACCGAGGTGATCGACGCCCTGGAGCGCCTCGACCGGGCCGAGCACGTGGACGTGATCGTGGTCGCGCGGGGCGGGGGCTCGGTCGAGGACCTCCTGCCGTTCAGCGACGAGGCGCTGGTGCGCGCGGTGGCCGGGACACGTACCCCGGTGGTGTCCGCGATCGGGCACGAGCCGGACACTCCGCTGCTCGACCTCGTCGCCGACCTGCGCGCGTCCACGCCCACCGACGCGGCCAAGCACCTGGTGCCCGACATGGTCGAGGAGCTCAAGGGCGTGAGCTGGGCGCGCGACCGGTTGCGGTCCATGATCCGCCAGCTGGTGGAGCGGGAGTCGCAGGCGCTCGCCGAGCTGCGGGCGCGGCCCGCACTGGCCGACCCGCGCACCCTGCTCGATGCGCGGTCCGTCGAGGTCACCGACCTGCGCGACCGCGGCCGCCGCGCGTTCGACCACGTGCTCGCCCGCGCTCACGACGACATCACGCATCAGCACGCGCGAGCCCGGGCGCTGTCGCCGCTGGCGACGCTCGAGCGGGGGTACGCCGTGGTGCAGCGGTCGGGTGGCGAGGTCGTGGCGTCGGTCGGCGCGGTGACCGACGGGACGCCGCTCCGCATCCGAGTGGCAGACGGCAGGATTGCCGCCACCACCACGGGTGTGGCGCCAGACCCGATCGAGGAGAGCCATGGCTGACACGAGCGCGAGCAACGCCGAGGACCGGCCGGGCTACGAGGAGGCCCGCGCCGAGCTGGTCGAGGTGGTCCGCGCACTCGAGGCCGGTGGCACGACGCTCGAGGAGAGCCTGGCGCTGTGGGAGCGGGGCGAGCGTCTCGCCACGGTCTGCCAGGAGTGGCTGGACGGTGCCCGGCGACGCCTCGACGCCGCCATCGAGCCCGACGAGGACTGACCGACCGCTGACCGACCGCTACCTCAGCCCGCCACCCTGGCGTTCGTGAGCGAGCCCGCGAGCTGCTCGAGCTGGTCCCGCGATGCCGTTCCGAACACCAGCAGCGACTCGGCCGACGAGCCATGGCCCCGCCGGGCGACGAGCGCGGTGTCACCGCCGTTGTCGGTCCAGGTGTCCCATCGCCCCACCAGCGACCCCTCGACGTTCGTCGGGGCACCGGCCTGCGGGTGCGGGTCGACGTACGTCGTGAGCAGCTCCGGCGTCGACGCCGGCGACTCGACGACCCCGACGTACTCCCCCTGCCCGGTGAGCATGGACAGCTCCATCTCCGGCGGCGTGCCGGGCGACAGCGTGATCTGGGTGGCGTACCAGCCGGACGGCAGGCGGGACGGGTAGACCACGTCGGAGCCCGCCTGCTGCGCGAACCTCACCTGGGCGAGGTAGTCGACGTGTTCCGGCTTCACGTCGAGGTCGGTCCGGTTGAGCGCGCGGAAGCCGACGTAGGCCAGGATCACCAGCAGGGTCACGATCAGGGCGCCGACCATTCCGGATGCCGAGCGCTGGTACCGGCCAGGCTGCTCGCTCACGTCACCTCTCCTGCACCCATCAGGCCTCAATCCTCACAGGTGCACCTAGGCTGCGCGCGTGCCGCCCCCTGCCGACGTCGTCGTGGTGCTGGCACTCGCCGGGATGCTCGCGGTGGCGTTCGGGCATCCCCGCGGCCGGGTGGAGGCGTCGATCGGGGTGGTGTGTGCGGGCGCGACCCTGGCCACCGGCCTGCTGACCGTCGACCAGGCGCGCGACGCGGTCGACCACCTGGCGCCGGTGGTCGCGTTCCTGGTCACCATCCTGGTCGTCGCGGACGTCTGTGCCCGCGCCGGCCTGTTCGAGGTCGCGGCGCAGTGGGTCGGCCGGTGGAGCGGGGACTCAGCGGTCCGGCTGTTCACCGGTGTGTTCGCGCTCGCCGCGGTCGTGACCGCCACCCTCAGCCTCGACGCGACGGTGGTGCTGCTGACCCCGGTGGTCCTCGCCGCCGCGCTCGCGCGGTCCGTCCCCGACGAGCCGGCCACCTACGCCTGCCTCCGGATGGCGAACTCCGCCTCGCTCCTCCTCCCGGTCTCCAACCTCACCAACCTCCTCGCGATCCCCCACACCGACCTCACGTTCACCGGCTTCGCGGTCCGGATGGCACCGGTGCTCGCCGTGGTGCTGCTCGTGGAGTACGCCGGGCTGCGACTGCTGTTCCGTGGCCGGCTCGCCGTGAGGCCGACGGGTGGTGGGGACGGGCGCCCGGACCCGGTCCCGGTCTTCCCACTGGTGGTCGTGCTGCTGATGCTCGCCGGATTCGCGGTGGTCTCGCCCATCGGGGGCGAGCCCTGGTGGGTCTCGTCCGTCGCCGCCCTGGTCCTGGTGGCCTGGGCTCATCGCCGAAGCCTGCTGCGGCCGATCCACATCCTCCACGCCATGCACCCGGGCTTCGCGATCTGGGTGCTGGCCCTCGGCGTGGTGGTCGCCGGGCTGGCGCAGGGCTTCCTCGGTGACGCCGTGCAGGACGTCGTCCCGGCGACGACGAGCCTCGACGCGCTGCTCGGCATCGCCGTCCTCTCGACACTGCTCGCCAACGTGCTCACCAACCTGTCGGCGACACTGCTCCTCGTGCCGGTCGTCGCACCGCTCGGCAGCACCGCCGTGCTCGCCGCCCTGCTCGGGCTCAACATCGGCTCCGGCCTGACCTGGTCCGGCTCCCTGGCGAACCTGCTCTGGCGGCGCACGCTGCGTCGCCACGGCGTACGGCCGGGGACCGCGGCGTTCCACCGGGTCTCGTTGACGCTCACGCCGATCTCGCTGCTCGCGGCGGTCCTCGTGCTCTGGGCCGTCGGGTGACCCCGTGGGGAACAATGCGGGCGTGACGTCGGTGAGCAGTCCCGGGCAGCCGCGCCTCGGCCGCCCGCCGCTGGTGCTCCTCGTCCCGGCCGTCCTCGCCGTCCTGCTCCTGACCGTCCCGCTGGTCAGCCTCGTGGCGGACACGCCGTGGAACCGCCTGCGTGCTCAGCTCTCCTCGAGCGCGGTCCGCGAGGCGCTCTGGCTGACCGTGCTCGCCTCGGTGGCCACGGTCGTGCTCTGCCTGCTGCTGGGCACGCCGCTGGCCTGGGTGCTCGCCCGCGTCGACTTCCCGGGACGCTCGCTGCTGCGGGCGGCCGTGCTGGTCCCGCTCGTGCTGCCCCCGGTCGTCGCCGGCGTCGCCCTGGTCACCGCGCTCGGTCGCACCGGCTTCGTCGGCAAGCCGCTCGACGAGTGGTTCGGCGTCACCATCCCCTACACGACGACGGCCGTGGTGATCGCGCACACCTTCGTCTCCATGCCCTTCTACGTGCTCGCCGTCGAGGGCGCCCTCCGTTCCGCCGGGGAGGAGTACGACGCCGTGGCGGCGACCCTCGGCGCCGACCGATGGACGACGTTCCGCCGGGTCACCCTCCCGCTGGCACTGCCCGGGGTCCTCGCCGGCGCCGCACTGGCCTGGGCGCGGTCGCTCGGCGAGTTCGGCGCGACCATCACCTTCGCCGGCAACTACCCCGGCACGACCCAGACGATGCCGTCCCTGATCTACACCGAGCTCCAGTCCGACCCGCTCGTCGCCCGCACCGTCAGCATGGTCCTGCTCGTGGTCTCGATCGGCGTGCTGGTCCTGCTCCGCAACCGCTGGCTGACGCGCCCGTGACCGCTCTCGAGCTGAGCCTCACGGTGCCGGGTCGCGTCCAGGCGACCGCGGTCGCAGACCGCGGCCAGGTCGTGGCGGTGATCGGGCCCAACGGCGCCGGCAAGACCTCGCTCCTCCGCGCCGTCGCCGGTCTGGTGCCCGCGGTGGGAGACCTCCGGGTCGAGGGGCGCTCGTGGGTCGACCTGCCCGTGCGCGAGCGGGCGGTGGGGATGGCCTTCCAGGGCCAGCTGCTGTTTCCCCACCTGACCGCGCTGGAGAACGTCGCGTTCGGGCCCCGCACGGCCGGCGCCGCCCGCGACGCCGCGCGCCGTACCGCCCAGGACTGGCTCGACCGGTTCGGTGTCGGCGAGCTCGCCGGGCGCAGACCACGCCAGCTGTCCGGCGGCCAGGCGCAGCGCGTCTCGATCGCCCGCGCCCTGGCCACCGACCCGCGGGTGCTGCTCCTCGACGAGCCGTTCTCCGGGCTCGACGTCGGCGTCGCCGCGAGCCTCCGGGTCGAGCTCGCCAGCCACCTCGCGTCGTACGACGGCGTCACGCTGCTGGTCACCCACGACGCGATCGACGCCCTCACCCTGGCCGACGTCGTCTGGGTCCTCGACGACGGTCGGCTCGTGCAGGTGGGGCCGCCGCGCGAGGTCGCGGCGGCTCCCCTGACCCGGCACGTCGCCCGGCTGGTCGGGCTGAACGTGCTCACCGAGGGCGACCGGTTCCTGTCCTTCAGCCCCAGCTCCGTCACGGTGTCGCCGGCCGAGCCGGCTGGGTCGGCCCGGCACCGATGGCCCGGGACGGTGACCAGCCTGGCGCCGCACGGTGACGCCGTACGCGTGCTGGTCTCGGGTGAGCACGAGCTGCTCGCGGACGTGACGCCCGCTGCGGTCGCCGAGCTGGAGCTGGCGCCCGGGCGCGAGGTCTGGTTGTCGGTGAAGGAGACGGCCGTGCGCGGCTACGTCGCCGAGACGGGGACGGGCGAGAGCTGACCGATAGGCTCCGCGCATGACGGAGCGCCCGGAACCCGCCCCCGACACCCCGGACCGCAACCTGGCCCTGGAGCTGGTCAGGGTCACCGAGGCCGCTGCGCTGGCCGCCGCGCGCTGGGTGGGACGAGGTGACAAGGACGGAGCCGACGGCGTCGCGGTCGACGCCATGCGCAAGATGATCTCGACGGTCCAGATGAAGGGCGTCGTCGTGATCGGTGAGGGCGAGAAGGACAACGCCCCGATGCTGTTCAACGGTGAGGAGGTCGGCGACGGCACCGGCCCCGAGTGCGACGTCGCGGTCGACCCGATCGACGGCACGACCCTGACCGCCAAGGGCATGAACAATGCGGTGTCGGTGCTCGCGGTCGCACCGCGCGGCTCGATGTACGACCCCTCCGCGGTGTTCTACATGGAGAAGCTGGTCACCGGGCCCGAGGCGGCCACCATGGTCGACATCCGCTCGTCGGTCGCGGAGAACATCCACGCCGTCGCCAAGGCCAAGGGTTCGCGGCCGGAAGACGTCACCGTCGTCATGCTCGACCGGCCGCGGCACGAGAAGCTCGCCGACGAGGTGCGCGCCACCGGCGCCCGGATCAAGTTCATCGTGGACGGCGACGTCGCGGGCGCCATCATGGCCGCCCGCCCGAACACCGGCGTCGACCTGCTCCTCGGCATCGGAGGTACGCCCGAAGGCATCATCGCCGCCTGCGCCATGAAGTGCGTCGGAGGCGTGATCCAGGGCCGGCTCTGGCCCAAGGACGACGACGAGCGCCAGCGCGCCATCGACGCGGGCCACGACCTCGACCCCGCGCACGTCCTCTCGACCGACGACCTGGTCACCGCCGACGACTGCTTCTTCGTGGCCAGCGGGATCACCGACGGCGAGCTGATGCAGGGCGTCCACTTCCGCGCCCATGGCGCCACCTCGCAGTCCCTGGTGATGCGCTCGCGCAGCGGGACCGTGCGACTGGTCTCCAGCGAGCACCGGTTCGAGAAGCTGCGGGGGCTCTGAGGCCGGCCCGCTCAGGGCCGGGAGCGCAGGGAGGCTCCGCCGGCGACCGCTCCGCAGACGGCCCGGATCGCGGCCGGGTCGACCACCATCCCGAGATGGGAGGAGCGCACCTCGACCGCCGTCGCCAGCGGGTCGAGGCACGCCCGCCAGTCGACGATGCCGTCACGACGTGAGTAGACGGCGGTGAACGAGACCTCCGGCGGGATCGGCAGCCGACTCTCGAGGAAGCTCGTACGTGCGCAGTCGCCGGCGACACAGTCCAGTGCCATCAGGCCGGGAACGCCGGCCCGGCTCAGCCGGACGAGCGCGTCGAGGCTCCGGGTGAGCGCCACGTGGTGCGCACCCGGAGCGAGCATGGGGCTGCCCAGGGTGACGATGCCCGAGATCAGGTCGGGACGCCGGACGGCGAGCCCGCGCGCGAGCAGACCTCCGAGGCTGTGCCCGACGACGGTGACCCGGCGACCGCGTCGGGCGGCCACGGACTCCAGACGCGACTCCAGTCGCTCGGAGGCGCGCACCGTGCAGGCGACGTTGGCGTGGATGTGCGACCGATAGGTGCGGTGCCCCTGCTCGCGCAGTGCGCGCGCCAGCGCCGACAGGCTGGCGTCGCCGGCCATGAAGCCGGGGACCAGCACGACCGGATCCGCCTCTCGCAGCACCGTCGGCCCGGCGTACGGCGTGCGCCGACCGCCCACGCGTCGCTCGAGCCGCGACCAGGCGAGCCGTCCGACCTCGGTGACGACCCTCGCCTCGCGCAGCACCGCCCGGCGCCCCGGGGCGACGAAGCCCTCGGGGAGCAGGAAGTCGGCGACGGGAAACGTGGCCACGAGGATCGACGGTACGGCGTGACGCCGACGACGTCCCCGGATCCCCCCGAACGTGGCCGTGTCGTCATCATGAGGTTGACTGGACGGCATGGCCGGTCCCGCCTCCGCCACCCCCGAGACCCCGCCCCCGGCCGGCGACGGCCACGCGTCGGTGGCGGTGTCGCCGGAGCTCTTCGCCCCGGTCTCGACGGGCGTGGAGCTCTGCTACCGCACGTACGGCGACCCAGCGGGTGAGCCGATGCTGCTGCTGATGGGGCTCGCCAGCCCGCTGAACTGGTGGGACCCCGAGCTCTGCTCGATGCTCGTCCGGCGCGGCTTCTTCGTGATCACCTTCGACAACCGTGACGTCGGCCGGTCGACCAAGGTCCCCGGACGGGTGACCCGGGCGATGCTGGTCCGCGCCTTCACCGGCGGCCGGGTACGCGCGCCGTACGGCATGACCGACCTGGCGCGCGACGCGGTCGGACTGCTCGACCACCTCGGGATCGAGCACGCCCATGCGGTGGGCGTGTCGATGGGCGGGATGATCGCGCAGACGATGGCGATCGAGGAGCCGGACCGGGTGCGCTCGCTGACCAGCATCATGTCGACCACCGGTCGGCGCACCGTGGGCTGGCAGAACCCGAAGCTGTTCCCGGCGCTCCTGAAGCCGGCCCGGCCGGGCCGGCAGGCGTACGCCGACGACAGCGTGGCGATGTGGCGGCTGATCGGCTCACCGGCCTACCCACGCCCGGAGGAGCACACCCGGCAGGTCGCCGACGAGACCTTCGACCGCGGCCTGTCCCGCAGCGGCACGCTCCGCCAGATGGTGGCGGTGCTGACCCAGCCGAACCGCACCGAGCGGCTGCACGACGTCCGCGTGCCGACGCTGGTGATTCACGGCCTCGCCGACCCGATGGTCCACGTCTCCGGCGGTCGGGCCACCGCCGCGGCCGTCCCGGGTGCCGAGCTGCTCCTGGTCGACGGCATGGGACACGACCTGCCCGTCGAGCTGTTCCCGACGTTCGTCGAGGCGATCGTCCGTACGGCCCGGCGGGCCGGCTAGGGGTGGGCCCTCGCCGTCAGTCCGAGAGCCGCTCGCCGGTGCCGGTGTCGAACACGTGCACGTGGGCGGGATCGGTGGTCACGTGGATCACCTCGCCCCGGCCCGCCGCGGTGCGCGCCGCGACCCGGACCACGACGTTGGTCGGTGTGCCGGCCACGTCGCAGGTGCCGTAGACGTATCCGTCGGCTCCGAGCTCCTCGACCACCGAGACGTGCACCGGCAGGCCCTCACCAGGGCCCACCAGGCGCCAGGCCTCGGGCCGTACGCCGATCGTCACGTCACCGGCGAACGGCCTCCCCGCCGCCACGCCCAACGGCACGTCGTACGTGCCGACCCGGGCCACGCCGTCGGCGGCGGTGGCCGCGAGGAGGTTCATCTGCGGAGACCCGATGAAGCCGGCCACGAACAGGTTCGCCGGCTTGTCGTAGAGCCGGAGCGGCGTGTCGACCTGCTGGATGATGCCCTCGTCCATCACCGCGACCCGGTCGCCCATCGTCATCGCCTCGATCTGGTCGTGCGTGACGTAGACCGTGGTGACGCCGAGGTCCGCCTGCAGCCTGGCGATGTCCGTGCGGGTCTGCACGCGCATCTTCGCGTCGAGGTTCGACAGCGGCTCGTCCATGCAGAACACCTGCGGGTTCCGCACGATCGCGCGTCCCATCGCGACACGCTGGCGTTGTCCGCCGGACAGCGCCTTCGGCTTGCGCTCGAGGTAGTCGGTGAGGCCGAGCAGCCGCGCGGCCTCCTCGACCCGCTTCTGCCGCTCGGCGCCGGAGACCTTCGCCATCTTGAGCGCGAAGCCCATGTTCTCGGCGACGGTCATGTGCGGATAGAGCGCGTAGTTCTGGAACACCATCGCGATGTCGCGGTCCTTGGGCGGGACGTGGGTGATGTCCCGGTCGTCGATGAGGATCCTGCCCTCGTCGACCTCCTCGAGCCCCGCGAGCATGCGCAGTGTCGTCGACTTCCCGCATCCTGAGGGGCCGACGAGGACCATGAACTCGCCGTCGCCGATCTCGAGGTCCATGCCGGGTACGGCGGGCGCAGCGGCCCCCGGATACCAGCGCCGTGCCTTCTCGAAGGTCACTGTGGCCATGACGTACTGCTCCCTCCACCGGCAGGTACGTGCCGGACGATCCGTCGTGAAGTGGTGGCGTCACCCTAGAGGTCGGACCGGATGGCTGGACAGGGGCGGGCGTGCCGAGAATGCGCTCCTCGATCCAGAGGACGAGACGACGGCTCCGCGGCGGACCGCGGAAGCGTGACGCACAGACGACGAAATCCGTCAAGGCTTGCCAGGACCTGCGAATGGGACTAGACGTGACGTAGTTCACCTTTCTTGGAGGGAGCGCAGCATGCACGTCCCCAGGCGATCTCGGGGGGCTTTGACACCTCCCGGTCGATCGGACACACGCCGGCGGGTCGCCGGCTCGCTCGCCGCCCTGGCTACCGCGGCCGGGGTCCTGACGGCCTGCGGCAGCAGCGATGGCACGACCACCCTGGTCTGGTACATCAACCCCGACAGTGGCGGCCAGGCAGCCATCGCGAAGACCTGCAGCACGGACGAGTACACGATCACCACGCAGACGCTCCCGCAGGACGCCAACCAGCAGCGCGTGCAGCTCGCCCGCCGGCTCGAGGCGCACGACTCGGGCATCGACCTGATGAGCATCGACCCGCCGTACACCGCGGAGCTCGCCAACGGCGGCCTGCTGGCCCCGATCCCGCAAGCCGAGCAGGACAAGCTCAAGCAGCAGTCCTTCAAGGGAGCGACCGACGCGGCGACGTGGAACGGCCAGCTGGTCGTCTACCCGTTCTGGTCGAACACGCAGGTGCTCTGGTACCGGAAGTCGTTTGTCGAGAAGGCCGGCCTCGACATGAGCCAACCGGTCACCTGGGACCAGATCATCAAGGCGGCCGCTGACAACGGCGGCACGGTCGCCGTGCAGGCCAACAAGTACGAGGGCTACGTCGTGTGGATCAACGCCCTGGTCTCCGGAGCCGGCGGCACGCTGATCACCGATGCCAGCAAGGGCGTCGACGCCGACGTGACGATCAACAGCCCGGCCGGCGAGGACGCCGCCCGGGTGATCGAGGAGCTCGCCCAGTCGAAGGCCGCACCACCGGACCTGTCGATCGCCCAGGAGGGTCAGGCGGGCGCGACCTTCGGCACGCCGCAGGGCGCGTTCATGGTCAACTGGACCTACATCTGGCACAACTACGACGCCACCCAGCCCGACGTGGCCAAGGACATCGGTTACGCGAAGTACCCGGAGACGGTGCAGGGGGACAGCTCCCGGCCGCCCTACGGCGGTATCGGGATCGGGGTCAGCACCTACTCCAAGCACATCGACGAGGCCAACCAGGCCGCCGCGTGCCTGGTGGAGCCGAAGCAGCAGGCCACCAACGGGGCGATGACCGGCAACATGCCGGCGAGCCCGGCGGGTTACCAGGATCCCCAGATCCAGAAGCTGTTCCCGCCCGCCCTGATCAAGCTGTTCGAGGACAGCGTGAACACCGCCGCTCCCCGCACCGTGACGCCGTACTGGAGTGACATCTCCGGCGCCATCCAGAGCACCTGGCACCCACCCGCCAGCGTCACCTCCTCGACGCCTGCGACGTCCGCGACGTTCATCCACGACGTCCTGACCGGAAAGAAGCTGCTGTGACCGCCACGACGATTCCCAGAGAGGCCACCAAGACCTCCCCGACGGGACCCAGCGACCGATCCGTCGCGGAGAACCGGCTCGGCCAGAAGCTCGTCGCCCCTGCCCTGATCATGATGGTGCTGGTGACGGCGTACCCCATGCTGCAGGCCCTGTACCTGTCGCTGTTCCGCTACCGCCTGACGACGCCCGACGACAAGGGCTTCGTCGGACTCGGCAACTACGTCACGATCCTGACCGACTCGCTGTTCTGGAAGGACACGCTCAACACCGTGATCATCATGGTGGTCACGGTGGCGGTCGAGCTGGTCATCGGCTTCGCCTTCGCGATGGTGATGCACCGGATCATCTTCGCCCGCGGCGTGATGCGCACCGCGATCCTGATCCCCTACGGCATCATCACCGTGGTCTCGGCGTTCGCCTGGCAGTTCACGTTCTCCATCAACAACGGCTGGGTGAACTCCTGGTTCGACTGGCTGCCGGGCATCTCGTCGACGACCAACTGGTACGGCGACCACTGGCACGCCATGTTCGCGATCATGGTCAGTGAGATCTGGAAGACCACGCCGTTCATGGCCCTGCTGCTGCTGGCCGGGCTCTCGCAGATCTCCGAGGACATGCTCGAGGCGGCCAAGGTGGACGGCGCCACGGCGAGCCAGCGGCTGTTCAAGGTGATCCTGCCGAACATGCGGGCGGCGATCATGGTGGCGGTGCTGTTCCGGGCGCTCGACGCGTTCCGGATCTTCGACAACATCTTCATCATGACCAAGGGGGCGCAGGACACCGAGTCCTCGTCGTTCCTGACCTACCGCCAGTCGATCGAGCAGTTCCAGCTCGGCATGGGCTCGGCGCTCTCGGTCCTGCTGTTCCTCACCGTCTTGATACTCGCGTACCTGATCGTGAAGTTCTTCCGGGTCGACCTGGCCCAGGCGAGGGGTGAGGGCTGATGAGGAGGAAGACCGGTGTCGGCACCTGGCTCGGGTTCATCGTGATCCTGGTCTGGTGCCTCCTGCCCATCGCGTGGATCGTCTCGCTGTCGTTCAAGTCGCTGGCGGAGACCACGACCGGAAGCCCACAGTTCCTCCCGAAGGACGCCACGTGGGAGAACTACAAGGTCCTGCTGGGCATGACCGACGACAAGACCGCGTCCCACGACTTCCTGGCGGCGCTGCGCAACTCGTTCGGCATCTCGATCATCGCCACGATCCTGGCGGTGATGATCGCGACGCTGGCGGCGTACGCCATCGCGCGCCTGGACTTCAAGGGCAAGCGGTTGGTGCTCTCGCTCGCGCTGGCGATCGCGATGTTCCCGGTCGTGTCGCTGGTCGGGCCGCTGTTCGACATGTGGCGCACGTTCCACTTGTTCAACACGTGGCCGGGCCTGATCATCCCCTACATGACGTTCACCCTGCCGCTGGCGATCTGGGTGCTGTCGGCCTTCTTCCGCGAGATCCCGTGGGAGATGGAGCAGGCGGCACAGGTCGACGGTGCGACCTCGTGGCAGGCGTTCCGCAAGGTGATCGTCCCGCTGGCGGCTCCGGGTGTGTTCACCGCGGCGATCCTCACGTTCTTCTTCGCCTGGAACGAGTTCGTGCTCGCCATCTCGCTGACGTCGACCACGAAGTCGCGGACGGTGCCGGCGCAGATGTCCTACTTCGTGGGGCCCGACCCGTTCAACCCGCCGTACGTCCAGCTCGCCACGGCCTCGGTGATCGTCACGATCCCGGTCATCATCATTGTCCTGTTGTTCCAGCGCAGAATCGTCGCCGGCCTGACGTCCGGCGCAGTGAAGGGTTGATCCAATGGCTGCCATCGAGATGAAGAACATCGTCAAGCAGTACGGCGACGGGTTCCCGGCCGTGAACGACATCTCCATCGACGTGGAGGACGGGGAGTTCATGATCCTCGTCGGCCCGTCCGGCTGCGGGAAGTCCACGCTGTTGCGGATGATCGTGGGGCTGGAGGACATCACGTCCGGCGACATGATGATCGGCGGGAAACGGGTCAACGACCTGGCTCCGCGCGAACGAAACCTGGCCATGGTGTTCCAGAACTACGCGCTCTACCCGCACCTGACCGTGTACGAGAACATCGCGTTCCCGCTGCGACTCGCCGGGGCCTCGAACGAGGAGGTCGACAAGAAGGTCCGGGACGCGTCCAGGACCCTCGAGCTCGACGAGCACCTGGAGCGCAAGCCCGGGAACCTCTCCGGAGGTCAGCGGCAGCGTGTCGCCATGGGCCGGGCCATCGTCCGGGACGCCGAGGCGTTCCTGTTCGACGAGCCGCTGTCCAACCTCGATGCCAAGCTGCGCGGTCAGATGCGCACCGAGATCTCGCGCCTGCAGCGCCGTCTCGGCATCACCACGGTCTACGTCACCCACGACCAGACCGAGGCGATGACGCTGGGTGACCGGGTGGCCGTGCTCAAGCGGGGCATCCTGCAGCAGCTGGCGACCCCGCGGGAGCTCTACACCAACCCGGTCAACCTGTTCGTGGCCGGCTTCATCGGCAGTCCGCCGATGAACTTCCTGCCGGCGACGGTCGAGGGC
>DATAOY010000032.1:0-47531 GCA_036265495.1 Nocardioides sp. | reverse complement strand
CCCTCGGTCGGAATGATCGATCCTCGCCCGCGCCTTCGAGCGCCGGCCCGCGGAGCCGGCTCAGTAGCTCTTGGGGAGACCCAGGGAGTGCATGGCGACGAAGTTCAGGATCATCTCGCGTGACACCGGGGCGATCCGGCCGGCGCGGGTCGCCACGAGCAGGCCGGCCATGCCGTACTCCTGGGTGATCCCGTTGCCACCATGCGTCTGCACCGCCCGGTCGGCCGCGTCGCAGGCCGCTTCGGCCGCGGCGTACTTGGCCATGTTCGCGGCCTCGCCGGCTCCCATGTCGTCGCCCGCGTCGTACAGCGCGGCGGCCTTCTGCGTCATCAGCCGGGCGAGCTCGACCTCGATCTTCGACTGCGCCAGCGGGTGCGCGATCGCCTGGTGCGTGCCGATCGGGCCCTGGAACACCGTGCGCTCGCGGGCGTACGTCGCGGCCTTGCCGAGCGCGAACCGGGCCAGCCCCGTCGAGAACGACGCCGCCATGATCCGTTCGGGGTTGAGCCCCGCGAACAGCTGCACCAGTCCGCCGTCCTCATCGCCGACCAATGCGTCGGCGGGCAGCCGCACGTCGTCGATGAACACCTGGAACTGCAGCTCGGGGCTGACGATCTCCATCGGGATCGGTCGGTACTCGAGGCCCTCGGCATCCGTCGGGACGACGAAGAGGACCGGCTTCACCTTGCCGGTCCTGGCGTCCTCGGTGCGGGCGACGACGAGCACGTGCTCGGCCTCGTCGACGCCCGAGATGTAGACCTTGCGGCCGTTCAGCACCCACGCATCGCCGTCGCGTCGGGCGGTGGTGGTGATGTTGTGGGTGTTGGTCCCGGCGTCGGGCTCGGTGATCGCGAACGCCATGGTGCCCGTGCCGTCGCAGATGCCCGGGAGCCAGCGGCGCTTCTGCTGGTCGGTGCCGTAGCGAGAGACGATCGTGCCGCAGATCGCCGGGCTGACGACCATCAGCAGCAACGGGCAGCCCTGGGCGGCCAGCTCCTCGCACACGGCCGCGATGTCGCCGATGCCGCCGCCGCCTCCGCCGTACTCCTCGGGGATGTTGATGCCGAGGTAGCCGTTGCGCCCGATCTCGAGCCACAGGTCGGTGGTCTTCTGGCCCGAGCGGGCCCTCTCGGTGAACCACTCCCGGCCGTACGTCCCGGCCAGCCTGGCGACTTCGCGGCGCAGCGCCTGACGCTCCTCGGACTCGGTGAACGCGGTCATTGCTTCTCCTCCACGAGGGCCAGGACCTCTCCGGCGGCCACCTGGTCGCCGGGACGGACGGTCAGGTCGGTGACCGTCCCCGCGTGCGGCGCGGACACGGTGTGCTGCATCTTCATCGCCTCGAGGACCAGCACCGGGTCGCCGGCGGCGACGTGATCGCCCTTCGTCACCGCGACGCCGACGACGGTGCCGGGCATCGGGGCGAGCAGGCTGCCACTCGAGACGGCGTCGGCCGGATCGGTGAAGCGAGGGACCACGGTCAGGGCGACGTGTCCGCTCGGGGCGTCGACGTCGACCCGGTCGCCGGTGACCTGCACGTCGTACGTCGTGGCGACGCCGTCCCGCTCCAGCGTCACGCCGGTCGGGCTCGTGGCCCGGACGACGAGGCCATGGACGACGTACCCGTCCCGCCCGCCGTACCAGGCCACCTCGACCGGGTCGTCCGCCTGAGCGGGTGCTCTACCGCCCACCTGGGCGGACGACCCGGAGAAGCGGGTGATCTGGGCCTGGCTGACGACATTGCGCCAGGCGACCGGTACGCCCTGCTGGACGGTGCGCGTGCTCCGATCATGTTCGGCCAGGGCCAGCGCGGCGGCGACGCACGCGTCCGGATCCGGGGCCGGCGTGCGGACTGGATGGTCGTCGAGGAACGCCGTGCTGACCTCACCCGCCGCGAACGCGGGATCGCCCAGGATCCCGACGAGCAGGTCGCGGTTGGTGACGAGCCCGTGCAGGCGCGCACCCCGGAGTGCCGCCGCGAGTCGACGCGCCGCCTGCTCACGCGTCGGCGCCCACGCCACCAGCTTGGCCAGCAGCGCGTCGTAGTGGGTCGAGACCTCGCTGCCGCTCTCGACGCCGGAGTCCAGCCGGAGACCGGGCCGGTTCAGCAGGTCGAACCTGCCGTCCACCCCGGGCACGTCGACCATGGTGAGCAGACCGCTCTGCGGCTGCCAGTCCGCGGCCGGGTCCTCGGCGTACAGGCGCACCTCGATCGCGTGACCGTAGGTCTCGCCGATCGTGCGTGGATCCGGGGAGCGGCCCTCGGCCACGGTCAGCTGCAGCTCGACCAGGTCGACCCCGTGCACGAGCTCGGTCACCGGATGCTCGACCTGGAGCCGGGTGTTCATCTCCAGGAAGAAGAACCGGTCGGCGCCAGCGTCGTAGAGGAACTCCACGGTGCCGGCCCCGCGGTAGTCGATCGCCGCGGCGACCGCCCGCGCCGCCTCGTGCAGCGAGGCACGCGTCCGCTCCGGGAGACGCGGGGCCGGCGACTCCTCCACGACCTTCTGGTGGCGGCGCTGGATCGAGCAGTCGCGCTCACCGAGGACCAGGATCCCGTCCGGATGGCCCACGACCTGGACCTCGACGTGGCGTCCGCGCTCGACGTAGCGCTCGAGGAACACGGTGCCGTCGCCGAACGCCGAGTCCGCCTCGGCCCGGGCGGCCGCGATCTCGTCGTCGAGCCGGTCGAGATCGCGGACGACGCGCATCCCTCGCCCGCCGCCGCCGGCCGACGCCTTCACGATCAGGGGGAGGTCGGCGGTGGCCGGGGACGCGGGCGCCTCGAGCACCGGGATGCCGGCAGCGCGCATCAGCTCCTTGGCCCGGATCTTCGATCCCATCGCCTCGATCGACTCGGGCGCCGGACCGACCCAGACGAGCCCGGCGTCGACGACCGCCCGAGCGAACTCCGCGTTCTCCGACAGGAAGCCGTAGCCCGGGTGCACGGCGTCCGCACCCGTCCTCCGCGCGGCGTCCAGGATCAGGTCGGACCGCAGGTAGGTCTCCGAGGGTGCGTCGCCAGGGAGCCGGACCGCGACGTCGGCCTCCCCGACGAACGGCATCGCCGCGTCAGCGTCGGAGTGCACCGCCACCGTCTCGATCCCGAGCCGACGGCAGGTCGCGAAGACGCGCCGGGCGATCTCTCCGCGGTTGGCGACGAGGAGCCGCCTGATCGGCGTGGTCATGTCCGGAACACCCCGTAGCCGCCGGCGCCCGTGAACGGGGCGTTCTCGATCACCGAGAGGCAGATCGCCAGGATCGTGCGGGTGTCCCGCGGATCGATGACGCCGTCGTCGTACAGCATCCCGGACAGGAAGAACGGCAGGCTCTGCTCCTCGACACTGGCCTCGACGAGCGCCCGCATCTCGGCGTCGCCCTTCTCGTCGTACTCCTGTCCGCGCGCCTCCCTCGCGGCGCGTGCCACGATCGAGAGCACCCCGGCGAGCTGGGCGGGCCCCATCACCGCCGCCTTCGCGCTCGGCCAGGTGAACAGGAAGCGCGGGTCGTAGGCGCGGCCGTTCATGCCGTAGTTCCCCGCGCCGTACGACGCGCCCATGATCACGCTGAGGTGCGGGACCGTGCTGTTGCTGACCGCGTTGATCATCTGGGCGCCGTGCTTGATGATCCCGCCCTGCTCGTACTCCGCGCCGACCATGTAGCCGGTGGTGTTGTGCAGGAACAGCAGCGGTGTGTCGGCCTGGTTGGCGAGCTGGATGAACTGGGTCGCCTTCTGCGCCTCCTCGCTGAACAACACCCCTTGGGCGTTGGCCAGGATCCCGATCGGCCGGCCGTGGATCCGCGCCCAGCCGGTGACCAGCGAGGCGCCGTACAGCGGCTTGAACTCGTCGAAGGCCCGCGCGTTGCCCGGGCTGGATCCGTCGACGATCCGGACGATCACCGCACGGGGGTCGAACGGCTCCTTGAGGTCGGCCGGGATCAGGTCGAGCAGGCCGTCGACGTCCGCGTCGGGCTCGACGAAGGGTGGGACCGGCTCCGTCCGCATCGTGCGTCGGTTGAGCCGTGCGACGATCCGGCGCCCGATCCGGATCGCGTCGAGCTCGTCCTCCGCCAGGTAGTCGGCCAGGCCGGAGATGCGCGCGTGCATGTCCGCGCCTCCGAGTGATTCGTCGTCCGCCTCCTCACCGGTGGCCATCCTCACCAAGGGCGGGCCACCCAGGAACACCTTCGCCTGTTCCTTCACCATGACCGTGTAGTCCGACATCCCGGGCACGTAGGCGCCCCCAGCCGTGGAATTGCCGAACACGAGCGCGACGGTGGGTTGTTTGCGGGCCGACGCACGGGTCAGGTCGCGGAACAGCTTCCCGCCGGGGATGAAGATCTCCTTCTGGGTCGGCAGGTCCGCCCCGCCGGACTCGACCAGCGAGATGGTGGGCAGGTTGTTCTCCTCGGCGATCTGGGAAGCCCGGAAGATCTTCTTCACCGTCCACGGGTTGCTCGCCCCGCCCTTGACGCTGGGGTCGTTGGCGGTGATCAGGCACTCGACGCCCTCGACGACCCCGATGCCCGTGACGACGCTGGCGCCGACGGTGAAGTCCGAGCCCCAGCCGGCCAACGGCGAGAGCTCGAGGAACGCCGACCCCGGGTCGACGAGCAGCTCGATCCGCTCCCGGGGCAGGAGCTTGCCGCGGGCGTGGTGGCGGTCCACGTACTTCTGGCCGCCGCCTCCGACGGCCTTCGCGTGCTCGGCGTCCAGGTCGGCGAGCTTGGCGAGCATCGCCTCTCGGTTGGTCACGGTCATCTCTCCAGGACCGCCTTCATCCGCTCCAAGGTCGTCCGCATGCCGCGCTCGTTGGTGCGCCCGCGGAGCGGTCCGAGCACCGTCCAGTACAACCGCATGACCAACGACGGCTCGATCCGGAAGTACTCGAAGACGCGTGTCCCGGTGCCGTCGGGCTCGAGCCGGTAGCCCCAGTTGGTGAGGGTGAGGTCGTCGGGGCCGACCGCGAACTCGAAGACCTGGTTGGGCACGCAGGCGGTCACCTGGCACAGCGACCAGTACGTCGGGCCGACGCCGTTGCGCTTCACGTGGCCCTTGAACGACGCCCCGACCTCGGGACCCGTCGAGCCGCGCGTCCACCTCGCCTCGAACGTCTCCGGCGAGAACTCGCCGATCCGGGTCACGTCGCTGACCAGCGCCCACACCTCCTCCGGCGGAGCGTCGATGCGGACGGAGACCTCGCGGGTGAGGGGTCCGTGCAGGGCGAGCGTCATGGTGTGTACCCCAGCAGTCTCGCGGCGAGATCGGTCAGCACCTCGGTCGCACCTCCTCCGATCGGGAGGATCCGGGCATCGCGGTAGTGCCGCTCGACCTCGGTCCCGTGCAGGTAGCCGGCACCCCCGTGCAGCTGCACCGCCTGGTCGCACACGTACGTCGCGCACTCGACCGCGGTCTGCTTGGCCAGGCAGGCCTCGGCGACCGCGTCCTCGCCGGCGACGTGCCGTCGGGCGATCTCGTGCACGTAGGTCCGCGCGACCTCGACCCGCCGCCGCATCTCGACCAGCCTCTGGCGCACGACCTGGTTCGCCAGCAGGGGCGTGCCGAACGTCTCGCGCCGGCGGCAGTACGACGCAGCGAGGGCCAGACTGCGGGCGGCGATCCCGTACCCGTGGACGGCCAGTGCGATCCGCTCGACGACGAGCTGCTCGGCGATCCGGGCGAAGCCGGTGTTCTCCGCGGCGACAAGGTGTGTGACCGGAACCCGCACGTCGGCGAAACCGAGCTCAGCGGTGTCGGAGCAGTGCCAGCCCATCTTCGACAGCGAGCGGTCCACGGTGAAGCCGGGCAGACCCTTCTCGACCACCAGCAAGGACAGGCCCGTCGCACCGGGGCCGCCGGTGCGCACCGCCATCGTCACGAAGTCGGCGCGCACACCGCTGGTGATCAACGTCTTGGTGCCGTTGACGACGTACGCGTCGCCGTCGCGCCGGGCCGTCGTGCGGAGCGCGGCGACGTCGGACCCCCCGCCCGGCTCGGTGATCGCGAGCGAGCCGATCAGGTCGCCGGCCAGGGTAGGGCGCACGAAGCGGTCGACGAGGTCCGCGCTTCCCGAGGCCGCGAGGTGAGGGACGGCGATGCCCGACGTGAACAGGGCCGCCATCAGCCCACTCGACGCACCTTCCTCGAACATCCCCTCCATCACCGCGATGCTGTCGAGCAGGTCGCCACCCCCACCGCCGACGTCGACCGGGAACGAGACGCCCAGGAGTCCGTGCCTCGCGGCCGTGCGGTGCAGCTCGCGCGGCACCTCGCCGGCGTCCTCCCAGTCCTGGAGGTACGGCGCGACCTCACGGCGGGTGAACTCTCGCGCCACCTCGCGCAACGCCTGCCGCTCGGCCGTCACGTCAACGCCTCCGGGATCTCGACGTACCGCGAGCGCGCCCACTCGCCCAGCGCCTTCGCCTGCGGGTCGAAGCGCGTCGACGCGGCGACCCCCTGGCCGAGCAGGCCGTGCAGCACGACGTTCACGCCCCCGAGGTTGGGCAGCGCGCACACCTCCACATCGAGGTCGCGAGACTCGGGAAGGAGCGACCGGACGAACTCGGAGGTGACCAGGCCGAGCAGCCAGGACACGCGCGCGTCGTAGGCGGGGTGCCCGTCGTGGGCGACCCACAGGCCGAGGTTGGCGTCGCCGCCCTTGTCGCCCGAGCGGGCGTGCACGAACGTGCCGAGCGGTGCTCTCATGAGACCACCTCGGTCCGTCCGTCCGCGTGGTGCACGGTGTGGGTGACCGCCGAGCGGTCGACGTACTCCGCGCGGTAGACGCCGTACGGCGTGCCGTTCCCCGGAGGTGCGGTCATGGTGAACCCGGGGTAGGACGCGAGCGCCAGCTCGACCACGGCACCACTGAAGGCGCGGCCCACCGCGTCGGGCGACGAGTCCCGAACGGTGCAGCGCAGGAGCGTCGACGCACCCTCCTCGGTGTCGGCGTCCGGCCGGGGCAGCGCCCCCAGCGACCAGGTCACCGACGACGCCGTGAGGTGCGGCTGGAGCTGAGCGCGGACCCAGGCCGCCTTCTGCTCGATGTCGAGGCCGGTCAGCACGAGCTCGACGGAGTTCCGGTGACCACCGAGCTCGTTGACGCAGACCTTGAGCCGCTCGGGTGGCGCGAGCCCGCGCACGCCGGAGATGCGCACCCGATCGGACCCATCCTGGCTCAACGCGATCGTCTCGAGTCGGGTGGTGACGTCGGGGCCGACGTAGTCCGTCGTCTGCACCTCGTACATCAGCTGCGCGGTCACGGTGTCGATGCTGACGAGGCCACCGGTGTGCGGGTGCTTGGTGATCACCGACGATCCGTCGCTGGCGATCTCAGCGAGCGGAAACCCTAATGGTTGAGCGGGATTCTCGTTCTGCGAGGTTGTCGGGACCACTGACCCGAACCCCGAGAAGTTGCCACCGGTCGCCTGGCACCCGCACTCGAGGACGTGCCCGGCGACCACGGCGCCGGCGAGCTCGTCGTACGCCGCGGGGCTCCAGCCGTGCCACCAGGCCGCAGGCCCGACGACAAGCGACGCGTCGGTGACCCGTCCGGTGACCACCACGTCGGCGCCGTCGCGCAGCGCCGCGGTGATCCCGAACCCGCCGAGGTAGGCGTTCGCGGTCAGGGCCCCGGAGAACCCCGCGGAGCGGACGTCGTCGCCGTCCACGTACGCGACGTTCGGCGCGAGCCCTTGCGCCGCCGCCATCTCGACGACCCGCGCCGCGAGCCCGGAGGGGTTCAGACCCCCGGCGTTGCTGACGATCCGGACACCACGCTCCAGGGCCAGGCCGAGGCACTCCTCGAGCTGTCGCGCGAATGTGCGGGCGTAGCCGAGGGCCGGGTCCTTGAGCTGGTCGCGGCCGAGGATCAGCATCGTGAGCTCGGCGAGGTAGTCGCCGGTGAGCACGTCGAGCGGGCCGCCCTCCACCATCTCCCGCATCGCCGAGAGTCGGTCGCCGTAGAAGCCGGAGCAGTTGCCGATCACCAGGGGCCGGTCGAGCGGGTCAGCCATCGCGCGGCTCCCGCCCCTCACCCGGGGGACCGGCGAAGGCCTGGGCGATGTTCAGCCAGAGGTTCGCGTCCCGACCGGTGGCGACCAGCGAGGTGTCGGCGCGGTTCACGCGCTGGGTGACAAGCAGGCAGAAGTCGTACGCCGGGCCGGTCACGGTCTGCGCGGCGTCCTCGGGACCCCAGGCCCACAGATCGCCCGACGGCGCGGCGAGGTCGATCCGGAACTCCTCCGTCGGCGGGGCAGTGCCGTGCACCGAGAACGCCCAGTCACGGGTGCGCACGCCGAGGTGGGCGACATGGCGGATCCGGTCGGTGATCTCGGGCTCGACCTCGAGCGCGGCGTGTACGTCCAGCGAGTGCGCCCAGGTCTCCATGAACCGTGAGGTGGCCATGGACGCGGCGGACATCGGCGGTCCGTACCAGGGGATCCTCGCCCCGGGCGGATAGGTGCGCAGCGTCTCCGCGAGGCGGGCGCGCGCCGTACGCCAACGATCGAGCACGACCGGTGGCGCCGCGATGCCGCCGGTGAGCGCCGCCCGGTCGACGGAGTGCTCGGGGTCGGCCAACGCCTCCAGCACGAGTGCGTCCCAGCCCTGCTTGTCGGTGGCGGCCGTGCGGGCGGCCTCGTCGGTCCAGGCCAGGTGGGCGATCTGCGTGGCGATGTCCCAGCCGGGTGCCGGCGTCGGCAGCCGCCACGCGGCGTCGGGCAGATCGGCGACCAGCGAGTCGAGGCGAGCCGACTCGGTCGCGAGATCGTCGAGCACGACGGTCAGTACGTCGCTCATGTCAGGGCTCCGTCGAGCGCGCGTGCCCACTGGTCGAGGATCCGGTTGCGACGGCGGGTGTCGTCGCTGATCGTCGCGGCCAGACCGAGACCGCGAACCAGGTCGAGCGTCGCCTGCACCAGCTCGCGAACGCCCGGCTTCGACTCGTCGGCCCCGAGCAGCTCGACGGTCATCCGATGCGTCTCCCGGCCGACCTTCTGCTCCAGCGGCTGGACGGCGGCCAGCAGGGCCGGCTCAGTGCGCGCGGCGACCCACAGCTCGAGCGCCGCGATGAACACCGGCGACGCGAAGTGGTCGCCCAGCATCCGGAGCACGTCGCGCGTGCGATGCGCCGCCGGTACCGCGGCCGCCGCGGCCGCCAGCTCGGCCCCTCGCACCTCGGTGAGGTGGGTGACCGCGGCGACGACCAGGGCGTTCTTGGTCGGGAAGTGGTGCAGCTGGGCGCCGCGCGACACCCCGGCCCGCTCGCTGATCAGCGTCGTCGACGTACCGCCGAAGCCGTGCTCCACCAGGCAGTCGATGGTGGCGTCCATCAGCCGCGCGCGCATCGCCCGGGACCGCTCCTCCTGGGACACCCGCACCGCCGACGACATCCGACCATGCTCTCGTCGTACAAACAAACAGTCAAGCCTGTCGGTTTGTGTGGACACCTGCCAGGATCGAGGGGTGGGTCAGGGACGGAGCATGCGGGAGCGGATGCTGGCGGGAGAGCCGTACCTCTTCGACGAGTCGCTCGACGACGACACCCGGCGCTGCCGACTCCTGCTCCGGACCGTGAACGACGCGACGCCCGACCAGGACGCCGAGCGGGACGACGCGCTGCGGGAGCTGCTCGGGGCGTTCGGTGAGCACAGCAACATCCGGCCACCGTTCCGATGCGAGTACGGCTACCAGATCCACGTCGGCGACCGGGTCTTCGCCAACTTCGGCCTGGTCTGCCTCGACGTCGCCCGGATCACCATCGGCGACGACACCAGGATCGGTCCCGGCGTCCAGCTCCTCACCCCCACCCACCCGCTCGCGGCCGGTCCGCGCCGCGAGGGCTGGGAGAGCGCACGACCCATCACGATCGGACGCAACGTCTGGCTCGGCGGTGCCGTCGTGGTCTGCCCCGGCGTGACCATCGGCGACGACACCGTCGTCGGAGCCGGCTCGGTGGTCACCCGCGACCTGCCGGCCCAGGTGCTCGCGCTCGGCAACCCCGCCCGCGTGGTGCGGTCGATCGCCGACTAGTCGAGCCGCGCCACCAGCGGTAGCCGCGAGCGGGCGAGCAGGCCGACCACGACCGCCGTGAGCGCGGGTAGCAGGACCACCAGCCCGACGATCTGCAGCCACGGGATGGCCAGGTAGTGCGACGGCCCCGGACCACCCGTGAAGCTCCGGGTGAGCGGGTACGAGATCGCGATGCCGGGCACGAGGCCGACGGCCGCTCCCAGCACGGCCCCCACCAGCCCGATCGACACGGCGTACGCCGCGGCCACCGCCCGTCGGGTGCGCGGCGACGCGCCGACCGCCGACAGTGTGGCCAGGTCGGGTCGCGCGTCCGACAGTGCCAGGAAGGTCGCCGTCAGGGTGCCGCCGAGCATCAGGACGGCGGCCAGCCCGAACAGGATCCATAGCACGACCTTCTCGCTGCCGGACACCTGGTAGCCGCGTTCGGTGTAGACGTAGGCGCCCTGGTCCATCCCGGTCAGCACCTGCTGGAGGTCGCCGGCCTGGGTCGGCGTGAGCGTCTCACCGGTCAGCAGGAGCCCGACAGTCTGCACGCGCAGGTGCAGCGCCTTCGCGACCGACGGCGACAGCACGCCCATCACCACCGGCGAGGCAGGTCCCGTCCCGACCACGATCGCCGGCACCCGCAGCGACGAGCGGTTCGGTCGGCTCAGGCCGAGCCGCGCATCGGGCACCGACCCGTCGGCGCGACCGAAGAGCACCGCCCCGCCACGCCGGAGGACCGAGGACGCCCGCTGCCACTCCCGCGCCGATATCTGGCCGCGCACGAACGCCGGCTCCTCCTCCCCATCACTGACCAGTGCCTGCAGCGGCAGGCTCGACACGAACGAGTCGGCCAGCGGCAGCCCCGGACCCGCATCGCCCTCCAGTGCTCGCGAGCCGCGCACACCGATCACGCGCGTCGGTTGAGCACTCGGCGCCACCCGCCGGACAGCCGCCTCCACCCCTGCCCAGTCGGGATGACCGCCGTTCATCGCGATCGAGGTGTCCCCCGCGGACAGCTGAGGTCGGTACTCGGCCTTGGCCTGCGCCTGGTCGCTGGTGTTCCCGATCGAGAGCGCCACCACACCCGCGACGGTGGCGGCGACGGCGGCCACGGCCGGGACCGTGCGGGTGCGATGCCGCGCCGCGTCGCGTACGGCGTACCGCAGCGGCAGCGGGAAGCGCCGGCCGAGCCGCGCGACGCCGACCACCACCACCGGCACCAGGAAGATCATCCCGAAGACCGTCAGGATCGCCGCACCCGCGATCGATGTCTCGCCCGAGCCCTGCCGGGCGCCGAGCACGGCCAGCACGATGCCGGCCGCGACGAGCGCCACACCGATGAACGGCGATCGCCTGCTCGGGGCTCGGTCGCCGCGCCGCCCGGCCAGCACGGCCACGACGTCCTGACGGGACGCGATCCACGCGGGGACCACTGCCGCGAGGAAGGCACTGACCAAACCGAACGCCGCGATCCCGAGCACGTGCTGCCAGCGGATCTGGAACGGTCCGAAGTACGTGTCGGACATCGACTGCAGCCATGGCAGCAGGGCGCGCCCCAGCCCGATGCCGAGGACGACACCCGTGATCGCCGCGCAGGCGCCGATCACGACGGCCGTGCCGAGGACGACGCGGCGCGACTGGGTGGGCGTGCCGCCGTTGGCGGCGATCAGCGCCAGGCTGCGGGACTGCCGCCGGGCCCCGACGGCGAACGCGGGGCCGGCCAGGAGCACCACCTCGATCAGCGCCATCGCCGCGACCAGGGCCAGGACGGCGTAGATGGTCGAGCGGTCGGTCGAGAAGGACTGCCGCACCTGAGGTGGCAGCTGGTCGACCGCGGGCGGGTGCTCGATCACCTGGCGAGAGACGACGGTGGCACCCACCCGGTTCACCGCCCGAACCTGCTCCCAGGTCACCGGAGCGCCACCGACCAGCCAGCTGCGGACGCCGACGGTGCCCGCCGAGGGGAACAGGGCGGGCGTCCCGAGCAGCACCGGCATCGTCCGTTCGCCCGTGGATTCGGCGATGCCGACGACGGTCGCGGATCTGCTGTTCGTCAGGGTCAACCGGTCACCGACCGAGAACCCGTGTCCGGCGAGTGCGGCGTTGACCGCGACCTCGTGCACGGTCCGCGGGAAGCGCCCGGACGTGATCCGGAAGAGCCCCTTCGCGAGCGGACTCGCCATGTCGACACCCGTCGCGTCGACGCGCAGGGCACCGAGGTCGGTGCGGACCTCCGCCTCACGCGTCCGCAGCTCGGTGACCGGTCGGGAGCCACCCAGGGCCTGCTCCACGTCGGTCAGCGTCGCCGACGGGCCGTGGCCCCCTCGCGCCCCGAAGCCGCCACTGTCCGGGTCGGCGGTCTGGAACACCCGGTCCACGTGGGGGAGCGTGGTGACCCTGGCCTGCGCCGAGCCGATCCGCCGGTCGAGACCCTCGACCGAGCTCACGCTCGTGGTCGCCTGGGCGACGTCGGCGGCGATCACCGCCACCACCGGGAACGTCACCATCACCAGCACCAGCAGGCTGCGCGCCTTCGAGCGCCACGCCTCGCGCCAGGCCATCCGCAGCGCCAGACGCCAGCCCGAGACGAACCTCATCGGGCCTGCTCCAGCAGCGCGTCGGGGCGGTCACGGCCGGACTCGTCGACGATCACGCCGTCGCGCAGGAACACGACGCGGTCGGCCCAGGCGGCGTGCCGCGCCTCGTGCGTGACCAGGACGCCGGCCGCTCCCGCGTCGCAACGGGCCCGGATCAATCGCAGGATGTCCTCGCCGGTCTCGCTGTCGAGCGCACCGGTCGGCTCGTCGGCCAGGATCAGCCGTCGCTCACCGACGATGGCCCGCGCGATCGCGACCCGCTGCTGCTGCCCGCCGGACATCTCGTCCGGGAACCGCCCGGCGAGCTCGCCGATGCCGACCTCCTCCAGGGCCGCGAGCGCGACCTTGCGTGCGGTCCGCGACCCGGCACCGTCCAGCTCGCGCGGCAGCGCGACGTTCTCGACGGCGGTGAGCGCCGGGATCAGGTTGAAGTCCTGGAACACGTAGCCGATCGAGGTACGGCGCATCGCCGCGCGCCCCTTCTGCCCGAGGGCCGCCAGGTCGGTGCCCTCGACCCGGACGGCGCCCGAGGTCGGGCCGTCGAGACCGCCGGCCAGGGTGAGCAGCGTCGACTTCCCCGAGCCGGACGGGCCCATCACCGCCACCAGCTCGCCGGCGTACGCCGAGAAGCTCACCTCACGCAGAGCCATGACCTCGGTCGCCCCGGCGCCGTGGATGCGGGTGACCGTGTCGAGCTGGAGCACGGCGCTCATCGGGTCGCCTCCTGGGGGTCGACCTGCTCGGCCTGCCCGGCCTGCCCGGCCCGGTCGACCGACGAGGCCCCTCGGTCGTGGGCCGCCCGGCGCAGCCGGGCCTCGCAATGGTCGAGCCAGCGGATCTCGGCCTCGGCGTTGAACACGAGGGAGTCGAGCACCAGGCCCCAGGCGAGCTCGTGGGGATCGTCGCCGGCGGCGCGCCGCTTGAGCCGGGTGTAGTCCTGCAGCGCCGCCATGGTGGCGGACCGCTGCTGCTGGATCACGGCGCCGACCTCGACGCCGGGCACGCTCACGGCCAGGGCCAGCTTGATCGCCAGCTCCTCGCGCGGCGGCCGGGTCCGCGGCACCGGCGAGCCGAACCAGGCGGCGACCTCCTCCCGGCCGGAGGCGGTCACGACGTACACGACGTGCCCGTCCGCGTCGGCGCCCTGCCCCTCGACGAGCCCGTCGCGCTCGAGGCGCGACAGGGTCGTGTAGACCTGGCCGACGTTCAGCGGCCAGGTGCCGCCGGTGCGGTCCTCGAACTCCGCTCGCAGCTGGTAGCCGTACCGCGGGCCCTGCTCCAGCAGGGCCAGCAGGGCGTTCCGTACCGACACCGGCGACTCCTCCCCGTCGTCCACACCGTGATCCACGCCCCCGTGGCCGTGGATACCGGGTATGTATACCGCGGGCCATACCGGGTATGCAAGGGCAACTCGCGCGTCGAGGCCGACCGAGAGCGTCCGCGCGGTCATACTCGTGCCACCTCGCGGGCGATCCGGTCCGCGGACGATCGAGGGGACATCCCGATGTCGCACTACGGCTCACCGCCCGACCCCGACCCGAACCGGCCCGATCCCGGCGCGTCCGGCTCCGAGCCGTCGCCCGGCGACCCGCCGCCCGCCGCACCGCCGAGCGAGCCGCCGGCGTACAGCCCGTATCCCGACAACTGGGACGCGGCGCCGCAGAACCCCTACGGCCAACAGAACCCCTACGCCCAGCAGAACCCCTACGCCCAACAGAGCCCCTACGGCCAGCCGAGCCCCTACGGCCAACCGGCCGCGCCGCAGGACCCGTACGGCGCACCGGCGGGCGCCGCGAACCCCTACGCGGGAACGGCGAGTCCCCACAAGCCCACCTTCGGCTTCAACGGCTACGCCGGGTGGTGGACCCGCGTCGGCTCCTACCTGATCGACTACATCGGCGGAGCCCTCGCCGCGGCGCCCGCCCTGGTCGGCTACGCGGTCCTCTTGTCGAACACCTCCACGACGACCAACCCCGACGGAACGACGACCAGCCACTACTCCGGCAGTGCCGCCGTCCCGATCACCCTGATCCTGATCGGCGCGATCACGGGGATCGCCTTCTTCGTCTGGAACATCTGCATCCGGCAGGGCCGCACCGGCGCCTCGATCGGCAAGAGCGTGCTGGCCACGCGCCTGGTCAACGCCGACATGCAGCCGATCGGCGCCGGCTGGTCCTTCCTGCGCTACCTGCTGCACATCGTCGACGGCATCTGCTACATCGGCTACCTGTGGCCGATCTGGGACTCGCACAAGCAGACGTTCGCCGACAAGATCATGAGCACCTACGTGATCCATGCGAGCGATCCGCAGCCACGGCCCTACTGACCTGCCGACCTGCCGACCGACGGACGGAGCCCGGCGTCAGCCGCGCTCGGCGTACCGCTTGGCCTTGGCCCGCACGGCCGAGGTCAGGTCGGTGCCCGAGTCGAGCAGGTCCCGCGCCTGCGCCGGCGTCATCCCGGTCACCAGGACACCGATCGAGACCTCGTGGCCGGGTCGGTGCTCGAGGGTGATCGGGTCGCCCTCCCGCACCAGGCCCGGCTCGAGCACCCGGCACATCGCGCCCACGCGGCCGGTGCGGTTGAAGTCGACGTGGAAGCCCTCGATGCCCATCCGCATCGCGAAGTTGTGGCACGGGGTCCGTGGCTTGCGCACCTCGAGCAGCGCCCCGGTCCCGGGCTCACCCAGCCACCACCGCTCGCCGAGCAGGGCGCCGGTCACGTCGAGCCCGTGGGAACGGACGTTCTCGCCGAAGAGCCCGGGCGGGATCTCCCGGTCCAGCACGCCCGCGAAGTACGCCGCGTCCTCCGCGGCGTACACGTAGACCGCGGCGTCGACACCACCGTGCGCGGAGTCGACGTGCCGGTCCCCCTCGGGTCCGAGCTCTCCGATCCGCACCGGTCCCGGCACGGGCCGCTTGTCGATGGCGGTCGGGTGGTAGTAGCCCTCGATGATCTCGTGCACGACGCAGACGGCGTCGACGGCGCCCTTCATGGGGCCAATCTGCCACGGCGCCGGCCGGGTCGCTTGAGCCTCGTTGCGGCGTTCTGCCCTGAGCGGAATCGTGCGGCGCCGAGGAGCCCGCGCGCCTACAGTCGATCCATGGGTGATGTCGTCCAGCTCCCGGTACGCCGGGAGCAGCCGCCGGAGGAGACCGAGCTGCCGCCCCGTGCGGCCCCTGCCCCGCGTCGGACGGAGGATCCGGTCGAGCCGCTCTGGCGCGAATCGGTGGGGCGCGAGCTCCGCGAGGAGCGGCTCGCGACCGGCAGGAGGCTGATCGACGTCGCCGAGGAGGCGGGGGTGTCGCCGCAGTACCTCTCCGAGGTGGAGCGCGGTCTGAAGGACCCGTCGTCGGAGCTCCTGGCCGCGATCGCCGGTGCGCTCGGGCTGAGCGTCGCCGAGATCGCGACCCGGGTCGCGTCGAGCACGATCAGCACTCAGTCGCCGGTCTGCCTCGCCGCCTGAGCCACCAGCACCGACCGGGGTGCGTCCCGTTCGGTGATCACCGCGTCGACGACGCCGTACTCCAACGCCTGCTGGGCCGTGAGCACGAGGTCGCGCTCGGTGTCCTCGCGTATCTGCGCCGGCGTCCTGCCGGTGTCCTGGGCGAGCAGCTCCTCGAGCAGCGACCGGACCCGCTCGACCTCGTCCGCCTCGAGGATCAGGTCGGGGATCGTGCCTCGGCCCTCGGCCGCCGGTGCGTGCAGCACGACCCGGCCGTGCCGCAGGATCTGTCGCCGTCCCGGCGCCCCGCCGGCCAGCAGCACGGCCGCCGTGGCCACCGCCTGCCCGACGCAGGTCGTCTCGACGGGTGGCCGCACGAACTGCATGGCGTCGTAGATCGCGAGCATCGCGGGGATCGAGCCGCCCGGCGAGTTGAGGTACAGGTTGATCGGCGCCTCCGGGTTCTCCGACTCGAGGTGGATCAGCTGCGCGATGACCGTGTTCGCGACGCCGTCGTCGATCGGCGTACCGAGATAGATGATCCGGTCCGCCAGCAGGCGGCTGTAGACGTCGACCGTCCGCTCGCCGCGGTTGGTCTGGGTGGTCACGGAGGGGATCGGGTAGCTGCTCATCGCGACACCCCCAGTCCGAGCGGGCGTACGACGGGCGTGCGCACCTCGTCCACCGAGCTGACGATGTGGTCGACGAAGCCGTAGTCGAGGGCCTCGTCCGCGCTGAACCACCGGTCGCGCCGCGAGTCGCGCTCGACGGTCTCCATGTCCTGACCCGTGTCCGAGGCGATCAAGGAGAGCACGGTGTCGCGCGTGTGTCGCAGGTCGTCGGCCTGGATGGCGATGTCCATCGCGGTGCCACCGATGCCGGCCGAGCCCTGGTGGAGCAGGACCCGGGAGTGGGGCATCGCGAACCGCTTGCCCTTCGCCCCGGCGCTGAGGAGGAACTGCCCGGCACTCGCCGCGATCCCCATCGCCAGCGTCGAGACGTCGTTGGGGATCAGGGTCATCACGTCCCGGATCGCCAGCATCGCCGGGACGGAGCCACCCGGCGAGCTGATCCAGAGGTGGACGTCGGCGCGCGGGTCGCGGGCCGACAGCACCATCAGCCCCGTGCAGAGCCGGTTGCCCAGCGCCTCGTCGAGCACGCCGCCCATCAGCAACGTGCGCTGCTCGAGCAGGCTGCCGGCCAGCTCGTCGTCGATCCGGCCCCAGGCCGTTGCTTCACTCATGGGGCCACCGTGCCAGCCGACGTACCGCGACCGAAGGGCGCGCTGCTGCGGGCGGATCGGCCGGCGGCGGATCCGCTGTGGGCTGATCCCGGGCACCCCGGAGCCCCACCCGGTCAGCGGTACGTGACCAGCTGCCGCGGCAGGTGCGAGTGCTCGTTGAACGACAGCAGTCGCCGACCCGTCGAGCCCTCGAGCGCCCGGGTGACCGACGCGTTGGCCGTGACGGTGTTGAAGGCGTGCCACAGTCGCGGCACCTCGTCGGGAGGGGCCAGTACGTCGATCAGGGTCGCGGCGACCGCGGCGATCGGGCCACCGGAGGACACCACGACCGTGATCCCGTCCCGCGCGAACGCTCGGTCGAGCGCGTCGGTCGCCCGGGCGAGGAACGCCGGCCAGGACTCGACGTACTCCTCGTCGTGCTCACCCCCGCACCAACGCGCGGTGGCCTCGTCGAAGACACGCTGGAAGGCCCGCCGGTCGCTGCCGACATCGCGCCCAGCGAGGGCGTGCGCGACGACGGCGACGTGGTCGAACTCGTTCCAGCCCTCGTCGAGCTCCGGCGTGACCGACCAGCCACCGCCCTCGATCACGGCGGTCGCGGTGTCTCGCTGTCGTCGCATCGCGCCGTGCACGACGGCGTACGGCGTGACGCCCTGGCCGGCCAGCGCCCGGCCCAGCATCCGGCTCTGCTCGATCCCGGTCTCGCTGAGTACGTCGTAGTCGTCCGCACCGAACGACGCCTGCCCGTGCCGGACCAGCAGCACGACCCCCATCAGGCGTCCACCACTCGCCGGGTGCGCTGCTCGAGGTAGCGCACCGCCTCGCCGAACCCCGCGAACGCGGGGTTGTGCGTCTGGCCGTGCACGTAGCGGTGCCAGATCTGCTGGATGATCACCGCCAGCCGGAAGATCCCGAACGCCTCGTAGAACCGCCACCGGTCGCCGGTCATCTCGATACCGCGACGCGCGCCGTACCAGTCGATGACCTGCTGCCGGGTCCACATGCCCGGAACGGTGGTCGGCTGCCGGCGGAACTCGCGGTAGAACGGGTCGTCGTCCTCCTGGATCCAGTAGGCCAGCGCACCGCCGAGGTCCATCAACGGGTCGCCGACGGTCGCCATCTCCCAGTCGAGCACGCCGACGACCCGAAGGTCGTCGTCCGGGTCCAGGACCAGGTTGTCGAAGCGCCAGTCGTTGTGGACCAGGCACTGGCCGGAGTCCGCCGGCTGGTGCCGGTGCAGCCAGGTGGTGAGCTCGCCCCAGTCGCCGAGATCGTCGGTGGCGGCCCGGCCCAGCCGGTCGGTCCAGCCGGACACCTGGCGCGCGACGTACCCCTCGCCGCGGCCGAGCGACGCCAGCTCGGGTACCCGGGTGACGTCGACCTCGTGCAGGCGGACGAACGCCTCCCAGGCGTGCTCGCAGAGGGTCGACGCCCCGGCCGGGGAGAGCTCGAAGCCGAGGTCCTTGCGCAGGATCACGCCGTCGAGCCGCTCCATCACGTAGAAGTCGGAGCCGAGCACGGACGCGTCCGTGCACAGGCCGACCATGCCCGCGACGTACGGGTAGACCGGGCCGAGCGCGTGCTGGATGAGGTACTCGCGACCCATGTCGTGTGCGCCGCGCGCCTTCGCCCCGGCCGGAGGTCGGCGCAGGATCAGCTCACGCAGGTCGTCGGCCCGGCCCGGCCCCGACCACCGCAGCAGATAGGTGAGGTTGGAGGCGCCGCCTGGGAACTGACGCACCTCCGGTTCGCCGTCCGGCACGTCGGCGTCGGTGTGGGCCCGGAGCCAGCCGACCACGGCTCCGACGTCGACCGCGTCCTCCTCGCGGACCGGACGCGACTCGTCGGCGGTGCTCACCGGCCCAGTATGTCCGGGCCGGTCGGTCAGCCCGCCGGTGCCCGGAAGTACGTCCGGAGTGCCGGGTCACCACTCCGCGGCGCGCTCAGGTACGCCGTCACGCCGCCGACCGCCCAGTCGCGCACGGTCTGCGGCGTCATCGCGGCCGATCCCGCGCCGGCGGTCACGATCCGATTGCACCCGAGGTTCGCGACATCCCATCGGGTGCCGCCATGACCGGTCAGCCCGAGGGCGACCCAGCGCCCACTGGGCGTGGGGCAGGCGGTGGCCGCCTGGGTCGAGGCCGAGGCGAGGCGGTCCGCGTACGCCTGGGCCGCGTCGGCGGGCAGGAGCTCGGAGTACAGCAGGGTCGAGACGCCGGTGTCCTGGGAGTAGACGCACACCGAGAGCGAGGCCGGCCGCGGCGCGCGCGGGCCCGCCGTCGGCGTGAGCACCGCCCGGGCCGGGCAGCCGTTGCCGTCGGTCTCGACCTGCTCCGCGGTGCCGAGGATCTGCCGGCGCAACGACGGCTGCGAGGCGAACACCGTGACGTGCTGGCCGCCGACCGCGCGGGTCTCGGCGACGGTCGGGCCGAGCGACCTCACCCCGACCCGGTACGGCGAGTCGAACCACACCGCGTCGCCCGCGGGCGTCGTCCCGGAGGAGCCCCAGGACATGCATCGCTGGCTCGTCACGGCCGGACGGCCGACGAACCCGGTCATCGTCGAGACGTACGACGACGAGTCGGCCGGCGAGAGCACGGAGGCCTCGTCGGTGCCGCACGACCCGAGGTGGTGCGGCCCGGCGAAGATGCTCGAGCGGATCGGGGAGCCGCCCCAGCCCCACGCGTCCGGCACCTGGAGCTGGACGCCGGCGTACGACTCGTAGCGCCAGGTCTGTGGCACGTCGACCTTCGGATAGCTGATCTCGCCGTTCGGCGTGCGCGACTCGTGGGCGACGAAGGCGACGCCGCCGACCAGGGCCAGGACGGCGAGCGCGGTGAGCCCGGGACCCCGGCGGCGTCGTGGTGTCGGGCCGGTGGTGTCGGACGGGGCGGGCCGGGCGAGCAGCTGGGTCGACGCGGAGCCGGCCCGGGCCATCACCTGTTCGCGCATCCCCGCCAGCCGGTCGGCCGGCACGCCGTCCCGATCGACCTCGGCGAGCCCGCGCTGGAGGTGACGCCGGGCGGCCGACTCGGAGCAGTGCAGCACCTCGGCGATCTCGGTGTCCGACCGCTCCTCGAGCATGCGCAGCACCACGGCCGCGCGGCGTGGGGTCGAGCACGCCCGGACGACCAGCCGCCTGGCCTCCAGGTCGGGGTCGTCGCGCGAGACCCGGTGCCACATGGCGCGGGTGCGGGCCAGGGCCCGGCCGACCGCCGCATCGGCAACGACGTCGTCGTCCACCAGTGCGGCGGCGAACGCGAGCAGTGCCGGCGTGCGCGCCAGTGCCCACTCGTCGTACCCCGCCGTCATGGGTCAACGATGCCCCAAGAACCCTCGGTCGGGGGCGTTTGTGATCGGATCTCTACTCGGCCGGCGACCCGCCGAGCTCGTGGAGGCGGGCCGCCTGTCGCCGCAGCTGTGCGTCGTACGCCGGCCGGTCGCGGAGCTTCTGCCCGTACGCCGCGCGCGCCATCGGGTCCGGCAGGATCACCTCGTCGCCGGCGTCGATCCCGGCGAGCACGGCCGACGCGATCTGG
This sequence comes from Nocardioides sp., assembly GCA_036265495.1. GTDB lineage: Bacteria > Actinomycetota > Actinomycetes > Propionibacteriales > Nocardioidaceae > Nocardioides. Next base: position 26,689 of record DATAOY010000032.1, on the reverse strand, counting down.
TCGGCGGTCAACGGGGAGCTCTCCACCAGGTGCGTCATCACCGCTCGTAGCGCCTCGTCGGCTCCACGCAGCGAGGACAGCAGGTGGGTGCGGAAGTACGACGGGCAGACCACGTGCGCGGTGACGCCGTACGCCGCGAGCTCGTGGCCGAGGGTCTCGGTGAGGGCGACGACCCCGGCCTTCACCGCGTTGTACGACGCCATCCCGGCCGGGTGCACGAGCCCGGCGAGCGAGGCGACGTTCACGATGCGTCCCGAGCCCTGGCGCTTGAACACCGGCGTGAACGTCCGGCACCCACGCACCACGCCCAGCAGGTTGACGTCGACGATCCACTGCCACTCGTCGATCCCCGCGACGTCGATCCGGCCACCGCCGGCGACGCCGGCGTTGTTGACCAGGACGTCGAGGCCACCCCAGTGCTCGTCGACCCACTCGCGCGCCGCGGTCCAGTCGTCGTCCGCGGTGACGTCGAGGTGCAGGTCGGCGCCATCGGCGACGTCGGTGGCGAGCACCTGGTCGCCTCGCTCGCGGAAGACGCGGGTCAGCGACGCGCCCAGGCCAGAGGCGGCCCCGGTGACCAGCACCCGGCTCATGTGTACTTGCCGAGCTCGAGGCGTGCGACCATCCCGCGGTGCACCTCGTCGGGACCGTCGGCGAGCCGCAGGGCCCGGGCGTTCACGAAGGCCCCGGCCAGCGGGAAGTCGTCGGACATCCCACCACCGCCATGCAGCTGGATCGCCATGTCGATGACCCGCTGGGCCATGTTCGGCACCGCGACCTTGATCGCCGAGATCTCGCTCAGCGCGTTCACCGGACCGCCCTGGTCGAGCTTCCATGCGGCGTCCAGGACCAGCAGCCGGGCCTGGTCGATGGCGATCCGGGCGTCGGCGATGCGCTCGCGGTTGCCACCGAGGTTCACCAGCGGCTTCCCGAACGCCGTGCGCTCGAGGCCCCGGCGGCAGGCCAGCTCGAGGGCGAGCTCGGCCAGTCCGATCAGCCGCATGCAGTGGTGGATCCGGCCGGGACCGAGCCGGCCCTGGGCGATCGCGAACCCTTGGCCGGGGCCGGAGATCACGTTCGCCAGTGGCACACGCACGTCGGTGAACGACACCTGACCGTGGCCGAGCGGCTCGTCGTACAGGCCCATGGTGGTGAGCAGTCGCTCGACCTCGACGCCGGCAGTGTCCAGCGGCACCAGCACCATCGAGTGCCGGTGGTGGCGGTCGGCGTCCTGGTCGGTGACACCCATGAAGACCAGGATCCGGCAGTCGGTGCTGCCGACACCGGTGGACCACCACTTGCGGCCGTTGACGACGACCTCGTCGCCGTCGACGACGCAGGTGGCCTCCATGTTCGTGGCGTCGGACGATGCCACCTCGGGCTCGGTCATCGTGAACGCCGAGCGGATGCGGCCGTCCAGCAGCGGCTCCAGCCAGCGCGTGCGCTGCTCCTCGGATCCGTAGCGCAGCAGCACCTCCATGTTGCCGGTGTCGGGGGCGTTGCAGTTGAAGACCAACGGGGCGATCGCCGACCGCCCCATCTGCTCGGCGAGGGGCGCGTAGTCGACGTTGGTGAGTCCCTCGCCGCCATCGGTGCCGAAGCGCGCGGCGTACTCACCGGCGTGCTCCTTCGGCAGGAACAGGTTCCACAGCCCGCGCTCGCGCGCCCTGGCTTTGAGCTCGGCGAGCACCGGGAGCGGCGTCCAGGGGTCGCCGGTACGGCGCGCCTCGGCGAGGTCGCGGTGGTAGGCGGGCTCGACCGGCGTGATCTCCGCAGCCATGAACTCGGCCACGCGAGCGGTGAGGTCGGCGGCCCGGGGGGACGGGGCGAGGTCCATGCTCTGAGCGTAGAGCGCCCGATCGCGCGCGCGGCCCTCCTACGCGGCGACGGTGCTGACCACGCGCGCCCGGGTGACCGGGTCCTCCCAGCGGCGCCGGGTGCGGGCCAGCCGCGTGGCCGACCACATCACGCAGGGCATCCCGACGATCAGCGAGAGCCGCCAGTCGGGCACGTGCGCGCAGCCCGAGAAGACCAGGCCGGTGAACGTCGTGGAGGTCGCCAGCCGTGCCGAGTAGCCGACCATCGCGGCAGGTGGCGCCGGTGTCGCCCGCGCCGAGCGGAGGTCCACCGGGTAGGGATGCGCCAGCGACCAGCGCAGCGCGGCGCCGACCACCTGCAGGGTCACCACGACCAGGGTCGCGACCAGCGCGGCCAGCTCCTGGGCGTCCGGCACACCGGCGCGCAGGGCGCCGACCAGGATGGTGATCAGCGAGGCGACGCCGAGGAACTCGGCGAGCACCAGGGTGCGTGCGTCGAACAGGGTCGTCGCGCGCGCCGGCAGGTTCTCGCGCCACAGCGCGCCGCGGCCGTCGAGGCACCAGGCGTTGACCCCGAACAGCAGCGCCCCACCGGAGGCGACCAGGCCCGGGAGGATCGTCATCTGGGCCCACTTCAGGTCGCCGAACAACGCCACCAGACCGGGGCCGACGGCGAGCACGAGGACGCCCCGGCGCATCGGCACCGAGCGCCACACGGATGCCCGGTCGGTGCGGACCAGGATGCCCAGCACGCTGCGTGGCATCGGCCGCGGCGAGTGCTGGTCGGTCTCCATGCGCGCCTCGTCGCGGGGCATCCGTCGGGCGGCGACATGAGCGGGAACGGCCCCCACGACGACCGCGGCCACGGTACCGAGCAGCAGCACGAGGACGGTCTCCCACAGACGCCAGGTGAGCGGAGGACTCGTACCACCGGCGAAGAACCACACGGTCGGCACCCGGTCGAGCACCCGGGCCGTGTGCCCGGTGAGCTGCACCGCACCGGCCACCAGGACCGCCGCGACCAGCATCCCTCGCGAGATCACGATCCCCGCCGGCCCGCGGCGGAGGGCCTCCACCGCCCAGGCGACGACCTGCCCGAGCGCGGTGCCCATCAGGATCCAGAGGATCATCGTGACCTGGGCCTGCACGAGCCGCCCTGGCATCACCGAGTACGAGACGGAGCCCAGCAGCACCCAGGCCTGGATCATCCACCCGATGTTGAGCGGGGCGAGGACCAGCGCACCCAGGTGGTCGGTGGTCGGGCTGATCGGGTGCGGTCCGGCCTGGTCGCGAGAGATCAGCTCACGCCCGCCTCCCGAGCCGATGGCCGAGCCGATGTTCAGCACCAGGATGCCGGCCATCAGGGTCGGGATCAGCAGCAGGATGTCGAACGCCCGGCCGGCCCCGTGGGCGCCGGGCAGGAACGCGGGCACGACCGCCGCTCCCAGCGTGACCGCCAGGAAGGCCAGGGAGAGCACGCGCGCCAGGTGGCGACGACGTACCGCCTGCTCGCGGAACCGGAACAGGATGGCGACGTCGACGACGGAGCGGCGGGCGGCCGCGAGGCGGCCGGGCGCGTCGTACGCCTGGTCCGGGTCAGTCGAGGAGAGCGCGGTAGGCACGTGCCCCCTCCTCGCCGGCCATCTCCTCGGCGTCGACCGCGGCGACCCGCGCCCCACCGCGGAGGACCAGCGCCGTGCCGCAGGCCTGCACCGCGAGGTCACGCAGGTGGGTGGAGAGCAGGATCGTCGCGCCGCGGGCGCGCGCGTCCGCGATCACCTCGAACGTCGCCTCGACCCCGATCGGGTCGACCCCGTCGAACGGTTCGTCGAGCAACAGGACGCGCGGCTCGTGCATCGCGGCCAGGACGACGGAGAGCCGGCGGCCCATGCCGTGGGAGAACCCGCCGGTCACCCGGTTCATCACGTCACCGAGCTCGAAGCGCTCGAGCAGGTCGCGAGCACGCTCCTCCCAGCCGGTGAGGCGTCGGAGTCGGGCACTGAGCTGCAGGTGCTCCCACGGGGTCGCCCGCGGGACGAGGCCGCCCACGTCGGGGCAGTAGCCGGTGAGCTGCTTGACGGCCACGGTGTCCGTGCGGATGTCGAGGCCGGCCACGGTCACCGTGCCCGCGGTCGGTGGCACCACGCCGGCCAGCACCCGCATGGTGGTCGACTTGCCGGCTCCGTTGCGGCCGAGCAGCGCGGTCGCCTGACCGGCGTACGCCTCGAGGTCGATGCCGGCGACAGCCTCGACCTCGCCGAAGCGCACGTGCAGGCTGCGCACGTCGACGACGGGGGGTTGGGTCACGCCGAGAATCCTCTCAACCCGAGTGGCGGTCTGACTGCCGAACGACCAAGGTCGTCCCACCCGGGATCAGGGGGCGTACGTGCGCAGCGCGTCGACCGCCTGGCGGAGGAAGCTCTCCTCGCCCACGGTGTTGACCTTGAAGAACACGGCCTGGCTGCCGCCCGCGGTGATGGCGGTGACGAACAGCCGGCGACCGACGGCGAGGATGCTGATGTTCAGGCTGACCCGGTTGCCACCGAACGCGCTGTACCTCTCGTAGACGCGCACCACCAGCCGTGCGTCGCCGATCGAGTGGTCGGAGCTGTCCTCGATGTTCGCGCTCACGCTGCCCCGAAGGATCTGCTGGTCGAGGTGGGCCACGAGACCCTCCACGTCACCCTCGAGCTCCTGCTCGTACTGCGCCACGCGCCGAGGGTACGGCGTCACGCGGCGCACGGGCCTGCTGCGACGCGGCGGCGGGCGCGGGTAAAACCCTCGGCGGTTCGCCCGCATTCTCCAGCCGAGTTTCGTATCGTGCTGGTGCTCGCCTGACAAAGCTTCGGGGGAGGCTGCCTGATGGCAAGGCATCGAGCACGAGAACGCCGGTCCGCAGCGACGCCGCCCACCGGCCAGCCGACGCCTGTGCCTCCCGAGCTCCCGGTCGGGGTGCCGGACGCGGCCGACGGCGCCGTCTCACCGGTGGACCTCGCCGCCCTGGCCAGGCTCCGGGGAGACCGATACTTCCAGGTGGAGCTCGACCACCTCACGGTCGCGTCGTACGCGAACGGCGCCCCGGCCGGGCGGCGCGGGCGCAGGCGCCGCGGCGCCACCGACCTGCTCGGTCAGATCGAGGAGCTCGGCTGGAACCTGGAGCACGTCGCCTGGTGGCGCGACGAGGACGGCGCCGGTGTCCGTGGCGTCTACCTGTTCCGCTCCGCCCAGTCCCCTCTTCCGACGGCCGCTCCGGTCGGACCGAGCACCGGGCACGGCCCGACCCACCGTCGCGACATCGCGATCTGAGCCCGGCCCGACCCGACCGCCTCAGGGGTAGGCGTGCATGGTGGGGATCCTGCCTGGGCTCGGTTCAGGCGGGGAAGCGCCGGCCCTGCGCCGCGAGGTCCCGCAGGTACGTCGTGGGGCGGAAGCGCTCGCCGTACCGGTCGGCGAGCTCGTCGGCCCGGGCCAGGAACGCGCCGAGACCGATCGGGCCTACTCCCTCACCGTGACCGTCGACGGCCTGGTAGCCGGTCATGAACTGCGCGGCGCCGCCGGAGTTGGCCGGGAAGCCGATGCCCATGATCGAGCCGATGTTGGCCGCCGCCGAGGACTCGATGACGCCCTCCTCGAAGCACTTCGCGGTCTCGAGCGCCTCGATGAACGTCATCCGGTCCTTCACGTCCGCGAAGGGGACCTGCTCGAGGTGTGGAGGGAACTCCTCCCTCAGGCCCGACCACAGGCGCGTACGACGACCGTCCTCGTAGTCGTAGAAGCCGGCACCCTCGACCCGCGAGGGCCGGCCGAGCTCGAGCATCCGGGTGACGACAGCGGTGCCCGGATGCGCGTCGTACGGCGTGCCGTCGCGCTCGGCGGCGTCCTTGGTCGCCCGGGTGATCTTCGCGATCAGCTCCATGTTCAGCTCGTCGGTGAGCTGGAGTGGTCCGACGGGGTACCCGGCCTGCCTGGCGGCCCGCTCGAGGGACATCGGCGGGACGCCTTCGGCGAGCATCGCCAGGCCCTCGTTGACCATCGTGCCGATCACGCGCGAGGTGTAGAAGCCGCGGCTGTCGTTGACGACGATCGGGGTCTTGCGGATCTGCAGCACCACGTCGTACGCCTTGGCCAGAGCGGCGTCCGAGGTCTGCTCCCCCTTGATGATCTCGACCAGCGGCATCTTGTCGACAGGGCTGAAGAAGTGCAGGCCGATGAAGTCCTCGGGGCGGTCGACGCCGGTGGCGAGCTCGGTGATCGGCAGGGTCGAGGTGTTGGAGCAGAGCAGGGCGTCGGGGTCGACGTGCGGGACGACCTCCGTGAAGACCTGGTGCTTGAGGCTCGGGTCCTCGAACACCGCCTCGATCACCAGGTCGCACCCGGCCAGGTCGGCCGGGTCGGCCGTCGGCGCGATCCGGGCGAGCATCTCCTCGCTCTTCTCCTCGGTGAGCTTCCCGCGCTGGACCCCCGTGGCATTGAGCTTCTCGCTGTAGCCCTTGCCGCGCTCGGCCGCCTCGAGGGAGACGTCCTTGAGCACGACCTGCATCCCGGCCCGCGCGCACGAGTACGCGATGCCCGCGCCCATCATCCCCGCGCCGAGGACGCCGACCTTGGTCGCGGTGAACGTCTGGTAGCCCTCGGGTCGCAGCTGGCCGGCGTTGATGGCCTGCAGGTCGAAGAAGAACGCCTGCGTCATGTTCTTGAAGTTCTGTCCGACGAGCAGCTTGGTCAGGTAGCGGCTCTCGATCCGGCTGGCGGTGTCGAAGTCGACGCTCGCACCCTCGACCGCGGCGGACAGGATCGCGCGCTGGGCGGGGTAGACCGCGCCCTTGGTCTGCTGGCGGAGCAGCGCCGGGAACGCCGGCAGGAAGGCGGCCAGCTTCGGCGACTGCGGGGTGCCGCCGGGCATCCGGTAGCCCTCGCGGTCCCACGGGTTGGTGGCGGCATCCGGGTCGGTGCGGTGCTCGAGGATCCAGCGCTTCGCGGCCGGGACCAGGTCGTCGCCGGCGACCACCTCGTCGACGAGCCCGTTGGCCCTGGCATCGCCCGGCTTGAAGCGCGGTCCCTGGAGGAGCACGTCCATCAGTGCGGACTGGATCCCGAACATGCGCGTCACCCGGGTCACGCCTCCTCCGCCGGGCATCAGCCCGAGGGTGGCCTCGGGGAGACCGACCACCGCGGAGGGGTCATCGACGGCGATCCGGTGGTTGCACGCGAGCGCGATCTCGTAGCCCCCGCCCAGGGCGGCGCCGTTGATCGCGGCGACCACCGGGCGGGGCAGCTTCTCGAGCCGCCTCAGGTCGGCCTTGATCGCCTCGGCGCCGGCGAACAGCGAGGCCGCGTCGGCCGGGGTCGCCTGCATCATGAGGGTCAGGTTCGCGCCGGCGAAGAACGTCCTCTTGGCGCTGGTGATGACGACGCCGGTGAGGTCGTCGCCCTCGTCGTACAGCCGGTCCACCGCCGCATGCATCGAGTCGCGGTAGAGCTCGGTCATCGTGTTCGCGCTCGCGGTGGGGTCGTCGAGGGTGAGCGTGACGATGCCGTCGGCGTCCTTCTGATAGCGGACGGCGGTCAGGTCGGCGGCGGTCTGGGTCATCGGTCTCTTCCGTTGAAAGGTCGTGGTTGGTCGCGCCGAGGGTCGTCACACCAGCTCGACGATGGTGGCGATCCCCATGCCACCGCCGATGCAGAGCGTGGCGAGCCCGCGGCGGAGGTCGCGCCGCTGGAGCTCGTCGACCAGGGTGCCGAGCAGCATCGCGCCGGTGGCACCGAGCGGGTGGCCCATCGCGATCGCTCCGCCGTTGACGTTGGTGATCTCGTGGGTGATACCCATGTCCTTCATGAAGCGCATGGCGACCGCCGCGAAGGCCTCGTTCATCTCCCACAGGTCGATGTCACCGACCTCCAGGCCGGCCTTGGCCAGAGCCTTCCGCGCAGCCGGGGCCGGACCGGTCAGCATGATCGTCGGGTCGGCGCCGGAGACGGCGGTCATCACGATCCTCGCGCGCGGCGTGAGGCCGAGGTCGGCGCCCGCCTGCTCGGAACCGACGGCCACGAGGGCTGCACCGTCGACGATCCCGGAGGAGTTGCCGGCGTGGTGCACGTGGTCGATGCGCTCGACCCAGTGGTACTTCTCCAGCGCAACGTCGTCGAATCCCGCGTCCTTCCCCAGCGAGGCGAAGCTCGGCTTGAGGCCGGCCAGACCCTCGACCGAGGTGTCGGGGCGGATGAGCTCGTCGTGGTCGAGCACGGTGACGCCGTTGACGTCCCTCACCGGGACGATCGCGTCGGCGAAGTAGCCGTTGGCCCAGGCCTTGGCCGCGCGGTGGTGGGACTCCGCGGCGTACGCGTCGACGTCGGAGCGGCTCCAGCCCTCGAGCGTCGCGATCAGGTCGGCGCCGATGCCCTGCGGGACGAAGCCGGTGGTCAACGCGGTGGCCGGGTCGGCGGCCCAGGCACCGCCGTCGGATCCCATCGGGACGCGGCTCATCGACTCGACACCGCCGGCGAGGATCAGCTCCTCGAAGCCGCTGCGGATGCGCGCGGCGGCCTGGTTGACGGCCTCGAGTCCCGAGGCGCAGAAGCGGTTGAGCTGGACGCCGGCGACGGTCTCGGGATAGCCGGCGGCGAGGGCCGCGGTCTTCGCGATGTCGCCGCCCTGCTCACCGATCGGCGAAACCACGCCGAGCACGACGTCGTCGACGCGCTCGGTGTCCAGCGAAGGGTTGCGGGTCCGGACCTCCTCCAGGAGGCCGACCATCAGGTCGACCGGCTTCACCTCGTGCAGGGAGCCGACCACCTTCCCCTTGCCGCGCGGCGTGCGCAGGTGGTCGTAGACGAATGCTTCCCGGGGTGCCTGCTCAGGGGATGGAGCCATGCTCCCGATTGTGACACTCTTACTGTCATGGTCGTCAAGGAAGACGGTGCCGCTGTGGGGACACTCACGCTGCTGACCCTCGAGGAGCTCACCGAGCGGGTCGGGATGAGCGTACGGAACGTCCGCTTCTACACCACCAGGGGTCTGGTGCCTCCGCCGATCCGACGCGGGCGTAGCGGCTACTACAGCGCCGACCACGTCGCCCGCCTGCAGCTCGTGCAGGAGCTCCAGGGACACGGCTTCACGTTGTCGGCGATCGAGAGGTACGTCGCGCGCATCCCCGTGGACGCCTCGCCCGAGGACATCGCCCTCCACCGCACGATGCTCGCGCCCTGGATGGCCGACTCCTGGCAGGAGTGCAGCCGGGCCGAGCTCGAGCGCCAGGCCGGACGACGACTCACGACGGCCGACCTCGGGACCCTCGAGGCGCTGGGGGTGCTGCGACCGGTTGCGCGCGGCCGGTTCGGCGTCTCCCGCTCGCAGCTCGGAGTCGGGCTCGGTCTGCTCGATCTCGGCTACCCGATCGAGGCGGCGCGCGCGGCGGCCGAGGTGTACGCCACGCACGGGCGGGCCATCGCGGAGGAGCTCTACGAGCTGTTCCGGACGAAGGTCTGGCCGGTCTACAAGGAGCAGGGCGTCTCGCCCGAGCGGATCCAGGAGGTCGTGGAGCGGCTCAAGCCGTTGTCGATCGCCTCGCTCGTGCAGGCCTACGAGGCCGGGATGGACGAGACCCGCCGCGTCAACATCGCCAAGCGCGCCCGATGAGTGACTGGGCGCGGCGGCACTGGGTACGGCGCGTGACGTGACGGACATCCTGGTGACCGGCGCGACCGGCTTCGTCGGTGGGCGGCTGGTGCCCGCCCTGATCGCCGCGGGGCACGACGTACGCGCGATGACGCGCCGGCCCGACGAGTACGACGGGCCGGGCACACCCGTGGGCGGCGACGTCCAGGACCCGTCGTCGCTGGCCGCGGCACTGGAGGGCACCCGCGTCGCCTACTACCTGGTCCACTCGCTGGACACCGAGGACTTCGAGGACCGCGACGCGCGTGCCGCGCGGACGTTCGGCGAGGCCGCCGCGACGGCCGGGGTGCGCCAGATCGTCTACCTCGGTGGGCTCGGGGCGGAGGGTTCGGAGCTGTCCGCCCACCTGCGCTCGCGCCGGGACGTCGAGGGGCTGCTCGGTGCGGCCGGCGTGCCGGTCACGGTGCTGCGCGCGGGGATCGTGGTCGGCCGCGGAGGGATCTCGTGGGAGCTGACCCGGCAGCTGGTCAAGAACCTGCCGGCGATGGTCGTGCCGAGGTGGGTCGCGACCCGGACCCAGCCGATCGCCGTCGACGACGTGATCCGCTACCTGGTCGGGGTCGCCGACGAGCCCCGCGCATACGGCCGGGTGTTCGAGATCGGGGGTCCCGAGCAGCTGACGTACCTGGAGATGCTCCAGGTCGCCTCCGAGGTCACCGGCGGGCATCGGGTCCCGATCGTCCGGGTCCCCGTGCTGACCCCGCGGCTCTCGTCGTACTGGCTGGCCCTGGTGACGGACGTCGACGTGACCACCGGCCGCAACCTGATCGACTCCATGGTCACCGAGGTCGTCGTCACGGACCACTCGATCGAGGAGCTCGTCCCCGGCGACCCGATCCCGTACGCCGAGGCCGTCCGCCGGGCCCTCGAGGACGCCGAGGACTCGCGCTGAGGTCTCCCCTCCCCCGGACAGGGCCGATCGTGGCTGTCCTCTGACGCCCTGGGGCGGGCGGCTCGGAACAGATTCGATGGGACCTCCCGGTCCTGCCCTCAGCCGAAGATGGCGGGGAGGGCGAGGAGCAGGATCAGCGACCAGACGACGTGGGTGAGGACCGGGGCCTGGATGCCGCCGGTGGCGCGGCGTTCGAGGCCGACCACGGCGCCGAGGAGCATCGCCGCGAACGCGAGCATCGCGTTGCCGGTGGCCAGCGTCGCCAGGGTGTACGCCGCGGTGGTCACCACGACCGGGTACCGCGGCGTCGCGGCGTACAGCGCACCCCGGAAGAACAGCTCCTCCGCCACGGCGTTCAGCGCGGTCACCAGCACCAGCAGCGGGATCGACCCCTGATCGGCGTGGTCGAGCACATGGCGCACCTGGTGGTCGAGCCACGGCACCTCGCGTACGACGAGCGCCCCCGCGACGAAGACCACGGCGAGCAGGGCGCCGCACAGCAGGGGGACCAGCACCGGACGCGGGCCCGGTTCGTCCCCCTGCCACGCGCGGCCCAGGTGCAGGGGGCCGGAGACGAAGGCGCCGACGGTCCAGACCAGCGCCAGCCCGAGGGTGGCGGGGTAGAACGAGTCGTTGCCCGGCGCGATCCGCAGCGAGAGCCCGAGCACGCCGGCTCCGACCACCACCACGACGCCGGTCACCCACTGCCGGCGACGCAGGGCGTGCGCGGACTCGCGGTGGTCGCGCGGGACGCGGTCCCACAGGCTGCGGCGTACCTCGCGTCGCACGCCGTCCAGCACGCTGGTCACCCTACGCACCGCCCTGTCCCCGACCGGTCGGAGCGCCGGATCGGCGTGCTGATCGGGGCGGTGATGGTCGCGCTCGCGCTCACCCGGCACCTCCCGCGGTCGAGGGTCTTCGGCGGGTACGTCGGGCTGGTGTCGCGGTGACGGCTGGTCGAGGAGCTCCGCGAGCGGGACCGGCCCGACCGTCCCTGGACGCACGACGGGGCCTCCCCGACACGAGGCCCCGTTCGTCCGTACCCGGCTCAGCCGGTGAAGGTGTCCTTCACGTTCTTCGCGGCCTCCTTGGTGTGCCGCCCGGCCTCCTTGACCTTGGCCTCGCCCTGGTCCGCCTTGCCCTCGGACTCCAGGCTGTCGTTCCCGGTCGCAGACCCGGCCGCCTCCTTGGCCTTGCCCTTGGCGTCGGTGGCGTCGTTCTTGATCTTGTCGTCGAGTCCCACGTGTGCTCCTTCGTCTCGGGCATGTCGTCCTACGCCCGGTTACGTACCCGGGCACCTCGGCGACATGCGCGTGCCCTCGGTCACGGGCGGTCAGGAGAAGGAGAGGACGCCGTCGTCGAGCGGTGCGCGCCGGATGGTCCGCCGGTCCCGCAGATAGCTCTGCCGCAGGCGCCACGGCTCGCGGTCACCCTGATGGGGGAGCTGGTCCAGAGCGCGGAGCACGTAGCCGGACGTGAAGTCCATCAGGGGCACCTCGCCGACGGTCGGGTCCCGTCGCGGTACGACGCGGCGGTAGCCGTGCTCCGCCAGGTGCGCCAGCAGCCGGCAGGTGAACTCCGCGACCAGGTCGACCTTGAGGGTCCACGACGCGTTGGTGTAGCCCACCGTGAACACGAAGTTCGGGACCTCGCTGAGCATCAGCGCGCGATAGGTCATCGAGGTCGACGGATCGACCTTCTCGCCGTCCACGACCAGCTCGATGCCCCCGAACGGCGACAGGGTCAGGCCGGTGGCGGTGACGATCACATCGGCGTGCAGGTGCCGGCCGCCGGTCAGCACGATCCCGTCGGTGTCGAACCGCTCGATGGTCGAGGTCACGACCTCGGCGTCGCCGCGGCGTACGGCCCGGAACAGATCGGCGTCGGGCACGAAGCACATGCGCTGGTCCCAGGGGTCGTAGCGCGGTGTGAAATGGGTGTCGACGTCGTACCCCTCCGGGAGCAGCGCGACGTTCTGCCTGCGCACCAGGCGTCTCACCAGATCCGGACGACGGCGTGAGAGCCGGTAGAAGACGGCCTGGACGACGATGCTCTTCCACCGTACGGCGCGATGGGCCAGGCCGGCGGGGAGCCATCGGCGGGCACGCGCGGCGAACGGGTCGCGCTGGGGGAGGCTCAGCACGTAGGACGGCGAGCGCTGCAGCATCGTCACGCGCGCCGCCCGACGAGCCAGCTCCGGGACGAGGGTCACCGCGGTCGCCCCGCTGCCGATCACCACGACGTCCTGGCCCGCCCAGTCGAGGTCCGCAGGCCAGTGCTGCGGGTGCACGATCGTCCCCGAGAAGTCACCCGCCCCCGCGAACTCCGGCTCGTGCCCGTGCTCGTAGTCGTAGTAGCCGCGGCAGGACCACACCAGCCCTGCGCTGAGCGTGACCGTCTCACCGGCGTGCTCGGCCTCCACGGTCCACCGGGCCTCGGCTGAGTCCCATGACGCGCGGACGACCCGGTGGGAGTAGCGGATGTGGCGCTCCACGTCGTACTCGCGGGCCGTGTCGCGGAGGTACTCGAGGATCCGCTCGCCCGAGCCGAGCGTCTCCTCGCGCCGCCACGGACGGAAGCGGTAGCCCATCGTGTACATGTCCGAGTCGGAGCGGACGCCCGGATAGCGGAACAGGTCCCACGTCCCGCCGCTCGCCTCCCGCGCCTCGAGCACGACGTACGACGTGCGCGGCAGCGCGCGGGTCAGGTGCGCGGCGGCACCGATGCCGGACAGACCGGCGCCGATGATCAGGACGTCGACGTGCTCGCTCATCACGCCTGCACCGCCGCCCCCGACGCGAGCAGGGCGTCGACATCGCTGATCCCCCAGGCGCGCAGGGCGTCCCGCGTGTCCTGTCCGGCGTTGGCCGGTGGCGCCGTGGTCAACGTCGGCGCCGTCCGTGAGAAGCGCGGAGCCGGGGCCGGCTGCGTCATCCCGTCGCGGTCGACGAAGGTCCCGCGTGCCGCGAGGTGCGGATGGCCGAAGGCCTCCGTCATCGGCAGCACCGGCGCGACGCAGGCATCCGTCCCGTCGAACACCTCGACCCACTCGGCCTGTGTCCGTCGGCGCACGGCGTCGGAGATGAGCCGCCGGAGCTCGGGACGGTTCGCGGGGTCGTTCCGGTCCGGCGCCGTGTCTGCGATGCCGAGGCCGGCGACCAGCTCGTCGTAGAACTGCGGCTCGAGCGCGCCGACCGCCAGGTGCCGTCCGTCGGCCGTCTCGTAGAGGTCGTAGAACGGCGCGCCGCCGTCCAGCAGGTTGGCCGCCCGCTCCTCGCGCAGGAGTCCGCCCGCCAGGAACCCCGTGGCCATCGAGTTCAGGTGGGCCGTGCCGTCGACGATCGCCGCGTCGACGACCTGCCCGTCGCCGGAGACCCGCGACTCGAGGAGCGCGGCGAGGACCCCGATCACGAGGTACGTCGACCCGCCACCGAAGTCCCCGACCAGGTTGGTCGGGAAGTGCGGGCGGCTCTGGTCCTGCCCGAGACCGAACAGGGCACCGGTGATCGCGATGTAGCCGAGGTCGTGGCCGGCGGTCCGGGACAGCGGACCGGTCTGGCCCCATCCGGTCATGCGCCCGTAGACCAGCCGCCGGTTGCGAGCCAGGCACGCGTCCGGGCCGAGGCCGAGCCGCTCCGTCGTACCGGGGCGTAGGCCCTCGACGAGCACGTCGGCCGTCGCGACGAGGTCGAGCACGGTGGCGACACCGTCGGGGTGCTTGAGGTCGAGGGCGACGCTGGGACGCCCGCGGTTGAGCAGGTCGTGCTGACCGCCGGTCAGCGCCTGGCCGCCGGGACGGTCGACACGGATCACGTCGGCGCCGAGGTCGGCCAGGATCATGCAGGCGTGCGGGCCCGGACCGATCCCGGCCAGCTCGACGACGCGCACACCTCGCAGCGGACCTGTCCCCTGGCCGAGTTCCATGCCCTCGATCATGCCGGGGGCAGTACCCGCGACAAGAACCGCCTGGTCCGCTCCTCACGTGGCCGGCTGAAGATCTCGGCGGGAGGACCTTGCTCGAGGATGCGTCCCTCGTCGAGGAAGCAGACCGCGGTCGCGACGTCGCGGGCGAACGCCATCTCGTGCGTGGCCAGGATCATCGTGGTGCCCTGCTCGGCCAGCTCGCGGACGATCGTGAGCACCTCGCCGACCAGCTCCGGATCGAGCGCGGCGGTGATCTCGTCGAGCAGGAGCAGGGTCGGCTGGGTGCACAGCGCGCGCACCAGCGCGGCCCGCTGCTGCTGGCCTCCCGACATCCGGTCCGGGTGCTTGTCGGCCTGGTCGGCGAGGCCGAAGCGCGCGAGCAGGTCGCGTGCCCGCTGCTCCGCCTCACCCTTCGTCACTCCGTGCACCCGGCGGGGCGCGAGGGTGCAGTTGTCGAGCACCGTGAGGTGGGGGAAGAGGTTGTAGGCCTGGAACACCATCCCGACCCTGCTGCGCACCGCCCGCGGGTCGATCCGGGGGTCGGAGATCTCGCGTCCCTCGAACTCGATGACGCCGTCGTCGATCTGCTCCAGGAGGTTCAGACACCGCAGCAGGGTCGACTTGCCGGAGCCCGACGAGCCGATCAAGCAGATCACGTCGTGCGTCCGGACCCGGAGGTCGATGTCCCGGAGCACGACCTTGTCGCCATAGGACTTGCGCAGATCGGTGACCTCGAGCAGCGCCTCGCTCATCGGGCGCCCTGCCTCTCCCGCTCCATCGCCCGGTGCTGCAGGTGGTCGGTGAACCGGGCCAGTGGGATCGTGAGCACGACGAAGTAGCCGGCGACCACGACGTACGGCGTGAAGTTGAACTGGTAGTTGGCGTAGTCACGGGCCGCGAAGAGTGCGTCGAACACCCCGGCGGCTCCGACCAGGGCGGTGTCCTTCTGCAGGCTCACGAAGTCGTTGAGCAGCGGTGGGATCACCCGGCGGATGCCCTGCGGGACCACGACGTAGCGCATCGCCTGGACCCGAGACAGTCCCAGCGCGTCGGCGCTGGCGATCTGGGACGGGTGGACCGACTCGATCCCGGCCCGGATCACCTCGGCGACGTACGCGCCGTACGACAGCACGAGTGCCACCAGGCCCCAGAAGAAGAGGGAGTTTGTCACGCCCTGGAGGTTCAGCGCCGGCATCCCGAACGCGAGCATGAAGACCAGCAGGATGGTGGGGATCCCCCGGAACAGGTCGGTGTAGATGACGGCGATGATCCGGAGCGGCAGCAGCACCGGGGAGCGCGACTGGCGGAGCACCGCGACCGCCAGGGCCAGGATCAGGATCAGGACCTCCCCGATCAGGAAGAGCTTGACGTTGTAGGTCCAGAAGGCGTGCCAGATCGATGGGAACGCCGCCTTGGCGTCGTCCCACGAGAAGAACGTCGCCTTGACGCTGGCCCAGCCCGGTGAGCTGACCGTGCCGATCAACAGCCCGCCCAGGACGAGCACGGTCGCCACCGTCGACACCAGGATCGAGCGCCGTCGCAGGGTACGACGGATCTCGCGGCGCTCGAGCTCCCGAGGGCTCGGTCGCCAGGTGTCGGGGGCGGAGATCACGACCGGGTCACTGGTCCGGTCACTGCAGGACGGGCACGTTCACGGTCTGGCTGAGCCACTTCTTCTCGATCGCGTCCAGGGTCCCGTCGCTCTTGAGGTTCGTCAGCGCCTGGTTCACGCAGTCGACCAGGGCGTTGTTCTTCTGGAACAGCATCCCGAACTGCTCGGGGCTGCCGCTCTGCTGCTGGAACTGCCCGACGACGGTGGCCGACTTGATCTGGGCCGCGGTGATGTAGAAGGCCGTCGGCAGGTCCGCGACGATCGCGTCGACCTGGTGGTTGAGCAGGGCCTGCTTGGCGACGTTCGTGTCGTCGAAGACCAGCGGCTCGGTCGACGGCTGGATGTCCTCGCGGATCGCGGTCAACGACGTGGTGCCGGTCTGGGCGCCGAGCTTGTCGTCCTTGAGGTCCGCGACCGAGGTCGCCGAGGCGACCTTCGAGTCCTTGAGCGCGATCAGGGCCTGCGCGGCGGTGTAGTAGCCGTCGGAGAACGTGACGACCTTGGCCCGGGCCGGTGTGATCGAGATCTGGTTGATGTCGAAGTCGAAGTCCTTGTCGCCCGGGGCGTAGGACTTGTTGAACGACTCCTTCACCCACGTCACCGCCGTCGCGTCGAACCCGAGCTGCTTGGCCACGGCGTACGCGACGGCCGACTCGTACCCCTTGCCGTTGCTCGGGTCGTTGTCCCTGAACCACGGGTCGTACGCCGGGGAGTCCGTCGCGATGGTCAGCGTGCCGTCGGTGAGGGTCTTCCCGTGGGCGCATTCGGCCGGGGTCTGGTCGGTACTGGTGTCGGTGGCCGTCGAACTCTCCTGCGGAGCGCACCCGAGCGCGACGAGCATGAGTGGAACGAGGACGGCAGCCGTTCGGGGCGTGCGCATGGCGAGATCGTACGGGTACGTCGGGCCTAGTGGTGGTGGGCGTGCTGCTCGTGGAACCGGTGGACGACGGCGTGCCCCCTCCCGCGCTCCAACAGCCAGCGGTTGACCGGCACCGCGGCGACGAAGGCGACGGCCAGCGAGACCGTGAGCGACCACCAGAACAGTGGCGTGTCGAGCGTCGCGGCCATCGCGCCCGGCACCACCAGCAGGAAGACGTTGTCGACGACCTCCATGGTCAGGATCGAGATCGTGTCGCTGGCGAGTGCGGCCTGGACGGCGGTGCGGTTGTCGGCGCCCATGCGCCGTACGCCCGTGTAGGTCAGCATGTAGCCGAAGACGAAGGCGAGCGCGACCGAGAGGGCGATGTTGGCCGCGTTGCCCCACCCCCACCAGGTGCTCAGCACCATGCCCGTGACCTCACCGATGGCACACCCGGTCAGGCAGTGCCGCGTCGCCGCGATCGCCATCCTCCAGCTGTCGGTCATGTCCGCCTTTATACCCCTGGGGGGTATCGCTGCGCAAGCGACGTTCCTCACCGGGTCCATGCTCTCTAGACTCCCGGCCATGCGGATCACCGTCATCGGCTGTGGGTACCTCGGGACCACCCACGCCGCCGCCATGGCCGAGGTCGGCCATGAGGTGCTGGGCATGGAGATCGACCTGGTCAAGCGCTCGGCGCTGTCGCAGGGTCGGGTGCCGATGCACGAGCCCCACCTCGCCGACATGCTCGCCCGGAACGTCGAGAGCGGCCGACTGCGGTTCACCGACTCCTACGCCGAGGTCGCGGCCTTCGGCGACCTCCACTTCGTCTGCGTCGGGACCCCCCAGCAGCCCGAGAGCCTGGCCGCCGACGTGAGCCAGGTCGAGGCCGCGGTCAACGGCCTCGCGCCTCATCTCTCGCGTCCCGCGCTGGTCGTCGGCAAGTCGACGGTCCCGGTGGGGACCGCGGAGCGGATGGCCGGCCGGCTGACCGCTCTCGCGCCGGCCGGCAGCGAGGCGATGCTCGCGTGGAACCCCGAGTTCCTGCGCGAGGGCTACGCCGTCCAGGACACGCTGCATCCCGACCGGATCGTGGTCGGCCTCCAGGACGGCCGCGCCGAGAAGCTCCTGCGTGACTTCTACCAGCCGATGATCGACGAGGGCTCGCCGATCGTGGTCACCGACTACGCGACCGCCGAGCTGGCCAAGGTCGCCGCCAACGCCTTCCTGGCCACCAAGATCTCCTTCATCAACGCGATGGCCGAGGTCTGCGAGGCCACCGGTGCGGACGTCGTCGACCTCGCCGACTCGATCGGGTACGACGTGCGCATCGGCCGCCAGTTCCTCAACGCCGGGATCGGCTTCGGGGGCGGCTGCCTGCCCAAGGACATCCGCGCCTTCGTCCACCGCGCCGGCGAGCTCGGCGTCGAGGACGCCATGACGTTCCTCCGGCACATCGACGACGTGAACCGGCGCCAGCGTGAGCGGGTCGTGCACATCGCCAGGGCGATGGTCGGCGGCGACCTCGCCGGGGCCCGGGTCGGTGTCTGGGGCGCGGCGTTCAAACCCGACAGCGACGACGTTCGCGACTCCCCGGCGCTCTGGATCTCGGGCCAGCTCCACCTGAAGGGCGCCGACGTGCGGGTCTACGATCCCCAGGCCAACGCCACCGCCGCACGGACCTTCCCGACCCTGACCTACGCCGCCTCCGCGATCGACGCGTGCCGGGACGCCGATCTGGTCCTACACCTGACCGAGTGGCCGGAGTTCCGCGAGATCCTGCCCCACGACCTCGAGGGCGTGGTGCGACGGCAGCAGCTGTTCGACGGTCGCAACCTGCTCGACGTCGACACCTGGCGCTCCGCGGGCTGGACCGTCCGGGCCCTCGGTCGCCGCTGACTCAGTTGTCCGGCGGCTGGGCCCGGATCGTCTCGGCGTACCAGTCGAAGGACCTCTTCGGGATGCGGGCCTGGGTCTCGTAGTCGACGTACACCAGCCCGAACCGCTGGGTGTAGCCCTCGGCCCACTCGAAGTTGTCCATCAGCGACCAGGTGTAGTACCCCCGGACATCGACCCCGGCGCGTACGGCGACGGCGACGGCTCGGAGGTGGGCATCGAGGTAGTCGATGCGAGCCTGGTCGTCGACGACACCGTCCGCGTCGGGCGCCGTGCCGTAGGAGCAGCCCGACTCGGTGATGATGATCGGCGGGAGCGCCGCTCGGTAGCGCGCGCGCAGCGTGATCAGCCACTCGCGGAGGGCGTCGGGGACCACCGGCCAGCCGTGGTCGGTGGTCGGGTAGCCGAGGATCTCCAACGGCTCCCATGGCGTGGGGGCGTCCTCGTCGGCGGCGGCGATGCGCATCGGGTTGTAGTAGTTCACGCCGTAGAAGTCGAGTGGCTGACGGATCGTCGCCATGTCGCCGGCGCGGATGACCGGCTCGACGAGCGGCGCCAGGTCGAACGGGTACCGCCCGAAGAGCATCGGTTCCGAGAACATCCCGTTCCAGAGCGCGTCGAACAGCTTCGAGGCGCCGACGTCCGCCTCGTCGTCGCTGGCCGGCCACACCGGGGCGTGGTTGTTGGCGCAGCCGATGCTCGAGGCGCCGGCGGCGCGCAGCGCGATCGCGGCACGACCGTGGGCGAGCAACAGGTGGTGGGCAACAGGCAGGGCGTCGAACATCAGCTCCTTGCCCGGGGCGTGGACGCCGTTGCCGTAGCCGAGCATGGTGACGACGTTCGGCTCGTTGATCGGGATCCAGTGCTCGACGCGGTCCGAGAGACGCTCGCCGACGAGCGCGGCGTACTCGGCGAAGCGGTCACCGGTGTCGCGGTTCAGCCAGCCGCCGGTGTCCTCGAGCTCCTGCGGCAGGTCCCAGTGGTAGAGCGTCGCCATCGGCTGGATGTCGCGTTCGAGCAGGCCGTCGACGAGGCGCTCGTAGAAGTCGAGGCCGGCCTGGTTCGGCTGGCCGGAGCCGGTCGGCAGCACCCGCGGCCACGAGATCGAGAAGCGGTAGCCCCCGAGCCCCAGCTGGTGCATGAGGTCGAGGTCCTCGTCCAGACGGTGGTAGTGGTCGCAGGCGACGTCGCCCGTGGAGCCGTCCGCGATCTTGCCGGGCAGGTGGCTGAAGGTGTCCCAGATGCTCGGGCCCTTGCCGTCCTCGGTGGCTCCCCCCTCGATCTGGTACGACGCAGTGCTGGCACCGAACCGGAAGCCCGGTGGAAGCAAAGGGTGGGACACGGGGATCATTGTGTCCGTGACCGTAGTGGTTCGAAGGGGAAAGGACCGGTTCTTGACCCGCGAACCGGGACGCCAGACACGTCACTCGTTCTCGTTCGGATCGTGGTACGACGCCGAGCGCGTCTCGTTCGGACCGCTGTACGCGCTCAACGACGACCTCCTCGCGACCGGGGCGGGGTACGACGCGCACGAGCACGCGGACGTCGTCCTCGTCACCTGGGTCGTCTCGGGTGCACTGGCGCGTGAGGACGCGACCGGTTGCGTGACCCAGCCGGCCGGCCAGCTTGCGGTCACCCGGGCCGGCTCCGGCATCACCCACAGCGAGCGGGCGGACTCCGGCGTCACCCGGTTCATCCAGGCCTGGCTGCGTCCGCGCGAAGCCGGCAGCGAGCCGACCCGGCGCACCACCACTCCCGACCTGAGCAGTGGCGCGTTCGTCGTCGCCGCCGACGAGGACGATCTGGGCATCCCGGGTGCGACGTTCCTGATCGCCGAGGTGCCGGGCGGTGCGTCGGTGTCATTGCCCGACGCCCCGCTGCGCTACGTCTTCGTCGCCACCGGTGCGCTCACCCGCTCGAGCCTGGCCGAGCCCCTGACGGCCGGCGACGCCTTCGAGATCACCGGCGACCAAGACGTCGCCGTCACGGCCGGCGTCCCGACCCAGCTGCTCGTGTGGTCGTTCGCCGACGCCGACCTCACGGAACCAGGACCCCGGGGTTCATGATCCCGCTCGGGTCGACCGCACGCTTGACCGCTCGCAGCATCTCGACCCCCACCGCTCCGATCTCGTCCTCGAGCCACGGCCGGTGGTCGGTGCCGACAGCGTGGTGGTGGGTGATCGTCGCGCCGGTAGCCACGATGGCGTCCATCGCGGCACGCTTGGCGCCGAGCCACCGGCCGAGCGCGTCGTCGCCCTGCGGGGCCGCGACGGTGAAGTAGAGCGAGGCACCGGTCTCGTACACGTGCGACACGTGGCACAGCACCAGCGCCGGATCACCGAGCGCCCCTGTCAGCGCCGTCGACACCGCGTCGTAGGTCCGCCGCAGGTGCGACCAGTACGTCGCGGTCTCCAGGGTCTCGACGAGGACGCCGGCATCGAGCATCGAGTCCCGGAGGTACGGCGCGTCGAAGCGGCCGGCGGCCCACGTCCGGCCCGGCTCCTCACCCGCCGGCTCACCGCCCAGGTCGGCCAGCACCGCTGAGACGGCCGAGCGTCGGTCCGAGACGGCGGC
Source organism: Nocardioides sp. (assembly GCA_036265495.1). Lineage (GTDB taxonomy): Bacteria > Actinomycetota > Actinomycetes > Propionibacteriales > Nocardioidaceae > Nocardioides. The sequence goes on along the minus strand of DATAOY010000032.1, from coordinate 5,440 downwards.
CGGTGTGCCCTCGACGCCGACGATCATCAGGCAACCCCCCGACGACGGGCCACCGATGGAGTCGGGGTCGGCCAGGTTCAGTGCGGTCTCGTTCTCGTCCGAGAGGCGCAGCACCGTGGGCAGCAGCTGGGCCTGGGCCAGCGCCCGCATCGCGTCGATGCCGGCGTCGAACGACGGCCAGCGCCAGCCGTCGTACACCTTCTGCTCGGGCACCGCCCGCACCCGGACGGTGACGGCGGTGATCACGCCGTACGCACCCTCGGAGCCGAGGAACACCTGGCGCAGATCGGGTCCCGCCGCGGTGGCGGGCGCGTGCCCGAGCGCGACGGTTCCGGCCGGCGTCGCCACAACGAGCCCGGTGACCAGGGCGTCGAAGCGGCCGTAGCCGGCCGACGACTGACCGCTCGACCGGGTGGCCGCGTAGCCGCCGATCGATGCGTACTCGAACGACTGCGGGAAGTGCCCCAGCGTGACGCCGTGCTCGGCCAGGAGAGCCTCGGCCTCCGGCCCCCTGAGCCCGGGCTCGAGCGTCGCGGTCATCGAGACCGGGTCGACGGCGAGCAGGCGCTTCATCCGCACCAGGTCGAGACTCACCACACCGGCGAGCCCGTCGCGTCGGGCGACCAGTCCACCGACCACCGAGGTGCCTCCGCCGAACGGCACGACGGCCACCCGATGCCGGGCGGCGACCCCGAGCAGGGCCTGCACCTGGTCGTGGTCGCTCGGGCGGACGACCGCGTCCGGGGCGTCGGACAGGTCCCCCGCCCGGGCGCGCAGCAGGTCGGGCGTCGACTTGCCGCGTGTGCGGAGCCGACGCGTCTCGTCGTCGGTCAGCACGTGCTCGGCGCCCGCCACCGCGGCGAGATCGCTCAGGACCTGGTCGGAGAGGCCGCCGGCCGGCAGCGCCACCGGACCGTCGGCGACCGTGCTGTCGCTGACCGGGAAGACCAGCTCGACCAGGCCGCGGGCGGTCTCGGGGAGCGCGGCGGCCCGGGTGGGATCGCCCCACCTCGTCGGGTGCATCTCGGGACTCATATGTTACAGTGTGACATATGACGTCACGTCGTCACAATGTCGGCCCACAGGCGTCCTACCTCGACGCTGCCCGGGCCTGCATCCTCGACGTGGGCTGGCGGCGTACGACGCTGACGGAGGTCGCGCGGCGGGCCGGGGTGAGCCGGATGACGATCTACCGCGCCTGGCCGGACATGCCGGCGGTGCTCGCCGACCTGATGACCCGTGAGTGGGGCGAGGTCGTGGCGCGCGCCGTGACGGAGGCCGACGCGACGCTCGACCCCCAGGCGACCGCCGTGGACCGGATCGTGGCCGAGGTGGTCGGCACGACCCGCACGCTGCGCGACAACGAGCTGTTCGTCCGGATCGTCGAGCTCGATCCCGAGCTGCTGCTCCCCTATCTACTCACCCGCCGCGGCCGCAGCCAGGAGGCCATCGCCGAGCTCACCGCCGGGCGGCTACGCGAGGGCCAGGGCGACGGCAGCGTCCGCGACGGCGACCCGGTCGCCATCGCCCGGGCGCTGCTGCTCGCGGCCCACGGGTTCGTGCTGAGTGCCCACACGATGGTCGACGACGAGGTCGGAGAGGACGACCTCGACCGCGAGCTCGAGCACCTCGTCCGGAGCATGGTGGCGCGATGAGTCGCATCCGGGCGGGACTGGCCGAGGTACCGGACGAGGTCGACGTGGTCGTCGTCGGGCTCGGCATCACCGGCGTCGGCTGCGCACTCGACGCGGTCTCGCGCGGCCTGTCCGTGCTGGCGGTCGACGCCCACGACCTCGCCTTCGGTACGTCGCGCTGGTCCAGCAAGCTGGTCCACGGCGGCCTGCGCTACCTGGCCAACGGACAGCTCGGCGTCGCGCACGAGAGCGCGGTCGAGCGGGGCACCCTGATGGAGATCACGGCTCCCCACCTGACCCACGCGCTGCCGATGCTCCTCCCACTCGACCTGGCGACCGGACGCCGACAGGCGGCCTTCCTGCGCGCCGGGATCCGTGCCGGCGACCTGCTCCGCCTGGCCGCCCGGACGTCGCGCGAGACGCTGCCACGACCTCGACGGATCTCCGCCACCGAGAGCCACCACCTGGCGCCCGTCCTGAGCCCGAGCGTCCGCGGCGGCATCCTGTCGTGGGACGGCCAGCTCGAGGACGACGCCCGTCTGGTCACCACGGTCGCCCGTACGGCGGCGAGCCTCGGGGCGGAAGTCCGCACCCGCGCACGCGCGGTGGAGCTCCAGGGTCGTCGTGCCGTGCTCCGCGACGAGCTGACCGGCGTGACGCTCGAGGTCCGCGCGCGAGCGGTCGTCAACGCCGCCGGCGTCTGGGCCGGCAACCTCGTCGACGACGTCGAGCTCCGGCCGAGCCGCGGCACCCACCTCGTGCTGCGGGCCGAGGCGCTCGCCGGCCTACGCGTCGCCCTCACGCTTCCGGTGCCGGACCAGCGCAACCGCTTCGTCAACGTCGTGCCCCAGCCGGACGGCCTGGTCTACGTCGGCCTGACCGACATCCCGGTCGAGGGCGAGGCACCCGACGTCCCTGAGCCGAGCGAGGCCGAGATCGACTTCCTGGTCGAGACCACCTCCGCCGCGCTGGCGCATCCGCTCACTCGCTCCGAAGTCGTCGGGGCGTACGCCGGACTCCGGCCGCTGCTGCGCGCAGCCGGCAGCACGTCCGACCTCTCCCGCCGGCACGCCGTCCTCACCTCCGCCGACGGCGTCGTGACGGTCGTCGGTGGGAAGCTCACGACGTACCGCCGGATGGCGCAGGACGCCGTGGACGCAGCGGTCGAGCGCGCCGCCCTGGTGGCGCGGCCGTGCACCACCGCCCGCCTCCCCCTCGCCGGTGCGGCCCCGCGCGCCGAGCTGGCTCGGCTGATCGCGCGGTCGGCGTCGCCGCGGCTGGTCCGCCGGTACGGCGCGGACGCCGAGCTGGTCCTCGCCGGCGCGCGGGAGACGTCGGGCCTGGCAGACGACGAGCTGCTCGCACCTGTCGCGGACGGGGTTCCCGTGACACTGGCGGAGCTGCTCTTCGGGATCACCCACGAGGGCGCCCACGACGTCGCCGATCTCCTCGACCGACGCACCCGTGTCGGGCTGGTGGCGAGCGACCGGGTGCTCGCGGAGCCGGCGGCGCACCGCGCGTTGCTGCTCGCCCAGGCAACGGTTCGTTAAATCGAACCCCTTGCCCTCCCCAACGGGGCCGCCAGGCCCTACCGTCTATACATGCTCGAGCCCAGGGGGGCGGACTCAAGCATGTTCGGTTTCGCGACGGACGATTCCGCCCGTGTTGTGAACCATGCCCGCGACGCACTGTCGCAGGGCAGGATCGCGGACGCTATGGACGCGGTCGACCGCGCGCGCCATCGCGACGACCTCGGCGACTCCGGCCTGGTCACGATCGCCCTCACCGGACTCCTGGCCAAGCTCGCGCTCGGCGATCTCCGCGGAGCCGCGACGTACTCCCGCGAGCTGACGAACCTGATGCGGATCCGCGGACCCATCGGCGCCACCGCGTCGTTCGGGCTCGGAGAGTTCGCCGCCGCGCGCGGCCTGGCGGACCAGGCCGTGTCCTTCTACGAGCGTGCGGGCGAGGAGCTCCGTTCTGCCAAGGCAGGCACCTGGCTGCCCTGGCGCAGCGGGCTGGCGCGCGTGATCGCTGGCCGAGGCGAGATCGCTCCGGCGACCTCCCTGGTCGAGGCGGAGCTCGCCGAGGCACGCGCCCTCGGCGCGCCGTACGCCGTCGCCTACGCGCTGCGCACGCAGGCGGCGATCGCACCGACCGGCGACCGCGTCGCCCTGCTCGACGAGGCTCTGGAGTCCCTCGAGGGCACCGCGGCGGCACGGCTCGACGCCCAGATCCGGACCGACCTCGCCGCGTGGATCCTGCTGCTCCAGCCGGGAGACTCTGCCCGCGCCGTCGACCTCCTGCGGAACGCCGAGAAGTACGCCCGCCAGGAGGACCTGGCCCCGTTGCTGGCACGCATCCGGTGGCTGCTCGAGCGTCTCGGCGAGGCGCCCGACGGTGAGCTGCCCGGTCGGCTCGCCGAGCTGAGCGCCGCCGAGCGTCGCGTGGCGCAGCTGGTCGTGGTCGGCAAGCGCAACCGAGAGATCGCCGTCGAGCTGGGTGTGAGCGTGAAGTCCGTGGAGTGGCACGTCTCCCACATCCTGCGCAAGCTCGCGATCACCTCTCGTACCGAGCTGGCCGACGCGCTCGCCCAGCCGCGGCAGCCCCGCTGATCAGCCGGGGATCGCGACGTACGTCGTGTCCAGGTACTCGTCGATGCCCTCGAAGCCGCCTTCGCGACCGAAGCCACTGGCCTTCACCCCGCCGAACGGCGCGGCCGGGTTGGAGACCAGACCGGTGTTCACGCCGACCATGCCGAACTGGAGTGCCTCGGCGACCTTGATGGTGCGCGCGAGGTCGCGCGTGTAGACGTACGACGCGAGTCCGTACTCCGTGGCGTTGGCCAGCGCGATCGCCTCGTCGTCGGAGGCGAACGTCGTGATCGGCGCGACCGGGCCGAAGATCTCCTCGTTGACGATCCGCGCCTGTGCGGGGACCCCGAGCAGCACCGTCGGGGAGTAGAAGTGGCCGGGTCCGTCGGGGGCCTGCCCGCCGGTGACCAGCTCGGCGCCGTCCTGCAGGGCGTCGGTCACCAGCTGTCCGACCGACTCGACGGCGTCGGCGTTGATCAGCGGTCCGACGTCGGTGCCGGCGGACTGACCGCGGCCGGTCTTCAGATCACCCATCCGCCGACCGAGCAGGTCGGCGAACTCGCGCGACACGGACTCGTGGACCAGGAAGCGGTTGGCGGCGGTGCAGGCCTCACCCATGTTCCGCATCTTCGCGATCATCGCGCCGTCGACGGCGGCCGCGACGTCGGCGTCCTCGAAGACGATGAACGGCGCGTTGCCCCCCAGCTCCATCGAGATCCGCTGGAGCTCGTCGGCCGACTGCCGCACGATCACCTTCCCGACCGGCGTCGACCCGGTGAAGCTCACCTTCCGCAGTCGCTCGTCGGCCATCAAGGTCGCGCTCAGGGCCTTGGAGTTGTGGGTGGTGACGATGTTCAGCACCCCACCGGGCAGTCCAGCCTCGGTGAGCACGTGGGCCAGGGCCAGCATGGTCAGTGGTGTGAGCTCGGCGGGCTTGACGATCATCGTGCAGCCGGCCGCGATCGCCGGCCCGATCTTGCGGGTGCCCATGGCGAGCGGGAAGTTCCAGGGCGTGATGAACAGGCAGGGCCCGACCGGCTTGCGGATCGTCAGCAGCCGCGAGCCACCGGCGGGGGCCTGCATCCACCGCCCGTGGATCCGCACGGACTCCTCGGAGAACCAGCGCAGGAACTCGTTGCCGTAGGTCACCTCACCGGCGGCCTCCTTGAGCGTCTTGCCCATCTCCAGGCTCATCAGCTCGGCGAACTCGTC
>DATAOY010000031.1:0-28688 GCA_036265495.1 Nocardioides sp. | reverse complement strand
GGTCGAGCACACCGGAGCCCGGGTGACGGTGCTCGACAAGCTCACCTACGCCGCGAGCCCCGAGGCTCTGGCCGACCTGCCGGCGGACCGGGTGGAGCTCGTCGCCGGCGACATCGCCGACGTCGCGACCGTCGAGCCGCTCGTGGGCCGGCACGACGCGGTCGTCCATCTCGCCGCCGAGTCCCACAACGACAACTCGCTGGACGACCCGGAGCCGTTCATCCGGACCAACGTGGTCGGCACCTACGTCCTGCTCGAGGCGGTGCGCAAGGCCGACGTGCGGTTCCACCACGTCTCGACCGACGAGGTGTACGGCGACCTCGCGCTCGACGACCCCAAGCGGTTCACCGAGGACACGCCGTACCGCCCCAGCAGCCCGTACTCCGCAGCGAAGGCCGGCTCGGACCACCTCGTGCGCGCCTGGGTGCGCAGCTTCGGCGTCCGGGCCACCCTCTCGAACTGCTCGAACAACTACGGGCCGTGGCAGCACGTCGAGAAGTTCATCCCGCGCCAGATCACCGAGGTGCTGGACGGCCGGCGGCCCCGCCTGTACGGCGACGGGCGGCAGGTGCGCGACTGGATCCACGTCGACGACCACAGCTCCGCGCTGTTGGCGATCCTCGAGCGGGGGCGGATCGGCGAGACCTACCTGGTCGGCGCCGACGGCGAGCGCACGAACCTCGACGTCGCCCGGTGCCTGCTCCGGCTGATGGGCCGCCCGGAGGACGACTACGAGCTGGTGGCCGACCGGGCCGGGCACGACCAGCGCTACGCGATCGAGTCCGGCAAGCTCCGCCTGGAGCTCGGCTGGCGGCCGCGGTTCGACGACCTCGACCGCGGGCTCGTCGAGACCATCGAGTGGTACCGCACCCACCGCGACTGGTGGGGCCCGCACAAGGCCGCGACCGAGGCGGCGTATGCCGCGAAGGGCCACTGATGACCGGACCTGCCGTGGCGACCACGCCGATCCCCGGGCTGCTGGTCCTCCGGCTCGACGTGCGCCGGGACGAGCGCGGGTGGTTCGAGGAGGCGTGGCAGCGCGAACGGATGACCGCGCTCGGCCTGCCCGACTTCGGTCCGGTCCAGGCCAACGTCGCGTGGAGCCGGGATGGCGGCACCACCCGCGGGATGCACGCCGAGCCATGGGACAAGCTGGTCACGGTCGTCTCCGGCGGCGCGTACGGCGCCTGGGTCGACCTGCGCGCCGGCCACGCCTTCGGCACGACGTACGCCATCCGGCTCGAGCCCGGCGTGGCGGTGTTCGTGCCGCGCGGGGTCGGCAACGGCTACCAGACGACCGCGGACGCGACGGCGTACTCCTACCTGGTCAACGACCACTGGCGCGCCGACGTCCCGTACGTCGCCGTCGACCACGCCGATCCCGAGCTCGCGATCGACTGGCCGATCCCTCCGGCCGAGCGCATCCTGTCCGAGCGCGACCGCAGCGCGCCGCGACTCGCGGACGTGAGCCCGGTCCCGGTGCGCACCCCGCTGGTGATCGGTGCCGATGGCCAGGTCGGCCGTGCGCTCCTCAGGGCGTTCCCCGACGCTCGCGGCGTCACGCGGGCCGAGCTCGAGCTGACCGACCTCGAGGCACTGGACGAGTGGCCGTGGCACGAGCACGACGTGGTGATCAATGCCGCGGCGTACACCGCCGTCGACGCGGCCGAGACGGCCGAGGGCAGGTCCGCGGCGTGGACGGTGAACGCCGCCGCCCCGGCCGCGCTGGCGCGGGTCGCCACCCGGCACGCGCTCACCCTGGTCCACTACTCGACCGACTACGTCTACGACGGCACCGCCGCCGAGCACGACGAGGACGAGCCGGTCTCACCGCTCGGCGTGTACGGACAGAGCAAGGCCGCGGGCGACGTCGCCGTCGCCACCACGACCCGCCACTACGTCATCCGCACGTCGTGGGTGGTCGGTGAGGGGGCCAACTTCGTGGTCACGATGGCCCGACTGGCCGACGAGGGCGCCACGCCGACGGTCGTCGACGACCAGGTGGGCCGGCTCGGCTTCGCCGACGAGATCGCCCGGGCGACCCGCCACCTGCTCGACCGGAGCGCGCCGTACGGCACCTACCACGTGAGCAACGGCGGACCACCCACCTCGTGGGCGGACGTGGCGCGCCAGGTGTTCGCGTTGCGGGGCCGCCGGGCGGAGGACGTGCGACCGGTCACGACGGAGGAGTACGCCGCGGGACGCGCGACCGCGCCGCGTCCGGCCAGCAGCACGCTCTCCCTGCGCAAGCTCGAGGCGACCGGGTTCCAGCCGGTCGACGCGCGCGAGGCGCTCCGGGACTACCTGGCCAGGCTCCCGGCGTCGCGACCGTAGTCGTCGTCCAAGCGGACGATGTCGTCCTCCCCGGTGTAGTCGCCCCGCTGCACCTCGATCAGCACGAGGTCCTCGTCGTGCAGGTTGGCCACCCGGTGCGCGGTACCGATGCCGACGTCGATCGACCCGCCCACCTCGACCTCGAAGGTCTCACCGTCGAGCGTGCACGTGGCCGTGCCCTGGACCACCGTCCAGTGCTCCGACCGTTGCTCGTGGACCTGGTACGACAGCCGCTGGCCGGGTCGCACCTCGATCCGCTTGACCTTGTAGCCGCGGCCTTCGTCGAGCACGTGCCAGGCCCCCCATGGGCGCTGCTCCGACTCCATGCGCACAGGATCGCACGCACGCGGTCGACGCGGGCCCGACTGCCAGCCGGCGGCCCGGCGCTCGGTCCCGAAATGACACCCGCCCCCGGGAGCAGATGCGTCCCGGGGGCCGGCGGTCCGGTGCCGCACCGGCAGGCGGCTTCGATCAGTCGCCGAGCTTCTGCGCCGCGTCCGTCGTGGCCTGAGTCGCGTTGCTCACCGTCTTCTTGGCTGCGGTGGCGGTCGCCTTGGCGCTGCTGCGCGCCGGGCTCTTGGCGGCCTTCTTGGTGGTGCGCGTGGCCGACTTCTTGGCGGTGGTGGCCGTCTTGGTGGCCTGCGTGCGCGTGGTCTTGGCCTTGGCCGTGGTCGTCTTCGCCGACTCGGTCGTGGCCGTGGTCGACGGCTGACGGCGGATGCGCACGACCAGGGTCTCGCCGCGCTTGGCGAGCCCGTCGAAGGTGCTCCCGGCGGTGGCGACCTGGTCGTCGACCAGCTTCTGGAGGCGGACCGGAAGGCCCTTGGCCTCGGCCTGGACGTCGGCGAGCCGCTTCTCGACGACCCGGCGACCGGCGCGAGCGTCCTTGCCGAGGGCGTCCACGCGGGCGGTCACGGCCTGGGTGGCCTGCTGGCGCAGGGCCTGCGGCTGGTAGTCGATGCCGGAGACGGTCTTCTGGACGTCCTTCTGGACCTCGGCGGCGCGCTTCTGCATGTCGGCCAGCACGACGCGGAGGACCGCGACCATGCGGTCGGTGACGCCGATGCCCGCGTGGATCGGACGTGCGACGCTCGAGGGGAGCTGGGCGGGGATGTCGAACCTGGCCTTCGCCATTGATGTTCTCCTTCTGATGGGTGATGGTCCCGGCCGAGCCGGGTCGATCAGGGGGTGTCGCTGCCCGCGTTGAGGGCGAGGAACGACCCATACACGTCGAGCAGGGTCTGCTTCTGCCGCTCGCTCAGCTTCGGGTCGCCGAGGACGGCGAGCTCGACCGAGCCGCCGACCTTCTCGTCGAGGCTGACGATTCCGGCGCGCAGGTACAGCTGTTCGGCGGAGATCCGCAGCGCCTTGGCCAGCTGCTGGAGCACCTCGGCCGAGGGGCGGCGCAGGCCGCGCTCGATCTGGCTCAGGTAGGGATTGGAGACCCCGGCCTGCTCGGCGAGCTGGCGCAGCGACAGGCGCGATGACTCGCGCTGTTCACGCAAATAGTCACCGAGCGACTCGACGGTCTTGCCGACCTTGCTCCTGGCCACGACACCCATGGTGCTAGCTGTTGCTAGCAAACTCCAAATTCACGACCGGTGAAGGCGGTCACAGTGCCCGAGAAATTCCTTGTGAACACGGGGTTATCGGATCGATGTGGTCGCGCTAGCAGCAGACAGCAGTCGGCGCCCGTCCGGCGCGCTGTCAGGTCACCGTCGCCTCGAGCCGTGCACGCGGCGCGGCCGGAGCATCAGGTAGCCGGCGCCAGCGCCCCGGCGACAGGTGAGCCGGAAGGCAGCACGAGGACGACCAGGGCGATGGTCGCGCTCACGACAGCAGGGCGCGGATCTCGCCCACCGGGCGGTCGCCGCCGAGCAGTTCGACCACACCGGTCCGGCGTACCGCCTCGGAGTCGACGCCGTCGTCCTCGAGCACCCCCGATCGCCGAAGGGCCCCGGCCATCAGCACGGGCCGGACCCGTGCGGCGCCGTCGTCGGTCTTCAGCGCGAACGCCCGTCCGTCGCGAAGGGCGACGGCGTAGCAGCCCTCGGCGCCGGCCTTGCCGATCGCGCCCGGGATGGCGGTCAGCAGCGCCAGCTCGTCGCGGGTCGTCCCGGACACGTACGCCGGGTGCGCCCGGATGGCGTCGGCCACGCGGGCGGCGTCCGTGTCCGCGTCGCCCGACTCGGTGACCGCCAGGGCCAGCCGGCGGAACGCATGTGCGAGTCCGACCAGCGACGCGGAGAACAGCGGCGCACCGCACCCGTCGACGGCCGTGACCGCGATCGGCTCACCGGTCAGGTCGGCGAACGTCGCTGCGATCGCCCGCTGCAGCGGGTGATCGGGCTCGCGGTAGGTGTCGGTCGGCCAGCCGTTCGCGACACAGGTCGCGAGCATCGCGGCGTGCTTGCCCGAGCAGTTCATCAGCACGGGCGCGCGCTCGCCGCCCTCGCGGATCAGAGACTCGCGGGCGGTGTCATCGAGCGGATAGTCGGGCGGGGTCTGCAGCTCGGCCTCGGTCAGCCCGGCACCTGCCAGGATCCGACGTACGCCGTCGACGTGGAAGGGCTCGCCGGAGTGCGACGCGCACGCCAGCGCGAGCAGCTCCGGTGGCAGGTCGAGACCGGCGCGGACCATGCCGAGCGCCTGGACCGGCTTGTTGCACGAGCGTGGCAGCACCGGCACGTCGGTGTCGCCCACCGACCAGGCGACGGTCCCGTCGGTGGCCAGTGCCACCACGGAGCCGTAGTGATGACCCTCGACGAAGCCGTTGCGGATGATCTCGGCGACCGGGACGGCGTTCACCAGGCGACCGCCCGTCCGAGTGCGGGACGGGAGCAACGAACAGGCACGCGGTCACAGTACTGACGCGTCCCCGTCCCGCCCCGTCGGCACGGCGCGGCTGGCAGGATGGGCGCGTGCCGACGCCCCAACACTGCCCGTCGCCGCGGGAGCTGGCCGACCTCGAGCTCCTCACCGTGGGCGCACTGGCGCCGCTCACGGGGTTCAACGAGCCGGGCTCGCCGATCACGCTCGACCTTCCCGCGGAGCTCGTCGGCCGGGAGATCGAGCTGGTCGACCCCGAGGGCCTGCCGCTGGCGCGGCTCCACCCCGGCGGATCGGTCGAGGCACTGACCCACGCTCAGCACGGCCCGTTCCGACGGCTCCACCTGACCCCGGCGCAGGTGCGCGAGCAGCACGCCGGCGCGACGTTCGTCCCCGTCGTCGACGCGCTCACGGAGGGGGAGCTCGACCAGCTCCGGGCGCTCACGACCCCGGTCGTCCTGCTCGCCCTGACCGGTCCGGGCACACCGGAGCTGTCCCCCGTCGCCCTCCTGCGCGCATCGCTCGCCGCCGCCCGGCAGCTCCCGGGCGCCGCTGTGGTCGCCGTTCCGCTGGCGTCGCACGGCGACACCGAGGTCGACCACGAGCTCGGCATCCACGTGACGGCGGCGTACGCCGGGCCCGACCCGGTGCTGGCCCTGGGAGACGTGGACGGCGACTATCCCGACGACATCGCCGCGATCGTCGAGGCCGACCAGCCCGGCTCGGAACGCCGCGGGCTCGTGCTGTTCTTCACCGGTCTCTCGGGGAGCGGCAAGTCCACCGTCGCCCGGGCCGTGATCGACTCGCTCCTCGAGTCGGGCGAGCGCACGGTCACCAGCCTCGACGGTGACGTCGTACGCCGGCACCTCTCGGCCGGGCTCACCTTCAGCCGCGAGGACCGCGAGACCAACATCCGCCGGATCGGATGGGTCGCGGCGGAGGTCTCGCGGCACGGTGGCGTCGCGGTGTGCAGCCCGATCGCGCCGTTCGACGCAACCCGCCAGGACGTGCGGGCCATGACCGACGCCGCCGGAGGTGCGTTCTTCCTGGTGCACGTCGCCACCCCGCTCGAGGAGTGCGAGCGCCGTGACCGTAAGGGGCTCTACGCCAAGGCCCGGCGCGGCGAGATCCCGGACTTCACCGGCATCTCCTCGCCGTACGAGGAGCCCACCGACGCCGACCTCCGGATGGACACCACGGGACGCTCGATCGAGGACTGTCGCGACGAGGTGCTCCAGGCCCTGGCCAAGCAGGGCTACATCTCCAGCGAGGGCACCGACGAGCACCCGGACGTGCACGACGACTCCGCGCCGATCCGCGTGCTCTTCGTGTGTACGGCGAACATCTGCCGGTCGCCGTACCTCGAGCTCCGGGCACGACAGCTGCTCGGACCCGACTCGGGCGTCGAGGTGAGCAGTGCCGGCATCCGCGGCTTCGACGCGGATCCGGTCAGCGACACCATGGCGGCGGAGTTCGCCCGCCACGGCACGGACACCTCGACGTTCCGCAGCCGGCCGGCGACCGCCGACCTGGTCGACCGTGCAGACCTCGTGCTCACCGCGGAGGCCGACCATCGCACCCGGCTGCTGGAGGACCGGCCGGCCGCGTTCCACAAGATCTTCACGCTCGGCCAGTTCGTGGCCAGCGCTCGCGCCGCCGACCCCGATCTGCGCGGGCGCGACCTGATCGAGGCGCTCGAGCAACGCCGCGTGCCGGAGTCTCCCGACCACGACATCCCGGACCCGTACCGCCGCGGCCCGGCGGAGGCGCGTCAGGCCGCGGTCACCATGGAGGGCATGCTGGACGTGCTCGTCGATCGGCTGCGTCGGATCCCCCAGGTCGGGGATTCGACCTAGCCGCTGCCACGAGTAGACGTGTCATGCCCCGCCTTCCGAGGAAGGACCGCGCCCATGGGTGACTGGCTCACGCCTGACTTCTTCTCGATCATCGCCGCCGGCTTCCTGGTCGGCATCGTGGTCGGGCTCACCGGCATGGGCGGAGGTGCGCTGATGACTCCGGCGCTGATCTTCCTGGGCGTCGGGAACGCGTCGGCCGTGGTCACCGCGGATCTCACGGCGGCCGCCTTCTCGAGGACCGCCGGCGCGGTGACCCACGCGCGCCAGGGCTCGCCGAACCTGACCCTCGCCAAGTGGCTGATCCTGGGGTCCGTGCCCGCCGCCCTCGTCGGACCCTGGATCGTCCACCGGCTCGCCGGCGGCAGCCCGGAGTCCGTGCAGCGACTGCTCATGGAGTGCATCGGGTTCGCCCTGCTGTTCGCGGCCCTGACCTACGCCCTTCGCCTGTACGTCAACCTGCGCCGGACGCGCGTCGTACGTCGCCGTCCGGACCCGGACCCCCACATCCGACCCATGATCACCCTGGCCGTCGGCGCACTCGGCGGTCTTCTGGTCGGCATCACCAGCGTCGGCGCGGGCTCGGTGATCATGATCGCGCTGCTGATCCTGTACCCCGGTCTGCCTGCGGTCCGGCTGGTCGGGACCGACCTGGTGCAGGCCGTCCCGCTCGTCCTCGCGGCGGCGACGTCCAACATCGCCATCAACGGGCTGGACTGGCACATCCTGATCCCGCTGGTGGTCGGATCCACTCCGGGCACGGTGCTGGGCGCACGGCTCGCACCTCGCGTCCCGCAGTCCTACATCCGCCGCGGCATCGTGGTGGTGCTGACGATGTCCGGGGTGGCGCTCCTCGACAAGTCCGGGTGGGCTCCGCTGGGGGCCGGCAAGGACGCCACGCACCCGGTGCTGGTGGGCCTCGTGGGCCTCGCCATGGTGGTGCTGGTCCCCCTCGTCTGGGGTCTCATCCGGCGTAGCGAGGGGCTCCCGATGTTCGGGTCACCGACCGTGGCCGAGCTCGAGGGTGAGGTCCGCGCCGACTCCGGCGACTCCAGCGGCTCCAGCGGCTCCGCGTCGACGGTCCCCGACGACCAGTCCCCGGTGACGTAGGGCTCGGCGCCACCTACCCCGAATGGGTGAGATCCGGCGCGGCATCTCGACAAACTCATCTCAACCAGTAAACTTAGGCGTCTTGCCCAACCTTCTGTGGAAGGACCGCGCCCATGGGTGACTGGCTCACGTCTGACTTCTTCTCGATCATCGCTGCCGCGTTCTTCGTCGGTGGGATCGTCGGCCTCACCGGGATGGGGGGCGGCGCACTGATGACGCCGGCCCTGATCTTCCTCGGCGTCGGCGGCGCCTCGACCGTCGTGACCGCCGACCTCACGGCCTCCGCGATCTACAAGACCGGAGGCGCGATCACCCACGCGCGGGAGGGCAAGCCGAACTGGGTCCTCGCCAGGTGGCTGATCCTGGGATCGGTCCCGTTCGCGCTCCTGGGTCCGTGGCTGGTCCATCAGGTCACCGGGTCCGCGGACGAGCTCGACACGCTGCTGAAGAAGTGCATCGGCTTCGCCCTGCTCTTCGCGGCGACCACCTACGCGCTGCGGCTGGTGATCAACCTGCACCGCTCTCGCCGCGGCGGGCCTCCGCCCGACCCGGACCCGAGGATCCGCCCGCTGGTCACCGTCGCCGTCGGGGCGCTCGGCGGGTTCCTCGTCGGCATCACCAGCGTCGGGTCCGGATCGGTGATCATGATCTCGCTGGTCATGCTCTATCCCGGCCTCTCGGCCCTGCGCCTGGTCGGCACCGACCTGGTGCAGGCCGTGCCGCTGGTGGCGGCGGCCGCGATCTCCAACATCGCCCTCAACGGCCTCGAGTGGCACCTCCTGGTGCCGCTGCTGATCGGCTCCGTGCCGGGCACGATCATCGGCAGCCACATCGCGCCGCGGGTCAAGCAGTCCTACATCCGTCGGGGCATCGTGATCGTGCTCACGATGTCCGGGCTGGCCCTGCTCGACAAGTCGGGCTGGGCGCCGCTCGGCGCCGGCGAGGACCAGACGCACCCCGGCCTCATCGCGCTGACCGGACTGGCGATGGTGTTCGTGCTGCCCTTCGTCTGGGGGCTGATCCGTCGCGCCGAAGGACTGCCGATGTTCGGGTCCCCGACGGTCGCCGAGCTCGAGGGCGAGCCTCCGGCCGTGCCGCCCCCGGCCTCAGCGAACGGGGTCCCGCATGATCAAGCCAAGCTCCCGTAGGCGGTCGGCGAGCTGACACACATCCGCCTCGGCCACCTCGTCCACGACCTGGACCTCCGTCCGGTACCCGTCGAGACGGGCGCAGATGTGCGCCGCCGACCCCTCGAGGAGGTACGGCGGGAGGTCGGCGTGGTCGAGGTCGAGGACCACCACCCGCCCGGCGGGCTCGACGTACGCCGTACCCGTGGCGCGCCGCCACACGGCCGCCCCGCGCTCCGCGTGCGCGGTCTCGCCCATGCGCCGAGTTTAGGCGTGGCCGGATCCGCCGATACCATGTTGGCTCTGTCCCACCGAGAGGCCTCCACATCCTGATGACTGCTCCACCGACGCATGCCGACTACCAGCTGAGCCAGCTCGACCAGCTGGAGGCCGAGTCGATCCATATCTTCCGCGAGGCCGCGGCCGAGTTCGAGAAGCCGGCGCTGATGTTCTCCGGCGGGAAGGACTCCATCGTCATGCTCCGCCTGGCGGAGAAGGCGTTCTTCCCCGCCAAGATCCCCTTCCCGCTGGTCCAGATCGACACCGGCCTGGACTTCCCCGAGGTCCTCCAGACGCGCGACAACTGGGTGAGCAGGCTCGGTGCCCGGCTGATCGTGGCCAGCATCGACGAGGCCATCCGGAAGGGCGTGGTGGTCGACGACGGCAAGACCAGCCGCAACCGGATGCAGACCGCCACCCTCCTCAACTGCGTCGAGGAGGAGGGCTTCACCGCGATGTTCGGAGGCGGGCGACGCGACGAGGAGAAGGCACGCGCCAAGGAGCGCGTCTACTCCCACCGCGACGACTTCGGCCAGTGGGACCCGAAGAACCAGCGGCCCGAGCTCTGGAGCCTCTACAACGGCAAGCTGCACGGCGGCGAGCACATGCGCATCTTCCCGCTCTCGAACTGGACCGAGCTCGACATCTGGCACTACCTCCGCCAGGAGGGTGTCGAGCTGCCCTCGATCTACTTCGCCCACGCACGCCGCGTGTTCAAGCGCGACGGGATGTGGATGTCAGAGAGCCCGCAGAACCCGTGCCGCGAGGGCGAGGAGGTCGTGGAGAGGAAGGTGCGCTACCGCACCGTCGGCGACCTGACCCTGACCGGCGCGGTGGAGTCCGACGCCGACACCCTCGACAAGATCATCGACGAGATCGCCATCGCCCGCGTCACCGAGCGCGGCGCGACCCGCGGCGACGACCGGTTCTCCGAGGCCGCCATGGAGGACCGGAAGAAGGAAGGCTACTTCTGATGACCCCCGAGATGTCTCCCGTCGCCGAAGCGCACCCGGGGCGTCCGCCGATGGACCTCCTCCGCTTCGCCACGGCCGGCTCGGTCGACGACGGCAAGTCGACGCTGATCGGCCGCCTGCTGCTCGACTCGAAGTCGATCTTCGAGGACCAGCTCGAGGCCGTCGAGGCCACCAGCCACTCGCGCGGCTACGACTACACCGACCTCGCCCTGCTCACCGATGGGCTGCGCTCCGAGCGCGAGCAGGGCATCACGATCGACGTGGCCTACCGCTACTTCGCGACGCCGACCCGGAAGTTCATCATCGCCGACACCCCCGGGCACATCCAGTACACGCGGAACATGGTCACCGGCGCGTCGACCGCCGACCTCGGTCTGGTGCTCGTCGACGCGCGGCAGGGCCTGACCGAGCAGAGCCGCAGGCACGCCGTACTGCTGTCCCTGCTGCGGGTCCCGCACCTCGTCCTGGCCATCAACAAGATGGACCTCGTCGACTGGTCGGAGGAGATCTACGAGAGGATCCACGACGAGTTCCGGCAGTTCGCGACGAAGCTGTCGATCCCCGACCTCGTGGTGATCCCGATCTCCGCGCTCAAGGGCGACAACGTCGTGACCCGCTCGGAGAACACGCCCTGGTACCACGGCCCGACGCTGATGCACCACCTCGAGCACGTCCACGTCGCCTCCGACCGCGACCTGGTCGACGCCCGCTTCCCGGTGCAGTACGTCGTACGCCCGAAGTCCGACGAGTACCACGACTACCGCGGGTACGCCGGTCAGGTCGCCGGCGGTGTCCTGAAGCCCGGCGACGAGGTCGTCGTGCTGCCCAGCGGGATGACCTCGACCATCGAGGCCATCGACCTGTTCGACCAGGAGATCGACGAGGCGTTCCCGCCGATGTCGGTCACCGTGCGTCTCGCCGACGACGTCGACGTGAGCCGTGGCGACATGATCGCCCGGGTCAGGAACGCCCCGAAGCCCAGCCAGGACATCGACGCGATGGTCTGCTGGATGACCAACGAGCCGCTGCGCCCGAGGCAGAAGCTCGCGATCAAGCACACGACCCGGATGGGCCGCACGCTGGTCAAGGACATCCAGTACCGCCTCGACGTGAACACCCTGCACCGCGACCAGGAGACCAAGGCGCTCGGCCTCAACGAGATCGGCCGCGTCCAGCTGCGCACCACCGTGCCGTTGCTGTGCGACCCCTACTCGAAGAACCGCACCACGGGCTCGTTCATCCTGATCGACGAGGGTACCGGGGTGACGGTCGGCGCCGGGATGATCAACTCCGGCGCCTGAGCCGGGATCCCTGACGGTGCCGTCCACGACTCGGTCGGCGCCGTAGAGGTCACGGGTGTCGACCTGGTGGCTGATGTCCGCGAGCTCCTCGGTGGATCCGGTGCACGGGTACGTCGCGATCCACGGCACCCGCGACCGCGTGGTCCGCTACTCCCGACGCCGTACGCCGATCAGCTCGCGCGCCTCGTCGGGTGTGTACGGCGTGCGCTGCGCCAGCGCGCCGATCGCGACCGCCCGCTCGACGAGCTGGGCGTTCGACTCGACGGGGACGCCCTTGCTGATCGTGAGCACGTCCTCCATGCCCACCCGCAGGTGCCCGCCCTTGGACAGGCTGGCCAGGATCACGCTCAGCGTGGAGCGGCCGATGCCGGTGGCCGACCAGCTGGTGGTCTCGCGAGGTAGGTCGCGGACGGCTGCGACGAGCGCATCCGTCGTGCCGTTCATGCCGCCGGGCACGCCCATCACGAGGTCGACATGGACCTTGCCTCCCGCTGGTAGGCCGTAGCGATCGAGCAGCCGGCGCATCGCGTGGACCTGGCCGAGGTCGAACAGCTCGAACTCCGGCACCACGCCGCGCTCCTGGGTGAGCTGGTAGAGGTCGCACACGAACGGCCAGGGGTTGGAGAAGACGTCGTCGCCGAAGTTCGTGGTGCCCATCGTCAGGCTGCACGCGTCGGGCTCGGCGTCCAGGACCTGGAACCGCTGGTCGAGCGGGTCGTGCACGCTGCCGCCCGTCGAGAGCTGCACGATCAGGTCGGTCGAGTCGCGGACGGCGGCCACCCACTCGCGCAGCAATGCCAGGTCGAGGGTCGGCCGGTGCTCGCGGTCGCGCACGTGGAGGTGGATCATCGTCGCGCCGGCGGCCTGGCAGGCCCGGGCGGTCTCGGCGAGCTCCTCGGGGGTCGTGGGCAGCTGCGGACAGTCGGACTTGGCCGTCTCGGCGCCCGTCGGGGCGACGGTGATCAGGAGGCCGTTGGCGGGGAGGCTCACGCCCGCCATCCTGTCAGAGGATGGCAGAGTCCCGACCATGCGCGCGGTCGTCCAACGGGTCACCTCGGCGTCGGTCGCCGTCGACGGGCAGGTCGTCGGCGAGCTGCCGTCGCCCGGGCTGCTGGTCTACCTCGGCGTCACCCACACCGACGGCCCGGACGACGCGACCTGGACGGCCCGGAAGATCTGGACGCTGCGGATCCTCCCCGACGAGCGCTCCGCCTCCGACGTCGCGGCCCCCGTGCTCGTCGTCTCGCAGTTCACCCTGTACGGCGAGGCCCGCAAGGGCCGCCGCCCCACCTGGGAGGCCGCGGCACCGGGTCCGGTCTCCGAGCCGTTGTACAACGCGGTCTGCGCCGCCCTCACCGACCTCGGCGCCCACGTCGAGCGCGGCGTGTTCGGCGCCCGGATGCAGGTCTCGTCGGTCAACGACGGACCGTTCACGGTCCTGCTCGAGCGCTGAAGCCCGCTCGCGCCAGCGCCCGGGCACCGGTGCGATCTCCCCGCCGACGCTCGGCAGGGGGCACCGTCGAGGAGGTCAGATCGCGATGGTCACCTCGGCGACCGTGCCCACCGCGGCCCGGACCGGCTGGTCCACGGTCTCGGCCCGCGGTGCCAGCGTCCGGAGCGTCCACTCGCCGTCCGCGGCGAAGAACCGGAAGTGTCCGGTCGCCGAGGTCGGGACCTCGGCGGTGAACTCACCGGTCCGGTCGAGCAGCCGCACGTACGCGTTGGGCACGGGCTCCCCGTCACGCACGACCTGGCCCTGGACCACGGCCTCCTTCGCGACGTCGACCCCGTCGAGGGACAGACCTCCCGCTGTCGCTCCGCACATCAGGCGTCAGCCTCCCCGCGGTCGTCACCGAGCACCACCGGTACGCCCACCAGCGAGCCGTACTCCGTCCACGACCCGTCGTAGTTCTTCACGTTCGGCTGGTCAAGGAGCTCGTGGAAGACGAACCACGTGTGCGACGAGCGCTCACCGATGCGGCAGTAGGCGATGGTGTCCTTGCCCCAGTCGACCCCGGCCTCGGAGTAGAGCTCCTTGAGCTCGTCGTCGGACTTGAACGTCCCGTCGTCGTTGGCGGCCTTGCTCCACGGCACGTTCGCCGCGGTGGGGATGTGCCCGGCCCGCTGCGCCTGCTCCTGCGGCAGGTGGGCGGGGGCCATCAGCCGGCCGGCGTACTCGTCCGGCGAGCGGACGTCGACCAGGTTCTTCACGCCGATCGCCTCCACCACCTCGTCGCGGAAGGCGCGGATCGACGTGTCCTGCTGGCCGGCGGTGTACGACGTGGGCTCCCGCTCGGGCAGCTCGTCGGTCAGCTGACGACTGTCGAGCTCCCACTTCTTGCGGCCGCCGTCGAGCAGCTTGACGTCCTGGTGGCCGTACAGCTTGAAGTACCAGTACGCGTAGGCGGCGAACCAGTTGTTGTTGCCGCCGTACAGCACCACGGTGTCGTCGTTGGCGACGCCGCGCGAGGACAGCAGAGCCTCGAACTGCGCCTTGCTCACGAAGTCACGACGTACCTGGTCCTGCAGGTCGGTGGTCCAGTCGAGCTTGATCGCGCCCCTGATGTGGCCCTTGTCGTAGGCAGCGGTGTCCTCGTCGACCTCGACGAGGACGACCTTCGGGTCGTCGAGATGGTCCTCCACCCACTGGGCGGAGACGAGAGTCGTGTCGCGGCTCATGCTTCTTACCTTTCTGTACGCCGGGTCTCGGCGCGGGTTCGGTTCGGACGGTCAGCGGACGGTGGCCCGCCGGAGGAGCAGGTAGAGCTCGCAGCCCAGGCACAGGCCGAAGACCGCGTTCAGGAGGGCCGCGACCAGCGCCAGCCCGGTGGCGACCAGCCCCACCGTGGCCGAGCCGGCCAGGAGGCCGACCAGGGCCACCAGCACGAACACCAGGCCGAGGCCCTGGGCGAACCGCGGCGGGCGGGGGTCCTCCAGTTCGCCCGGCGCCCCGAGGCGCGGGCGAACCAGCCCCCGGAAGATGAGCGAGTACGGCGTGTGCTGGACGCCTCGGATGGCGCCGACGGCGAAGACGAAGGCCTGGCCCGCGAGCAGCACCGCCGCGAGTGGCGCGGGTGTGACCAGCACCAGGGCCAGCACCACCGACGTCAGGGTCGCCGCGACCCGCGGACCACGAGGGTCGACTCCGGCGACGGCGGGATGGGGGGTGCTGAGGGTGGACATGACGCTCCTGACGACGGGGTCCGGGGGAGGGTGGGTCCCGCAAAGTCTACTGAGTCAGTAGAGAATTAGGGCGGGACGTGTCAGGGCATCCGACACAGCGACGAGCGGACGCGGCAGTGGTCGACGGCGCGCCGCCGCGTCAGAAGCGTCGTGGACATGATCGAAACTGTAGGCCGACCCGGGCGCAAACCGCCGACGATTCCACCACACGAGACGCTGATCCACATGTCGGACGCCCGGCCGGTCATCGGGCCAGCCCCTTCTCGAGCGCCGCCAGCACCTGACCCGGGCGCGGCGCACCCGTCGCGCGGGTCAGCTCTCGGCCGTCGCCGTCGAGGAGCAGCGTGGTCGGCGTGCGCAGCACTCCGAGCGCCCGCACCAGGTCGAGATGGTGCTCCGCATCGACCTCGACGTGCGCCACCCCGGGCACGGTCCGGGCCACGTCCGACAGGATCCTCCGGGTCGCTCGACACGGAGCGCAGAATGCCGAGGAGAACTGCAACAGTGTGGCCCGCTCCCCGCGAGCCGCGTCGTACGTCGTCCCCGCGAGCACGCTCGCGACCGGTGGTTGGACGAGGTGCCCGGCGCCGGTCTCGGGACCACCCCGCACCCGACGCGTCCCGCGGAACACCCCGTTGGTGAGGCTCCACCAGGTGCCGATGCCCGCTGCCGCCGCGACGGCGGCGACCAGGATCCAGGCACCGAGAGTCATAAGAGGGAAACCCCGGAGACCGGTCCGTCATTCCGGTTCCTAGGCTTGGGCCGGTGCGGGTCGTGGTGCTGGGAGCAGGGGGGATCGGCGGCACGATCGGCGCGCGCCTCCACCAGGCCGGGTACGACGTCGCGCTGGTCGCCCGCGGTGCCCACGGTGAGGCGGTCCGGGACAAGGGGCTCGTCCTGGCGACACCCGAGGAACGGGTGACGCTCCGGATCGCGGCCTACGCCCACCCGCGCGACCTCGGCTGGCGCGGCGACGAGGTCGTCGTCCTCGCCGCCAAGAGCCAGGACACCGAGGCTGCTGCCCGCGACCTCGCTGCCGCGGCCGGCCGGGTCCCGGTGGTGTCCGCGCAGAACGGAGTCGCGAACGAGCGCACGCTGTCCCGCTGGTTCGACGGCGTGCACGGGATGTGCGTGATGATGCCCGCCGCCCACCTCGAGCCGGGTGTGGTCATGGCCCACTCGGTCGGGACAACCGGCATCCTCGACCTCGGCGGCTACCCGAGCGGCACCGACGAGGTGGACGAGGAGCTGGCCGAGGCGCTGCGCGCCTCGCGCTTCGAGGCCGTGCCGCGGCCGGACATCATGCGCTGGAAGTACCGCAAGCTCCTCAACAACCTCGGCAACGCCGTCCAGGCCCTGTGCGGGAGCGGGGTCGACTCCGACGCCGTCCTCGAGGTGCTCGCCCTGCTCGAGGCCGAGGCGGAGGCTGCGCTCGCCGCCGCCGGAATCGTTCCGGTCACCGACGCGGAGGACCTGGAACGACGTGGCGACCATCTCCAGCTGCGCGGCATCTCGGGCGAGACGCGGCCCGGTGGGTCGACCTGGCAGAGCCTGGCCCGCGGCTCGGGCATCGAGACCGACTACCTGAACGGCGAGATCGCCCTCCTGGGTCGCCTGCACGGGGTGCCGACCCCGGCCAACGCGAGGGTCCAGGCACTCATGACCGGGGCGGCCGCCCGTGGCGCCGGGCCCGGCTGCATCACGCCGTCCGAGCTCCTGGCGGCGCTCCGGGACGACTGACTCAGGCGCCGATCGGCTCGCCCGACCGGACCTCCACCGCCGGGACGGAGATCCAGGCCTCGGCGCCACCCGGCACGTTGCCCACACCCGCCGAGCCGTGATGGGCGTCGGCCACGGCGGCCACGATCGCCAACCCGAGGCCGGCTCCGGTCGACCCGCGGCTGCGGACGAAGCGTTCAGTCGCACGCGGAAGCAGGTCGTTCGCGAACCCCGCCCCCTGGTCGGCCACCACCAGGGCCAGGCGGTCGCCGTCGGGTCTCGCCGTCAGCCGTACGACGCCGGCGCCGTGCTCCAGGGCGTTGTCGACCAGGTTCGTCAGGGCCTGACGAAGGTGCTGAGGATCCGCCAGCACCACGCCGGCGACCGGCTCCACCTCGATCGACCGACCGGCTCGGGCGGCCGTCGCCGCGAACCGGTCGCGGACGTCCTCCAGCACCGCCGCCACCGGGAGCTCCTCGGCGTCGACCGGCAGCCGTCCCTCCCCCGCCTGGGCGAGGAGCAGGAGGTCCTCCGCCAACCGCTGGAGCCGGTCGACCTCGTCCCGCGCCGAGTCGATCGCGCCGACCAGCTCGCCGGCCGGCCGCGGGCGTCGTACCGCCAGCTCGAGCTCGGTCCGGAGCAGCGCGAGCGGGGTACGCAGCTCGTGGCTGGCGTGCGCCACGAAGGACCGCTCGCGCTCCAGGGTCGCCTCGACCCGGGCCAGCAGCTCGTTCAGCGTCTTCCCGAGCCGGGTGAGCTCGTCGCCGCCGTCGGGCACGGGCAGCCGCAACGCGGGATCGGCCGCGGTGAGCTCGGCGGCACGCCGTCGCATCGCCTCCACCGGCCGTAGGGCGGCCCCGGCGACGGCGTAGGCGCCGAGGAAGGTGAGCAGCACCAGCAGCGGGATGCCCACCAGCAGCTGGTCGCGAACCCGTCTCAGGTCCTCCAGCCCGTTCTCCCGGGTGTCGCCGACGACCAGCACGAGCGGGTGCCCGGAGCGGGTGAACGGGGTCGCGAGCAGGCGCGCGGGCTCGTCCAGGCCGGGTGCGCTGCTCCGGTCGAAGGTGACCGTGTGCCGGGCCCCCGTGGCGGCCTGGTCGGGTGACAGCAGCGGGCGGCCGTCCAGCGTCGGCGTCGCCTCGAGGAGACGGCCCCTGGGCGTGATCACCTCGGCGAAGCTCTCGCCGCGCTCCACGAAGCCGGTGCCGGCGAGGGCGGTCAGCGAGGCGCCCGGCGTGCTGAC
Source organism: Nocardioides sp. (assembly GCA_036265495.1). Lineage (GTDB taxonomy): Bacteria > Actinomycetota > Actinomycetes > Propionibacteriales > Nocardioidaceae > Nocardioides. The sequence continues at coordinate 10,736 of DATAOY010000031.1, read as the reverse complement.
CGGCCCGATCAGGTCCTGCGCCCGCTGGCGGAGCTCGAGGTCGAGCGCCTGCGACGAGCCGGCCGCGAGACGTTGGTACCCGAACGCGCCGACGGCGGTCAGCAGCACCGCGGCCGCCGCCGTGAACGACAGTGCCAGCCTCAGCCGGATCGGCAGTCGGCTCATGAGGCGTCCTCGACGAGGCGGTAACCGAGCCCGCGCACGGTCTGCAGCGACCGCCGCCCGAAGGGCCGGTCGATCCGGTCGCGCAGCCCCTTCACGCACACGTCGACCACGTTCGACCGTGGCTCGTAGGCCAGGTCCCAGGCCAGGTGGAGCAGGCGTTCGCGGCTGAGCACCTCTCCCGGACGGCGTGCCATCGCCTCCAGCAGCGCGAACTCCTGCGCGGTCAGGGTGACCTCGGTGGTCCCCCGATGTACGACGTGGCCGGCCAGATCGAGCCGGAGGTCGCCCACGGCCAGCTCGTCCGATCGGCGCACGACGCCGCGCCGCGCCAGCGCACGCAGCCGGGCCAGGAGCTCGTCGAAGGCGAAGGGCTTGACCAGGTAGTCGTCCGCGCCCGCGCCGAGGCCGGCCACCCGGTCGGGCACCGCACCCAGCGCGGTCAGCATCAGGATCGGGGTGCCGTCGTCGACCGCCCGGATCCGGCGGCACACCTCCAGGCCGTCGACGTCCGGCAGCATCACGTCGAGCACGACCACGTCGTACGCGTGCTCGGTGGCCAGCCAGACGCCATCGAGTCCGGTGGCGGCCAGGTCCGCCGTCACGCCCTCCTCGAGCAGGCCCTTGCGCAGGAGCCGCGCCAGCTTCGGCTGGTCCTCGACCAGGAGGATCCGCATGAGGACAGTGTGCGCCCGCAGATGAGCCATCGATGAGCGCTCATGGAGCGCTCATCCGGCGGACCTACCGTCGGCGCGACACCGCACCACCCCGCCTCACCGAGGAGGAGCCATGAACCGTCACTCGCTCACCCTGTTCGCCGGCATCGTCGGCCTCGGTCTCCTGGCGACCGGGAGCGCCGCGGCCGCGCCATCCGAGAGGCCGTCCGCCGCCGGTCACCAGAACGCCGTCCGCCGGCACCATCCGGCACCGTCGCACTTCACGCACGGGGTCGTCGACAACCGCTGGTTCCCGCTCAAGCCCGGCAACCGGTACGTCTACCGGGGCGCCGAGGAGGGGAAGCGCGAGCGCGACGTCCTGGTCGTCACCTACCGCACGCGCATCGTCGACGGTGTCGTCTGCCGCGTGGTCTTCGACCGCGTGTGGAAGAACGGCCGGCTGAACGAGCGGACGCACGACTTCTACGCCCAGACCCTGTCGGGGACGGTCTGGTACTTCGGCGAGCACACCGCGACGCTGGACCGGCACGGTCACGTCAACAGCCGCGAGGGCTCCTGGATGTCCGGCGTCCACGGGGCCCAGGCGGGCATCTTCATGACCCGGCATCCGCATCCGGGGCCGTCGTACCACCAGGAGGACTTCCCCGGGCACGCCGAGGATGTCTTCACCGTGGTCCGCCGGAACGCCCGGGTGACGGTCCCGATGCTCGGGACGCACCATGCCCTGCTCACCCGGGAGACCACGGTGCTCGAGCCGGGGGTCCGGGACCACAAGTTCTACGTGCGCGACATCGGGACGGTGCGCGAGGTGACGGTGAAGGGTGGCAGCGAGAGCCTTCGGCTGGTGTCGCTGACCCATCGACCGCGGTGAGCTCGCCGGCCGAGCGGCGCGACCCGAGGGATCAGCCGCCGGCGAACGGTGGCAGGAACTCCACGATCTGTCCCGGCCGCACCAGCACGGAGTCGGGCCGGCGCGACTTCACCGGCTGGTCGCCGACCAGCACCGAGCACGCCTCGAGCACGCCCGGCAGGCGGGTCCCGGGATGCAGCGCCGCGGACCGTCGTACGACGTCGGCAAGGGTGAGCGGACCCGTGACGGGCAGGGCGTCACTCTCGACTCCGGCCGCGGCGCGCGCGGAGGCCCAGTAGCGCACCGTGATGGGTGCGGTCTCATCCCCCGCGTCGTCGCCTGGTCGCGTCCCCATGCTCGATATCCTTGCGCATCGGTTGTCGGCGGTTCCCCAGGAGCCGAGGGACGAGGCGTCCGAAGGGTCGACCGCCGGCGGTAGGAGGTGACGACGTGAGCACGCTGCTCCTGCTCACCAGCGCCCTCCAACCGAGCGCCGACGTGCTGCCCGGGCTCGCGCTGCTCGGTCACCAGGTCAAGATCCTGCCCGCCGAGGGCAGCGCCCTCATCGACGCTCCCGATGCGGACCTGATCCTGGTCGACGGCCGGCAGGAGCTCGCGCACGCCCGCGACCTGTGCCGCCTCCTGCGGACGACGGGCACCGACTGCCCCGTCGTGCTGGTCGTCACCGAGGGTGGGCTGGCCGTGGTGGCCCACGACTGGGGCATGGACGACGTCGTGCTCCACACCTGCGGGCCGGCCGAGCTCGAGGCCCGCATCCGGCTCTCCATCGGCCGCCTGCACGCCGCTCGCGACGAGGACGAGCCCGACGCCCACGTGATCCGCACCGGCGAGGTGGTGGTGGACGACGCGACGTACACGGCCACGATCGGGCCGCGGCCGCTCGACCTGACCTTCAAGGAGTTCGAGCTCCTCAAGTACCTCGCCCAGCACCCTGGTCGCGTCTTCACCCGGGACCAGCTGTTGCAGGAGGTCTGGGGCTACGACTACTTCGGCGGCACGCGCACCGTCGACGTCCACGTGCGCCGACTCCGGGCCAAGCTCGGGCCGGAGCACGAGACCCTGATCGGGACGGTTCGCAACGTCGGCTACCGCTTCGTGCTCCCGTCCAAGGAGCCCACCACCGCACCGGCCGACGAGTCCGCGGAGACCCGGCGCTGAGCATCGACCGGGTCGACGACGACGACCTCGACCGCGCGCTTGCGCTGGTGGATCGGGTGGTCACGGCATCCGCCGCCGCGGACGGAGTCGAGCCCCTCGACGAGGCCGCCCGGATGTCCCTCACCCACCACGGGCTCGCCGGGAGCGCGCTGTGGCTCGCCGATGACGGCTTCGCCCTGCTGCGCGGGCACGACCTCGACGTCGCGGTGGCGCCGGACGCGCGGGGACGCGGCCACGGGCGGGCCCTGGTCGAGGCGGCGCTCGCCGAGACGCCGGCGCGGCTGACGGCCTGGTCGCATGCCGACCACCCGGCAGCGGCTCACCTGGCCGAGGCGCTGGGCTTCGAGGCGACCCGGGCCCTGTGGGTGATGTCGCGAGAGGCGGGTCCGGTCGATGTTCCCGAGGTCGACGGCGTGACGATCCGTGGCTACCGCGACTCCGACGCGCCCGACGTGCTCCGGGTGAACGCCGCGGCCTTCGCCCGCCACCCCGAACAGGGGTCGATGGACGCCGCCAACCTCGCCGAGCGGATGGCCGAGTCGTGGTTCGACCCCGCGGGCCTGCTCGTCGCCGACACGGGTGCCGGGTTGCTGGCCTTCCACTGGACCAAGCAGCACTCCGCGAGCCTCGGTGAGGTGTACGTCGTCGCCGTCGACCCGGCCGCGCAGGGGCGCGGGCTCGGGAGGACGATCACCGCCGCCGGCCTCGCCCACCTGGCCTCCCGCGGCGTACGCCGGATCATCCTGTACGTCGAGTCCGACAACCGGGCCGCCATCGCGACGTACACCAGGCTCGGCTTCGCCCACACCTCCACACACGTCCAGTACGCCCGCGTTGAGCCGTCCCAAATCCAGGGTTGAGCCGTCCCAAATCCAGGGTTGAGCCGTGCCATGTGCAGGTTTGAACCGCGGCTTTTGCGACGGCTCAACCCTGGATTTGGGACGGCTCAACGGTGGCGGAGGTGGAGGCCGACCTCGGGATCGACGAGCATCTGTTGCGCTGCGGGCAGGCCGTCGACGTCGAGCTGGACATCGAGCGGGACGTTGCGCTTCACCAGGGCCAGCGCGATCGGGCCGAGCTCGTGGTGGCGGGCGGAGGTGCCCACGAAGCCGACGACCTTCTCGCCCTGCGTCAGCTCCGCGCCGACCTCCGGCAGCCGGTTCTCGGAGCCGTCGAGGTGCAGCAGGGTGAGCCGACGCGGGGGTCGGCCGAGGTTGTGCACGCGGGCGACGGTCTCCTGACCCCGGTAGCACCCCTTGTCGAGGTGCACCGCCGGCCCGATCCAGCCGACCTCGTTGGGGATCGTCCGATCGTCGGTGTCGAGCCCGAGCCGGGGCTCGCCACGCGCGATCCGCAACGCCTCGTAGGCCCAGAGACCGCATGCCGGCCCCGCCGCCTCTGCGTACGCCGAGAGCTGGTCGCGCGGGACCAGCTCGTGCCCTGCTGGCGGCCGGTACGTCAGCGCCAGCTCCGAGGTGACGTCACTGACCTCGACGCGGCTCAGGAACCGCATCCGGTCGAGGAACTCGATCAGCGCCGCGGCCGCGCCGGGCTCGGTGGCCGCCGTGAACGACTCGCCGTCGTCCACGCCTGCGAACGCGTGCTCGACATGCCCCTGCGGGCTGAGGATCAGCGCCTGCGTCCACGTGCGCTCGGCTAGGTCGAGGAAGTACTGCGTCGTCAGGTCGTGCAGCCACCGCAGCCGGTCCGGCCCGGAGATGCGAAGGACGTCGTGGTGCGACAGGTCGACGAACCCCTCGCCGGACTCCAGCGTCCGCTGCTCGCCGTAGAAGGACCCGTAGTGCGCGGCCACCGGCGCATCGATCCCGCCACCGCCGACGGCGCCCGGGAGGAGGAGCAGCGGCGAGCTCACGAGTGGTCCTTGCAGGTGCCGAACACGGTCAGGTGGCCGACGTCCACGGTGAATCCGTGATCGGCTGCGAGGCGTTCGGTGACGGGAGCCAGCACATCAGGGTCAACCGAGATCACGGTGTGACAATTCCGGCAGACCAGGTGGAAGTGCTCGTGCTCGCTCGTCGAGTGGTACGTCGGAGCGCGGTCGCTGAGGTGTGCGTGACGCACCAGCCCGAGCTCCTCCAGCACCTCCAGCGTGCGGTAGACGGTCGATGCGTTCACCGCGGTCGAGTGCGTCCGCACCTCGGCCAGCACCTCGTCGGGCGTGGCGTGCCCCAGCCGCTCGACCGCCTCGAGGATCAGCTCGCGCTGCGGGGTGAGCCGGTAGCCCTTCTCCCGCAGTCGCGCACGCCAGTCGGTGGTCATCGGCTACTGCCTGACCAGCTGGGCATGGGTGTGCGGCTGGAGCTCGTGTCCCGTCGCCGCCATGTCGTAGGCGTAGAGCAGGTCGCCGTTGACATACCCGTACAGCCGCTTGCCCGCGACGTACTCCTTGGCGGTGGCGGTGCGGGCGACCGCGTCGGTGGCCATCTCGAACCTCGGCTGCTCGGGATGGATCTCACCGGTCCAGATCTCGGCGAACCCGGTGTTGTGGCACATCACCATCTCCAGGCTGCCGTCCTCCTGGGGCCGCAGGAAGCCGGTCTCCTGCGCGGCCTCCCGCACGTGGTTGCCATCGGCGTCGACGATCCAGGCCCGGCTGAAGTAGTGGATGAACGGCCGGCCGTCCTGCTGGAAGACGACCTCCTGTCCGAACTGGAAGCTGTCGATCCCCGGGTACTCACCGTGGCCGTTGCCCACCCAGCGCCCGATCAGCCACGCGAGCCGCGCGGTGAGCGGGTGGATGTTCTCCGGGATCTCGAAGGGCATGGGTCGAGTCTAGGGAGGTCGCTCGCGCCGACGGCCTGGCCTTATGGTTCGGGCATGCCGCGGAGTCTGGTCGTGAAGGTGACCGCCGGCACCGACGACCCCGAGCGCTGCAACCAGGGGTTCACGGTCGCCGCGACCGCCGTCACGGCCGGCGCTGACGTGTCGCTCTGGCTGACCGGGGAGGCGGCGTGGCTCGGTGTCCCGGGCCGGGCCGAGGCGTTCGCCCTTCCGCACGCCCAGCCGTTGGCCGACCTGCTCGCGGCCGTCATCGCGGGCGGCCGGGTCACGGTGTGCTCGCAGTGCGCGACGCGACGTGCGCTCCACGAGGGAGACCTCCGCGACGGCGTGCGCCTCGCCGGCGCCACGTCGTACGTCGAAGAGGTGCTCGCCGACGACGTCCAGGCGCTGGTCTACTGACGCGGCCGGAGTCCGACCGCCAGTCGAGCGGCAACCTCCGCGCATGCCGCTCGCGCTGAGCAACCGGTCCCCACGACGTTCAGGAAGCCGTGGATCTGGTCGGGGAAGCGACGCAGCTCCACCTCCACCCCGGCGTCAGCGAGCTTGCGCGCATACGCCTCGCCCTCGTCACGCAGCGGGTCGAAGCCGGCCGTCGCGACGTACGCCGGCGCCAGGCCGGCCGGGAGATCGGCCAGCAGCGGGCTCACCCGCGGGTCGCCACGCTGCTCCGGGTCGGGGACGTACTGGTCCATGACCTGGTCCATGAACACCTGGGTCAGGTAGAGGTCCCGGCCGAACAACCGCTTGCTGACCGTGTCCCGCGTCGCGTCGGTGCCGGGGTACACGAGCAGCTGGAAGGCGAGCGGCGACCCGGCGCGCGCCGCCTCGATCGCGGTCGCCGCGGCGAGGTTGCCGCCCGCGGAGTCACCGCCCAGCCCGAGCCGGTCCACGTCGGCGCCCAGCGACTCGGCGTTCGCAAGCACCCAGCGGTACGCCGCCACCGCGTCGTCGTACGCCGCCGGGAACGGGTGCTCCGGGGCCAGCCGGTAGTCGACCGCCAGCACCCGCACGCCGCTTCGCTCGGCCAGGAACCTGCAGGGCGGGTCGTGCGAGTCGAGGTCGCCGTACACCCAGCCGCCCCCGTGGAAGAACAGCAGCAGCGGACCCGCGGCCGCCGCGCCGGTCGGTACGTAGAGGCGACCCGGCCGGTCGCCGACGGTCAGGTCGCGGACCGCGCCGATCGGCTGGTCGCCCCCGGCGATCATCGCGTGCTTGACCAGGAGCCGTCGCCCCTCGTGGAGCGGCAGGTCCTCGGTGGACGGCTCTCTGACCACCTTCTGAAGGCGGAGCATGAGCTGGGTGTCGACGGCCAGGGTCTGACCGTCGATCGTCAACCGGCGACCGGCCAGAGCACGCTGGATGCCGGCCGGGAGGCCGAGTGCCGCTCGCAGCGTCAGCGCCTTCACCCGCAGGTCGGCAGCGGCGAGGAAGGTCGACCCGGGCACGCGGCCAACCTAACGTCCCCTGCAGAGGGACACCCGCAGTTCACCTACCGGTGCCACACTGAGGCGCATGGTCCAGCTCGCTTCCGTCGACCCCACGCGCGACGGCGACAACTCCGCCGACGAGCCGTTCGACGTCGAGCCGCCCTACACACCGGACGAGGCCCAGCTCGCCGGGGTCACGGCGTACGAGGACCGCTTCCTCGACCGGGAGCTGTCCTGGCTCGCCTACAGCCGTCGCGTGCTGGGCCAGGCCGAGGATCCAGACCTGCCGCTGCTCGAGCGCGTGCGCTTCGCGGCGATCTTCTGCAGCAACCTCGACGAGTTCTTCATGGTGCGGGTGGCCGGTCTGAAGCGACGCATCGCGGCCGATGTCGCCGTGCGGGCCGCGTCCGGGCTGATGCCGCGCGACGTGCTGGAGCGCATCTGGGCCGAGACCCGCGACCAGATGGAGCGGCACGCGCGGCTCTTCCGCGAGGAGCTGGTGCCGGGCCTGTCGAAGGAGGGCATCGATCTGGTCCGGTGGGCCGACCTCGACCGCGAGGAGCAGAAGTTCTGCAAGCGGCTGTTCAAGGAGCGGGTCTTCCCGGTGCTGACGCCGTTGGCCGTCGACCCCGCCCATCCGTTCCCCTACATCTCCGGGCTCTCGCTCAACCTCGCCGTTCTGGTGCGCAACCCGAAGACGGACAAGGAGCACTTCGCCCGGGTGAAGGTGCCGCCGATCTTCAGCCGGTTCGTCCCGCTCGGGAACGAGCGCTTCGTGCCCCTCGAGGACGTGATCGGGGAGCACCTCAAGCGCCTGTTCCCCGGCATGGAGGTGCTCGAGGTCCACACCTTCCGGGTCACTCGCAACGAGGACCTCGAGGTGGAGGAGGACGACGCCGAGAACCTGCTCAAGGCCCTCGAGAAGGAGCTGCTCCGGCGCCGGTTCGGCCCTCCCGTGCGGCTCGAGGTCGAGGACTCGATCGCGCCGCAGGTGCTCGAGCTGCTCGTCGAGGAGCTCGGCGTCTCCGAGGACGAGGTGTTCCGGGTCGACGGTCTGCTCGACCTGGTCGGGCTGCACTCGATCGCGGACCTGCCACGCGAGGACCTGAAGTACCCCGCCTTCGTCCCGACCACCCATCGCGAGCTCGCCGAGGTGGAGACCGCGAAGCCCGTCGACGTCTTCAAGGCGACGCGGCGGTACGACGTGCTGCTCCACCATCCCTACGACTCGTTCGCGACCTCCGTCCAGCGGTTCCTCGAGCAGGCTGCGGCAGACCCGCACGTGCTGGCGATCAAGCAGACGCTCTACCGCACGTCCGGAGACTCTCCGATCATCGACGCCCTCATCGACGCCGCCGAGGCCGGCAAGCAGGTGCTGGTGATCGTGGAGATCAAGGCCCGCTTCGACGAGGAGGCCAACATTCGATGGGCCCGCAAGCTGGAACAGGCGGGGTGCCATGTCGTCTACGGCCTGGTCGGACTGAAGACGCACTGCAAGCTGGCGATGGTCGTCCGTGACGAGCCCGAAGGCATTCGGCGGTACACGCACATCGGCACCGGCAACTACAACAGCAAGACCGCGCGCCTCTACGAGGACCTCGGCCTGATCACCACCAACGAGGTGATCGGCGAGGACGTCGCTCACCTGTTCAACAACCTCAGCGGCTACTCCCGCAACCCCACCTACGAACGGCTCCTGGTCGCGCCCGACTCGGTACGCAACGGACTCGTCGAGCGCATCCACCGCGAGATCGACCACCACGCCAACGGCCGACCCGCAGGCATCCGTCTCAAGGCCAACTCGGTGGTCGACGAGGCCTCGATCGACGCGCTCTACCTCGCCTCGCAGGAGGGCGTGAAGGTCGAGATGCTGATCCGCGGCATCTGCGCGCTGCGACCCGGCGTACCCGGGCTGTCGGAGAACATCGAGGTCCGCTCGATCCTGGGCCGCTTCCTCGAGCACAGCCGCGTCTACTGGTTCGAGAACGGCGGCTCGCCGAGCGTCTGGATCGGCTCGGCCGACCTCATGCACCGCAACCTCGACCGACGGGTCGAGGTGCTCGTGCAGGTGCCGAGCGAGGAGAACGTCGCCCAGGTGGCCGCGCTGCTCGACCTCGCGTTCGCGCCCACGACGTACGCCTGGACGCTCGACAGCGAGGGCGCCTGGCACCCGAACGACGGGACCCACCACCTCCAGGAGGTCCTGATCGAGCGCCAGAGGCGTCCGCGCGTCGTCACCTGACCCGACCCGGCCACGATCCGGTCGGGTCAACCGCCGGTCCGGTCCGGGCAGGGGGATTGCGCCCCCGACGAGCCTCGCCCGTAGCATGGCGCCCGTCCGGCCTCCGTTCGACCTCCGAGTCCCCGAGGAGCACGTCGTGGCGTTACGTCTGCGTCCTACAGATACGTCGTTCTACGAGCTGTTCAGCGCGTCCGCCCAGCACCTCGTCACCGGCGCCGGTCTTCTCGCCGAGATGATCAGTGACGGCGCCGACCGCGAGGTCGTCGCCAAGCGGATGCGCGAGGCCGAGCACATCTGCGACGAGAACACCCACGCGATCGTACGGCGGGTGAACAGCAGCTTCGTGACGCCGTTCGACCGCGAGGACATCTACGCGCTCGCCAGCTCGCTCGACGACGTGATGGACGACATGGACGAGGCCATCGACCTGATCCTGCTCTACGAGGTCGTGCAGTTCCCCGCCGAGGTCTACAGCGCGGTCGAGATCATCCAGCGCTGCGCCGACATCACCGCCGAGGCGATGCCCAAGCTGCGGAGCATGACCGGGCTCGACGAGTACTGGATCGAGATCAACCGGCTGGAGAACGCCGGCGACAAGAGCTACCGGCGTACCCTCGCCAAGCTGTTCAGCGGCGACTTCAAGGCGATCCAGATCCTCAAGCTGAAGGACATCGTCACGTCGCTCGAAGGTGCGATCGACGCCTTCGAGAAGGTCGCCAACATCGTGGAGCAGATCGCGGTCAAGGAGTCCTGACCACCTATGGACCTCGCGATCGTCATCACGGTCGTGGTCGTCGCCCTGGCCTTCGACTACACCAACGGCTTCCACGACGCCGCCAACGCCATCGCAACCTCCGTGTCGACCCGCGCGCTGACCCCCCGGGTGGCGCTGATCCTGGCGGCGGTGATGAACTTCGTCGGCGCCTTCCTCGGGCAGAAGGTCGCCCACACCGTGTCCGACGTGATCGTGCCGCCCAGCGGGCGGGAGGGGCTCGTCGTGGTCCTGGCCGGGCTGCTCGGCGCGATCATCTGGAACCTCACGACGTGGTACTTCGGACTCCCGTCCTCGTCGTCGCACGCCCTCATCGGCGGTCTCGTCGGTGCCGCCCTCGCGGCCGGCACGTCCGTGCACTGGACCACCATCGTGGAGAAGGTCCTCATCCCGATGGTGGTCTCACCCCTGGTCGGCTTCGCCCTGGCGTTCGCGGTGATGCTGGCGATCATGTGGCTCTTCCGCAACCGGAACGCCGGCCGGGTCACCCGCGGCTTCCGCCTGGCCCAGACGGTCTCGGCGTCGGCGATGGCCCTCGGCCACGGTCTCCAGGACGCCCAGAAGACGATGGGCGTGATCTTCCTGGCCCTGATCACCGGCGGGTACCTCGCCGCCGACACCGAGG
>DATAOY010000030.1:0-4932 GCA_036265495.1 Nocardioides sp. | reverse complement strand
GCCGGCAGCTCCTGGCCGGGCGCGGTGTCGGTCGGGATGCCGCGCCCGTTGTCCTCGACGCGCACCCCGCCGTCGTCCAGCAGGGTGACCACGATCCGGTCGCAGTAGCCGGCCAGGGACTCGTCGACCGCGTTGTTGACGATCTCCCAGATGAGGTGGTGGAGGCCCCGCTCACCGGTCGACCCGATGTACATGCCCGGGCGCTTGCGGACCGCCTCGAGGCCCTCGAGGACCTGGATCGCGGACGCGTCGTACTCCACGCCGTTGGGCGGCTCGGGGAGGGCGACGGAGGTGGGGGACGGGGTGGACTCGATGGTGGATTCCTCGGGACTCTCGTCGCTCACGCGCACCTCTTCGTCTGCGGCGGGACGCCCGCGGGGGGCGTCTCGACCGGGCCCGGCATGGATCAGGCCGCGTGCGGAAGAGCTCGCGGCCTCGACCTCCATGGTAGCCGTTCTGGGGCCGCATTCCACGTTGCCATCCCCAGGACGGGGGTGTCCCGTGACGGAATTCGGCCTCAGACGGCGCGGTAGGCCGTCTCGGAGCGCCGAGCGGGGGGTCAGACGGGTCCCCATACGTGCGAACGGCGCCCAGATCGGCATTTCGGCGATCCCCGGACGGCCCCCGGCTCACCCGTAGGTGTCGCGCGGTCCGCGACCGTCGCGCACCGACCGGGACCCGTGCTTCCACGACGGCGCATGGGGCCCGAGCACCTCGATCACGACCACGGTGCCGTGGCCGAGGTCGTCGTTGAGGCGGCGAACGACGGACGGCGCCAGCAGCTTGAGCTGGGTCGCCCACGCGCTCGAGTCGGTGCGCACGACGAGCTTGCCGTCGGCGAAGGACTCCGCTCGGCTGTGGGCCCCGATCTCGGGGCCCACCAGGTCGGCCCAGCGCGCGAACATGGACGCCACCTTGAGGTCGACCTGCCAGCCGCGGTCGTCGATGATCCGGGTCAGCGCGGCGTCGAGGGTCTGCGGGTCGCGGTCGTCGGGGTGCGCCCCCGACATCCGGCCGGTGCGCGGCGCGCGATCGGTGCTCCGGCGGACGGCGGTCTTCCGACCGGGGGTCGACCGGGCCGTCACCCGGGCCAGGGTGCGCGCGAGCTCCAGCCCGTCGGCTGCGTGCTCCGGCGCGGGGGTCTCCTCGTCAGGGCTCACGGGTCACCTCCCCGTCGGCCACCAGATAGCGGGTGCCGGCCAGCTTCTCGGGTACGTCGGCGGCGACGGCCGCCGTGACCAGCACCTGCTCGGCTCCGGCCACGAGCTCGGCGAGCTGACCGCGGCGTTCGGCGTCGAGCTCGGCGAACACGTCGTCCAGGATCAGGATCGGGTCGTCACCGTCCGCGCGCACCAGGTCGTACGACGCGAGCCGCAGCGCCAGCGCGTACGACCACGACTCTCCATGTGACGCGTAGCCGCGCACCGGCAGCCGGTGCTCGCCGTTGCCCAGGGTGAGCGCCAGCTCGTCGCGATGGGGCCCGACCAGGGACACGCCGCGGTCGAGCTCGTCGGGCCGTCGGCGCTCGAGCTCCTCGAGCAGCCGGTCGGTCAGCGCGGCGCGGTCGGTGAGTGCCGCGATGTCGAGGCTGGGTAGGTACTCGAGCCCGGCGTCGTCCCGGGTCGCCCCGCGGGCGACGCTCGCGTAGGCGTTCCCGACGTAGGGCCGGAGCTCGGAGACCAGGCGAAGCCGCTCGGCCAGGAGCTCGCCGCCGATGCGCGCGAGGTGGGCGTCCCAGACGCCCAGGGTCGAGAGCGCCGACCCCTCCGACGACGAGCCGCGACGTGCGCTGCCCGCGGTCTTGAGCAGGGAGTTGCGCTGCCTCAGGACGCGTTCGTAGTCCTGGCGGACGCTCGCCAACCGGGGTGCGCGCAGGACCAGGAGGTCGTCGAGGAACGCCCGGCGCCCGGCAGGGTCGCCCTTGACCAGCGCCAGGTCGTCGGGGGCGAAGACGACGGTGCGGACCAGCCCGATCAGCTCGCGGGCCCGCGGGAGGTCGGCCCGGTTGACCCTCGCCCGGTTGGTCCTCCCGGGATGGATCTCCACCTCGAGCACCGCTTCGCGCCCGTCGCGCACGACGGTGGCGCGGACCAGGGCGCGGTCGGCGCCGGCTCGCACCAGGGGTGCGTCGCCGGCGACCCGGTGGGAGCCCAGGCGCGAGAGGTAGTCGATGGCCTCGACGAGGTTGGTCTTGCCCTGGCCGTTGTGACCGATGAACGCCGTGGCCCCCGGCTCCAGCGGAACCTCGGCGGTGGCGTAGGAGCGGAAGTCGACCAGCGTCAGGTGCGCGACGTACAACGGGCCATCTCTTCGCCTCAGCTGCTCGGCGACACGTCGCCGCCGGGCGGCGGCTCGGTGCGCACCGCGTGACCACCGAACTGGTTGCGCATGGCGGCGACCGCCTTCATCGCCGGGCTGTCGTCCTGCTGCGAGACGAAGCGCGCGAACAACGACGCCGCGATGGCCGGCATGGCGACGCCGTGGTCGATGCCGGCCTCGACGGTCCACCGGCCCTCGCCCGAGTCGGCGGCGTACCCGGCGATCTTGTCGAGGTGGGTGTCCTCCTGGAGCGCGGCGACGAGCAGGTCGAGCAGCCACGAGCGGATGACGGTGCCTTCGCGCCAGGAGTTGAACACGTCGGTGACGTTCTCGACGAGGTCGACCTTGTCGAGGAGCTCCCATCCCTCGGCGTAGGCCTGCATGATCGCGTACTCGATGCCGTTGTGGACCATCTTCGCGAAGTGCCCGGCACCGGGGGCGGACCCGGCATGGACGAACCCCGAGTCCCCCTCGGGCTTGAGCGCGTCGAGCGCCGGCTGCACCTTCGCGACGTCCTGGTCGGCGCCGCCGCACATCAGGGCGTAGCCGTTCTTCAGGCCCCAGACGCCTCCCGAGACGCCGCAGTCGACGAAGCCGATCCCCTTCTGCGCCAGCAGATCGGCGTTCACCTGGTCGTCGGTCCACTTCGAGTTGCCGCCGTCGACCACGAGGTCGCCCTCGCCCAGCAGGTCGGCGAGCTCCCTGATCGTGTCGCGGGTCGGGTCACCGGCCGGCACCATCACCCAGACCACCTTGGGGCTCGGCAGCTGCCCGACCATGTCGGCCAGGCTGCCGGCGTCGGACACGTCGGGGTTCCGGTCGAAGCCGACCACGGTATGCCCGGCGTTGCGCAGCCGGGTACGCATGTTGCCACCCATCTTGCCCAGGCCGACGAGTCCGAGGTCCATGCAACGCTCCTTGCGGGAGTCGGGTCAGGAGAGCAGGCGCCTGGGCATCAAGAGATAGCGGAAGCCGGTGCCGTCACCTGTGGGGTCACTGTCTCCCATCGAACCACTGATGACAACGGGCTTGGTCGACACGGTGAAGGCCAGCTCGACGACGGCCTCGTCGATGACCTGCAGACCGTCGAGCAGGAACTGCGGGTTGAAGCCGGTGGTGATGTCGTCGCCCTGGATCGTGGCCTCGATCGACTCGCTCGCCTGGGCCTCGTCGCCGGAGCCAGCGTCGAGGGTGAGGGTGCCCTCGGAGAAGGCGAGCTGGACCGCGGTGTTGCGCTCGGCGACGAGCGCGACCCGCTTGAGCGACTCGATCAGGGCGGCCTTGTCGACCGTCGCGGTGGTCTGGTGCTCGTTGGGGAACAGGCTGCGGACCTTGGGGAACTCGCCGTCCAGCAAGCGGGTCGTGGTACGTCGGGTGCCACCGGGCGCGGAGCCCTCGAAGCCGATGATGCCCTCGCCGGTGCCTCCTGCGGCCAGCGCGATCGTCACCTCGCTGCCCGCCGTCAGCGAGCGGGCGGTCTCGCCGAGCACCCGCGCCGGGACCAGGGCCGCCAACGACTCGTCGGGGCTGTTCGGCTGCCACTCGAGCTCGCGGTGGGAGAGCCGGAACCGGTCGGTGGCCAGCATCGAGATCGTCGAACCGGAGATCTCGATGCGGACGCCGGTCAGCACCGGCAGCATGTCGTCGCGGCCGGCGGCGGTGACCGCCTGCTGCACCGCGTGGGCGAACACGTCGCTGGAGACGGTGCCGGTGGCCGCCGGCATGTCCGGCAGCGCGGGGTAGTCCTCGACCGGCATCGTCTGCAGGCTGAACCTGGCCGAACCGCAGGTGAGGCTCACCCGCGCGCCCTCCAGCACCATCTCGACCGGCTTGGCCGGGAGGCTGCGACAGATGTCGGACAACAACCGGCCGCTGACCAGGGCGTTGCCCTCGTCGGAGACCTCGGCGGTCAAGGTGGCGCGGGCGGACGTCTCGTAGTCGAACGTCGACAGCACCAGGCCGTCGTCGCTCGCCTCGATCAGCAGACCCGACAGCACCGGGACGCTGGGGCGGACGGGCAGGCTGCGTGCCGCCCAGGCGACGGCATCCGCGAGTACGTCGCGGTCGACGCGGAACTTCACTTCACGGGTCCTTCGCAAGGCTGAGGAGCGGGGCGGCCGGAGGAGAACCGCACGATGATGACGCTGGATGACGCTGGACTGACGCTGTGGGGATTCTGGACTGTGCATCCTGCCACGCGGCCCCCCCACGCGGGAGTGGGGCCGGTTCGTCCCCAGGGAGGTGGGTGCGCAGGGGTTCCGGAGACTCGTGATCCATCTCTAGGTGAGTGGCAGTCGTAGCAACGGTGGAAACTGTGGAGGAAGGCCATCGGCCCAGGTCAACGGGCGAATGCGTGTGCACAGGGGGTGTGCAGCGGGCGGTGTGCAACCCGCGGCCCCTGTGGTGCGGGCCGGTCGGCGCGTCGCTCGTCGTACGTCGTTCCACACCGCCTGTGGACGACGCGCCGGACTCGCCCACACCGTCACCCACATCTTGCAGCCGTGTGGTTCGCTCACGCCGACCTGGCCTGCAGCTTCACCCGGTTGGTGAGCTCGCTGACCTGGTTGAACACCGCGCGCCGTTCGGCCAGCAGCTGGTTGATCTTGCGGTCGG
>DATAOY010000029.1:0-4972 GCA_036265495.1 Nocardioides sp. | reverse complement strand
CCGCCTCGCGGCCGTGCTCCTCGATGTGGCCGCCGGGAAGCAGGGCCCGTAGCCGGATCTCGTTCGTCAGATGTGTGCCGAGCCGGTCGAGGGCCCGGTCGGCCACTGCGGTCGCGACCGAGGCCGCGAGGGGATGGTCCTTCACGATGCCTCCTTCAAGGCGTCGGCGAGGTGAGCGGACAGGTCGGCTGCGTCGCAGCGGGCGCCGTCGAGGTAGCTCGAGCGACGACGGCGCAACATCGGCAGGCCGAGCACGTAGAGGCCGGGCCAGCGGGTCACGCCTCCCTCGTGCAGGAGCCTGCCGCGGTGGTCGAAGACGGGGACGTCCAGCCACGAGAAGTCGGGCCGGAAGCCGGTGGCCCACACGACCGAGCGGATCTCGCCCGAGCTGAGCGAGAGCTCGAGGGGCGGCTTCCGCACGAGGGTGGGCTCGAGGCGTTCCCCGCGACCTCCGGCGTGGTCGTCGATGGTGTCGAGGAGACGGCCCAGCTTCAGGTCGGCCAGGGCGCAGACGTTCGCCAGCGAGCCGGAGAACTGCGCCACGCCCTCTCTCAGGCCGGCGAACCGGCCGACCAGGCGGACGCCGGAGTCCTGCAGGGCGTTGAGATCGAGGGTGTGGGATGCGCCCACGAGCTGCAACGAGGGCAGGTGGCGAGCGCGCACGAGGTCGTCCACCTCGTCCCAGCGCTCGTCGAGGATGCCGGTCGCGTCGAGCCACCACAGGATGTCCCGGCCCCGGTACGTCCGGGGCACCCGGACGTGCTCGCCCGCGGCGAGCGTGACCGGCCGACCGGAGCGCTGGAGCTCGTCGGCGATCTGCACCCCGCTGGCAGAGGCGCCCACGACGAGCACGCCCCCGGCGGGCAGCTGGTCGGGGTTGCGGTACTGCAGAGCCGGGATCGAGACCAGGGCCGGGATGCGGCGGGCGACGGCAGGGACGTTCCCCCGCGTCGTCCCTGCCGCCACGATCACGGTGCGCGTGTTCCACCGGCCCCGGTCGGTGTCCACGTGGAACCCCTCGCCACCGGGCCGGAGCGCGGTCACCGTGGTACCGGTGACCACCGGAGCGGCGGACGCCGCGGCGTACTCGGTGACGAGGTCGGCGACCTCCGAGGCGGAGAGGTACCCGTCCGGGTCGTCGCCCCGGTAGTCCCGCCCCGGCAGCCGGGTCATCCAGTTCGGGGTGAGCAGCCGCAGCGAGTCCCAGCGCTGCGTCCGCCACGAGCTCGCCACCTCGCCACGCTCGAGGACCACGTGGTCGACCGAGCGTGCGGTGAGGTGGCGGCTCATCGCGAGCCCGCAGTGCCCGGCCCCGACCACGACCGCGGTGACGCTCGGCATCAGACCACCCTCAGACGACGGTGACGGTGACGTCGGTCGGGTTGGTCACGATGTCGAAGACGGCCGACCGCTTCTGCGACTGCGCCACGAGCGCCCGGATGTCGTCCTCGGAGGCGTCGGCCTCGATCTGGTAGTCCACCTTGACGCCGCTGAAGCCGTTGCGGACCTCGGGGTCGGCACCGAGGATGCCGTGCAGGTCCATGTCGGCCGACAGCGTGGCCTTGACCGAGTGGAGCTGGATCTGCCGCTGCTGGGCCACGGCGGCCACGCCCGCGGTGAGGCAGCCGCCGAGGCCGACCAGGATGTACTCGACCGGCGTCGGACCCTTGTCCTGGGACGCGAACTGCAGCGGGTGGTCGGCGTCGAGCGTGAACGACTGGTGGTGCGCCTGCTCGTCGGCGAACCCGTAGAAGCTCTCGACCTCGGAGCGGCTGTGTGTGCCGTTCTCCCAGGTCACCGACGACCGCCACTGGAACTGGGCGATCTCCGGCGTCTCAGCGAATGCGGCTCGGGCACCGAGCAGGGCGTCGACGTCCACGCCGTTGTCGATGGGTGTGGTGGTGATGGTCATGCTGCTTTCTCCGTTCTCGGCCATCGGCCGATGTGGTCCGTGCTGACCCGGAGCACGCTCGCGCGGTCGGGCACGCCACCGCATCCGGAGGCCCCCCTAGTCGTGCCATGCGCCTGCCACCCCGGTGGTCATACACTCCGACCGTGCTGCTGGGGAGGGACTCAGAGCGCGCGGCCGTCAACCGTCTGGTCACGACGGCGAGGCTGGGGGTCGGCGGCGCCCTCGTGTTCATGGGCGAGCCGGGCGTGGGCAAGACCGCTCTGCTCGAGGACACCCTGACGTCTCTCGGTGAGATGCGGGTGCTCCGGGCCACCGGGCTCGAGGCCGAGCGTCACATCCCGTTCGCCGGACTCCTGCAGCTGCTGCGTCCGGCGCTGGACCGCCTGGACGGCCTGTCCGCCCCGCAGGCGGCAGCATTGTCCGGGGCACTCGCGCTCACGGACGCGGGAACCGGCAGCAGCGACCGCTTCGTCATCGGCGCCGCCGTGCTGAGCCTGCTCTGCGGGTACGCCGAGGAGGAGCCGGTCGCGGTCGTGGTCGACGACCTCCACCTGCTAGACCGGCCCTCCGCCGAGGCGATCGTGTTCGCGGCCCGGCGACTGGCGGCCGACCCCGTCCTGGTGCTCGTCGGCCTCCGCACGTCCGAGGCCGACCGGCTCGTCGCCGGCCTTCCGGTCCTCCACCTCTCCGGCCTCGGCCGTGACGACGCGACGGAGCTGGTGACTCGGAGAGCGGGCGGACGCCTCGCCCCCGGCCGCCTCGAGCCGCTGCTCGCGCTCGCGGAGGGCAACCCGCTGGCCCTGCTGGAGCTCGCCGGCGACGACCTCGACACTCTCGCGACCGATCCGTCAGACCTGCCGGCCCGGGTGCCGGACACGGTGACCGAGGCATTCGCCCGCCGACTCGACCGGCTGGACGAGGCGTGCCGCACGGCATTGCTCGTCGCCGCCGTCTGCGGCGGAGACCTGCTCGTCAGCAGCCGCGCCTGCTCGAGCCTGGGCGTCGACGTCGAGACCCTGGCCGCGGCGGAGGATGTGGGTCTGATGTCGGTCACGTCGGGACGGATCACGTTCCGACACCCGCTGGTGCGGGCGGCGATCTACTCACGAGCGGGAGCGCGCGAGCGGCGGACGGCCCATCGCGCGGTCGCCGACGTCCTTCCCGACAGTGACGCCGACCGACGCGCGTGGCACCTCGCCGAGGCCGTGTGGCAGCCGGACGCGGAGGTCTCCGACCTGCTCGCCGAGTCCGCCGAACGCGCCCGGGCGCGCACGGCGTACTCGGTGGCGTCCGGCACGTTCGAGCGATCCGCCAGGCTCACTCCCGACCGGGAGCGCCGGGCCGAGCGGCTGCTGAGCGCGGCCGAGTGGGCGTGGACCGCCGGTCTGACCGAGCGCGCGCTGGGTCTGCTCGAGGCCCACGGCCGGGAGCGTCCCGAGGCGCCCGGACGGATGCGCGAGCTGGCTCTGCGCGGCGCGATCGCGGCCCGGACCGGTCACGTGCGGGACGCCCGGGAGATGCTGATGGCGGCCGCCGACCTGGCCACCGACCCGAACGAGGAGACGGTCATCCTCGCCGACGCCGCCCATGCGAACTTCTACCTGGCCGGGGCGACCACCGCGCTGTCCCTGGCGCGGCGGCTCGCCGAGCTGGCACCCGCGGTGACCGACGACCGGGCCCGGGCGCTCGGCCTGATCGCGATGGGGTCGGCGCGCATCCTGGGCGGGGAGCCGGGAGGCGCCGACGACCTGCGGGCGGCGGTCCCGCTGCTCCGAGCGACGCCGGCGCTCTACGCGGACCCGCTCCGGCTGGCACTCGTGATGCAGGTGCCGCTGTACCTGCGCGACACCACGGGCGGCAGCGGCGCCGTCCGCGACCTCGTCGAGGTGGTGCGCGACCGCGCGGGGATCGGAGCCATGCCCGCGGTGCTGTGGCACCTGGCGCGCGAGCAGGCCACCACCACGGCGTGGACGGAGGCGGAGGCCAACTACACCGCCGTGGTGCGGCTCGCGGAGGAGACGGGTCAGGTCACCGAGCAGGTGATGGCACTGGCGGGGCTCTGCTGGCTCGAGTCGCGTCGAGGACGTGCCGAGCTGTGCCGCGGGCACGCCGCCGGGGTTCTCGGCACCCCCGCGACCAGCCAGCTGCACATGGCCGAGGCCTGGGTGCGCTACGCGCTGGGAGACCTGGAGCTGTCCCTGGGTGAGCCGGCTCGGGCGGCGAACACCCTCCGGGAGCTCGTCCACATGCTCGAGGTGCACGAGCTGGCGGACGCCGACCTGGTGCCGGCGGCGGAGCTCGTGGACGCTCTGCTGCGGCTGGGCGAGGTGCCCGAGGCGGCGGCGGTGGCGTCGTCGTACGAACGGGTGGCGCGCGGCAAGGGCCAGCCCTGGGCCCTGGCCAGGGCCGAGCGGGCGCGCGGGTTGCTGGCGGACGACGAGTCCGCACCCCGGTGCTTCGAGGCGGCGCTGGAGGCACACGCCGCCACGTTGGACCGGTTCGAGACCGCCCGCACGCGGCTGGCCTACGGAGAGCGCCTGCGACGAGCCGCGATGCGACTGCGTGCGCGCGACCAGCTGCGGGTCGCCCTCGACGACTTCGAGGACCTCGGGGCAGCACGCTGGGCCGAACGAGCCGCCGTGGAGCTGGCGGCGACGGGGGAGACGGTGCAGCGGCGCGGCGCCGATCCGCGCAGCTCGCTGACGCCGCAGGAGCTCCAGGTCAGCCTGCTGCTCGTCGACGGCCGCACGACGCGCGAGGCCGCCGCCGCCCTCTTCCTCAGCCCGAAGACGGTCGAGTACCACCTGCGCAAGGTCTACACGAAGCTCGGGATCGGCTCGCGGTCGGAGCTCACCGAGCTCCTGGCCCCGGACGGATCCGGCCAGCGACCACTCGCGTAGCGGGCCGACCGTCGGGGGCCACGGTCGCGCCGTGGCATGCTCGACCGGTGGGCGACTACCTGGACTCCTCGAGGCGACCCGACCGCATCGCCGGAGGTGTGCGGATGCTGCCGGTGTCCACGCCGGCGGGTGACTTCCGGGTGTGGACCAAGCGGTTCGG
>DATAOY010000028.1:0-31836 GCA_036265495.1 Nocardioides sp. | reverse complement strand
CCGAGCCCGGCGATCACATCCGCGTGCTTGGTGCCGACCAGCCTGTCGGCGGCCGACGTGCCCACGATCGTGGCCTGCCTCCGGCCACAGGAGGGGGCGACGAGATCGCCCCGGAGCCGATAGAGGACGTTTTCCCTTCCGACGACGTTGCCGGCAGCGAGGATCCGGCCGTCCGCCAGCGACGCGGCGCCGACCATGCCCTCGAGAGCGCGCAACGGCTTGACGCCGTGTGGGCCCATGCCCGTGTCGGGCGCACCGGTACGGCTGACCTCGGCCACGAACCCATTACCGCCAGTGCCGCTGTCGCCGGCGACAGCGATGTCCCCGTGCGGTAGCAGTGCGATGCCCTCCCCGACGATCGAAGCGGCGCCCTGGGGAACCGGGAGGCGCGCGCCGGTCGCCGAGCCGAACGTGGGATCGACATTCCCGGAGCTGTCCAGCTGCACCACCGTGGCGTCGGCGCCCCCAGGCGTCGAGATGGAGGGCAAGCCGTCGAGCAGGAGAATGTGACCGTCGCGGGTCACGGCGACGTCTGTGTTCTGATTCGCGGGAAGGGTGCCCGCCACGTCGGCGACGCCGCCGTCGCCGAAGGTCTGGTCGAGCCCGGCGAACCCCGATGGTGTCGCGTCTCCCGGGGCGATCCGAAGGGCCGCGTATCCACGGGCTCCGGCGTAGTTGGCAGCCACGACGATCTGATTGTCCTTCTGCACCGCGACTGCCACACCGACGTCCGTGCCGAAATGGTTGACGTCGAAGGACGTCGACCCGTGGTTGAAGGTGGGATCAGGGAGTCCGCTCGCAGTGACCCGTAGCGCCAGGACGTCGAACCCGGCGCCCTGGCCGACTCCCGCAACAACGATCCGACCCCGGTGGTCCAGCGCAACGTCGTAGGGGACCTCGACGACGCCGGCATCGCCGAACTGGAGATAACCGTCGCCTCCGCCGAAGGTCGTGTCCGGTTTTCCAGACGGGAGCACCCGCCAGACACCGACGTCGTCCTGTCCTGCCGCATCGATGACGCTCCCGGCCACGACGATCCTTCCGTCGGGCTGAACCACGACGGCACGTGCTTGCTCGGTCTGGGTCCCGGCAGTCAGGGTGACGGTCCCGAAATCTCGGTCGGGCGTGCCGTCGGCGTTGAATCGCGTCATCACGGCGTGCAAATCCGGGGAGAAGCCGACCACCACGACCTTCCGTTCGGCTGGACCGCCAGGTCCGTCACGGTCCCGAGGGCGAAGGCGACCCGGCCGTGGGCCGCGCCACCGAAGCCCGGGTCGAGATCACCGGGCGAGGCGAAGGCGGCGTTCGAGAGGCCGGCAAGGGCGGTCGTCGCGAGGGTGACGGCCGCGCCGAGGGCGGCGCGTCGGACCCGGGCGGACGTCGGGGCAGCGATCCACATGCCACCCGACTGTGGGCGGACGGTGTTGGAAGGGCGTTGAACGGGGGCGGCCGGGGTCAGCCGGCGACGGTGCTGTGCTCGCGCTCGGGCTCGGTCAGCAGCTCGCGGGACAGCGAGAAGAGCGCGGCGAGGACCGTCACGGCCTCCGCGATCGCGGCCGCCCAGATGTAGCTGCCCTGCCACTTCTCGTGGTCACCGAACAGGCCGGCACTCGTCGTCGCGATCGCGAACCCGGCGAGCGTGGTCGCGCCGAAGCCGAAGGCGAGGAACGGGGCGAACCAGTGCTTCCAGGTGACCAGCAGCACGGCGATCACGACCCCGGACACGATGTTGACCACGAACAGCGGCCCGATCACGTGGACGTGGCGCATGCCGTTGAGCCACTCGTAGAGGTGGACGTACGCCGACACCAGGACGGCGATCGCGGCAATGATTCGTGCGGTCATGGGGCTTCCAACTCCGATCCGGGCCCGGACGGCCCTCTCATCCAGTAGACACGAGCCACGGAGCCGGTCGGTTCGATCAGCGGGTGGCCGGATCGGTGTCGAACGCGCCGAGGAAGCGGTCGCGGAAGTGGTCCATGGGCATCACGGGGCCGTCGGCGTCCGGGCGGAGCCCCGGTGCCCAACCCCAGCTCCGGATGCGGTCCAGGACCAACGGGTCGTGGGCGATCAGCGAGATCGGGACGTCGTGCGAGACGCCGGTGCCGCTGACGTTGGTGTTGGGCTGGTGGTCGCCGAGCACGACCATCACCAGCTTCTTGTCGTGTGCGTGACGGACGAAGGAGACCAGGGAGTGCAGGGAGTACTGGATGGAGCGGGCGTAGTCGTGCTGCTGGTCCGGCCCGCCGAGCAGCTGGAAGAACGACGTGTGCGAGGCGTGCATCCCGTCGTACACCGAGCCGTCGCCGAGCTGGGACCACGGCACCATCCGCGGCAGTGGTGTCCACGGCGTGTGGCTGGAAACCAGGTCGATCTCGGCCATCAGCGGCCCCCGGTGGGGACGGCGCAGCTCGCGCTGGGTGAACGCACGGAACGTGTACTGGTCGGGGATCCGCGCATAGCTGAAGCGGGGACCCTGGTAGCCGACGTCGCGCGAGTTGTACATCTGGTCGAAGCCGTAGAAGCGACGGCCCTCCTGCCATGCCCCGTCGTCGGAGGGGATGTCGCTCACGGTGCGCCAGCCGGCGCTACCGAAGGCCCGGGACAGGCTGAGCCGGTCACCGGAGAGCACCTGGTCGTAGCGCTGCTGGGAGTCGATCCAGAGCCCGGTCTGCAGGGTGGAGTGGGCCAGCCAGCTGAGACCCCCGAAGGTCGGCGACCGCATCCATCCGCTTCGCGCATGGAACCCCGCCGCCGCCAGCTGGTCCGTCGAGGTGCCCAGGGTCCGGTCCACCATCGGCGAGAACCAGGAGCCGTCGACGGCCACCCGTCCGTAGCTCTCCACGAAGACCAGCAGCACGTCCTTGCCGCGGAGTCCGGTGAGCAGGTCGGCACCGGGCGTGAGCGCGTAGGGGTCGTGGGCGAGCGCGCGGTTGAACTCCGCGCGGTCGTGCAGCTCGGCGCGCACCTCGTCGACCTGGGAGCCCACGAGCGAGGCGGCCGGCGCCGTGGCCACCGGAGTGCCGGAGACCTGCGCCCCGCCGATCCCGGCGACGGCCCACACCACGGTCAGCGCCACCACCACGCGGGACGACGCGCGCGGGGCCTCGTGGACCGCGCGACGTACCCGTACGGTCGCCCAGACGCACAGGGCCAGCGCCAGCACGAGACCGAGCACGGCCGCGCCGGCGGCCAGCACCTCGGCGGTCCGGCCCGCGGACCGATGCACGAGGTCCAGGCCGGAGCCGACGTACCCGGGGTCGCTGAGCGGGTTGAACGGACGGTCGAAGGCCTCGTAGAACCCGAGGTCCAGAGCGGTGAGCACGAGGGTCGCCGTGAGCAGGACACCGCCGACCACGGCCAGCGGCCTGCCCCACCGAGACGGCAGGACGACCGCGAGGGCGGTGAAGACCAGGAGCTCGAGCGGGATTCCCAGCAGAGCGCCCAGGGAGAGCTGTTCGGGGTGACGCGGGACCATCAGGGCCAGCCACACCACGGCGATCGCCAGGACGTCGACCACCGGGCGCACCCACGCCGCCCGCGCGACCACGTGCTCATTCCGCAGCCGCCGAAGTACCACCACCTGGTGCCCGAACGACTCGACGAGCAGGGCCAGGGACCCGAGCGCCAGCGCCGTGGAGAGGCTGCGGGGAAGGACATCGGAGCCGACCACGGTCAGCACGACCCCCTGCACGGCGGCCACGATCTTCGCCCACCGGCGTGGCGGTGCCGGTGTGGTCAGCCACGGCCAGACGAGGCCGGCGAGCAGGAGCAGGTAGCGGGCCAGTCCGATCAGGAGCACCCAAGCCCCGACCACCGGCACGGCGTACGCGCTGAGCACGAGGATCAAGAAGGCGTCGACCTCCATGTCGAACGCCGCGCCGAAGCGGGTGACCAGGCTGCGCTGGCGGGCCAGGCGCCCGTCGACCAGATCGGTGCCGAGCGCGATCGTCGCGAGCACCACCACCAGCGCGCGCGGCACCGGAGCGCTCCAGGACTGGACGACGAGTGCCGTCACGCCGGCGGTGAGTGCGGCGCGCAGGAGCGTGACCAGGTTGGCCACGCCGAGCCGGGCCAGACCTTCTCGCCGTACGCCGCGGTCGACCAGCAGCCAGGTGGCGACCGCGACGGCCGCGCCCACCAGCGTCGCCCCGGCGCCCAGTCCGGTGGCGGCCGCCAGCGCCAGGAGCAGGGCGGCAGCAGCCGGCAGTACGGTCAGTGGACCGACATGAACCGTTCGCACCCTGCCTCCGTATCTTCGGTTACCAGTCATACGAGGGCGGGGCGGCGTCGGTTCAGGACCAACGCCGGACGTGGAGGGAGCCGACGTGTCACGAACGGCCCGCGCTTACTGGCTGCGTGAGCCCGGGTTCGGTGAGATCCGTTCCGCGGATCTTCCGGATCCGGGTCCGGCGGAGGTGCTGGTCCGGACCCTCGTGTCCGGTGTGAGTCGCGGCACCGAGGCCCTGGTCTTCCGCGGCGGCGTTCCGGAGAGCCAGCACACCACGATGCGCGCGCCGTTCCAGGAGGGCGACTTCCCGGGTCCGGTGAAGTACGGCTACCTCAACGTCGGCGTCGTCGAGGTCGGACCGGACCACCTGACCGGCCGGACCGTCTTCTGCCTCTACCCCCACCAGACGGCGTACGTCGTGCCGGCGGAGGCGGTCACCGTCGTACCCGACGACGTGCCTGCTCGCCGCGCGGTGCTGGCGGGCACGGTGGAGACGGCCGTCAACGCCCTGTGGGACGCTCGCCCGCTGCTCGGCGACCGGGTCGCGGTCGTCGGCGCGGGCATGGTCGGCCTCTGCGTGGCCCGGCTGCTCACCGGGCTGCCCGGGTCGCAGGTGACCGTCGTCGACACCGACGAGACCCGTGCCGAGCTGGCCGAGACGTTCGGGGCGACCTTCGCTCGGCCCGGTGACGCTCCGGGCGACCTCGAGCTGGTCTTCCACGCCAGCGGCACGGCCGCGGGCCTCCAGGTCTCCCTCGACCTGCTCGCGGCCGACGGCATGGTCACCGACCTCAGCTGGTACGGCGACACTCCCGTCGAGCTGAACCTCGGCGGTCGCTTCCACGCGGCGCGGCTCGGCATCCGGGCCAGCCAGGTCGGTGCGATCGCGCAGGCTCGGCGCGGCCGGCGCACGCATGCCGACCGGATGGCGCTGGCCCTCCGGATGCTGGCCGATCCGGCGTACGACGCTCTGCTGTCCGGCGAGTCGGGCTTCGACGAGCTGCCACCGGTGATGGCCGAGCTCGCCTCCGGCTCCATCCCGGCGCTGTGCCACACGATCACCTACCCGACGGACCCTGTCGAGGACGCAGGGGAGCGCTGATGTTCGAAGTCACGGTCAGCGACCACATGATGATCGCGCACAGCCTGCGCGGCGAGGTCTTCGGCCCGGCCCAGGCGCTGCACGGCGCGACGTACGTCGTGGAGGCGGCGTTCGCGCGCTCGGAGCTCGACGCGGACGGCATCGTGCTCGACATCGGGAGGGCCGGTGCCGCCCTGACGGCGGTCCTGGCGGATCTGACCTATCGCAACCTCGACGAGGTCGAGTCCCTGGCCGGGCTCAACACCACCACCGAGGTGCTCTGTCGAGAGATCGCGGACCGCCTGGCCGCCCGCGTCCACGACGGTTCTCTCGGCGTCGCCGCCGGCGACCTGGCCCGCATCCGGGTGACGCTCCGCGAGACGCCGGTGGCCTGGGCGAGCTACGAGAGGGCGCCATGACGGTCCCTCTGTACGCCGTGCTGCCCGACGGCATCGACGACCCGGCTCGGCCCAGCGGTGGCAACATCTACGACCGCCGGGTCCTCGACGTGCTGGCCCATCGTGGCCGGCCGGTGGTCGAGCTGCCCGTCGCGGGCAGCTGGCCGACACCGGAGCCGGCCGCCCTCCACGAGCTGGACGCGCTGCTGGTCGGCATCCCCGAGGGTGCGCTGGTCCTGGTCGACGGGCTCGTCGCCTCGGGTGCGGCGGCGGTGCTCCCGCGCTACGCCTCCAGGCTGCGCCTGGTGGTGCTCCTGCACATGCCGGTCGGCCCCGACTCCGGCGAGGCGCGGGTGCTCGGCTCGGCAGCCGCCGTGCTGACCACCAGCGTCTGGGCGCGGGAACGCATCCGCGGCTGGTACGGCGCCCGCCCGGTCCACGTCGCCGTCCCGGGCGTCGATCCGGTCGACCCGGCCCCGCCGCACCGCAGTGCGCCAGGGGGGACGTCGTTCCTGTGCGTCGCGGCGGTCCACCCCGGCAAGGGGCACGACCTGCTCTTCGAGGCGCTGGCCGCTCTCGGCGACCGGGCATGGACCCTCACCTGCGTCGGCTCCCTGGAGGTCGACCCCGACCACGTGGCGGCGCTCCAGACCCAGGTGTACGCACGCTCGTGGGAGCGCCGGGTGATCTTCACGGGGCCGCTGGCCGGCCGTGCCCTCGGTGCGGCGTACGACGTGGCCGACCTGCTGGTGCTGCCGTCCCGGTCGGAGAGCTACGGGATGGTCGTCGTGGAGGCCCTCGCACACGGTCTGCCGGTCGTCGCGACCGCGGTCGGCGGCGTGCCGGAGGCGCTCGGGCACGCGCCGGTCGGCGCGCTCCCGGGACTGCTCGTCCAGCCCGAGGACGCGGGTGGGCTGGCCGGCGCCCTGCGCGCCTGGCTCGACGACCCGAGCCTGCGTGAACGCCTCGCGCATGCCACCGCCCGCCGCCGCCCCGCCCTCCGCCGCTGGGACGAGACCGTGGACGACGTCGAGGCCGTGCTCGATCGAGTGGCCGCCGCGGCGCCCGCCGGACCGGCCCGCCCCCACAGCCGCACGGGAGGCCGGTCGTGAGCTCGGCACTCGTACTTCCCGACGGCGTACGGCGTGCCTGGCCGGCCCTGCGGCTGTTCGGCGGCGCCCTCGTCCTGGTCGCCCTGGTCTGGAGGTTCGGCACCGGCCCGTTCGCGGCCGCGTGGCGGGTCACGACGTGGGGTTCCGTCACGGCGGCAGTGGTCCTGACCGGTCTCGCCACCCTCGCCAACGCCTGGCGGTGGCGAGCGGTCGCACGCGCCCTCGGCGCCCCGCTCACCGCGTTCGGCTCGGTCGCGGCGTACTACCGCTCGCAGTTCCTCAACGCCGCCCTGCCCGGTGGTGTCCTCGGTGACGCACACCGGGGCGTGCGGCACGGCCAGGACGTGGGCAGCCTGGGCGTGGGCCTCCGCGGCACCGTGTGGGACCGGGTCTCCGGCCAGCTCGTCCAGGCCGTGCTGCTGGTCATCGCGCTCACCGTGCTGCCCACCCCGCTGCGCCCCTACGCTCCGGTGGCGCTCTCCGGCCTCGGTGCGTTCGCGCTCGTCGCCTGGTGGCTGGGGCGCCGCCGGGGCGCGGGCGCGTTCGTCGGCCACGACCTGCGGACGCTCCTACGGCCGGGGGTCGCCGTCCCGGTGGTCGTCGCCTCCTGCGCCTCGACGGCGGCACACGTGGCGGTCTTCCTGGTGGCGGTGGCCAGCGTGGGCGTCGACACCACTCCTGCCTCGCTCGTTGCGATCTCGCTGGCCGTGCTCGTGGGCTCGGCGGTGCCGCTGAACATCGCCGGGTGGGGCCCCCGCGAGGGAGTCACCGCCGGCGTGTTCGCCCTGGCCGGGCTCGGGTCCACGACCGGGTTGACGGTGAGCGTCGTGTTCGGCGTGCTCGCCGCCGTCGCAACCCTGCCCGGCGTGCTCGTCCTGCTGGGCGACGTCGTCGTACGTCGTCGTCGCCCGACCGTCGACCGACCCGCCCCGGCTCTCGAGGAGGCTCGTCATGGCTGACCGGCCCTACACCCTCCTCAGCTGCAGCATGTCGATCGACGGCTACATCGACGGCGCCACCGAGAGCCGTCTGCTGCTGTCCAACGACCTCGACTTCGACCGGGTCGACCAGGTGCGTGCGGGCGTCGACGCGATCCTCGTGGGCGCCACCACGGTCCGCAACGACAACCCTCGCCTGCTCGTCCGCGACCCCGGGCGCAGGCGGGACCGGCTCGACCGCGGCCTCACCGAGCATCCGGTCAAGGTGACGGTCACCCAGCGCGGCCGGCTCGACCCCTCACAGCGCTTCTTCGCCGACGACGGCAGCCGGAAGCTGGTCTACGCCAGCAGCCGGGTCGCCGCGGCCCTCGACGAGCGCCTCGGTCGGCTGGGCGAGGTCGTCGACGCGGGTGACCCGGTGCGGATGGCCGACCTGTCCCGCGACCTGTACCGGCGCGGCGTACGTCGCCTCATGGTCGAGGGTGGGGCGGCGGTGCACACCCAGTTCCTGGCCGACGACCTCGTCGACGAGCTGCAGCTGGTGGTGGCGCCGTTCTTCGTCGGGGAGGCCGGCGCACGCCGGTTCGTCGGCGAGGGGCACTTCCCGTGGCACCCCGGCCGGCGCGCCGTCCTGGCCGAGACCCGGCAGCTGGGCGACGTGGTGCTGCTGCGCTACGCCCTGTCCGACCGGTGCGCGCCGACGGACTGAGCCCGCCCTGTTGGCACGGTCTCCGAGGTCGGGTCCTCGAGCATGATCGCGAGTCCCATCACGATCGCGACGATCTCGACCGTGGCGGCGGTGAACACCGAGAAGCCCGCCCACGTCTCGTGGTCGCCGAACAGGCCGATCGTGCTGGCCAGGGTGAACGCCCCCAGCGTCGCCATCCCGAAGCACGCGGCGAGCACGCCCGCGCCCGGGTGGCGCCAGCGGACGAGCAGCGCGGCGATCACGATCCCACCGGTGACGTTCAGCAGGAACGCAGGGCCGATCACGTGCACGGACCTCATCCCCTGGAACCAGAGGGTGAGGTGGATCGCCACGGACGTGAGGACGGCGACGGCTGCCACGTAGCGCAGGTTCATCAGCTGCCCCCTTCGCCACCTGTCGGGCGGCCCACCGGTGACCCGGCTCCGACCCCCTGCCGGTTCGGTCACCGCGAGGATCTTCGCCCATCCGGGCCGACAGCGGGCGTGAACCGGGAAAACTTGACCCTAGGCTGCCGGTGTGGCCACGCCTGAGACCGAGCCCGCCCCCACCGCCACGGAGATCGTCCACCGGATCACGTCCGGGACCACCACGCCCGACGCCGAGGTGGAGCGCTCCCTGTCCGCGATCGCGGCGCACGACGGGCGGCTCAACGCGTTCTCGGTGGTGCTCGGCGACCGGGCGCGGGAGCAGGCACGGTCCCTCGCGCTCGGACACGACGGCACCCGGGGGTCGTTGTACGGCGTACCGGTCGCGATCAAGGAGGAGCTCGACGTCGCCGGCTGCGTGACGACCTTCGGCGGCCTGGGAAACAGCACACCGGCCGTCGAGGACGGCGAGGTGGTACGACGGTTGCGCGCCGCCGGGGCGATCGTGGTCGGCAAGACCAACATGCCGGAGTTCGGCGCCTTCCCCTACACCGAGTCCGTCGCGCGTGGCTACACGCGCAACCCCTGGCGGACGGCGTTCTCCCCGGGAGGCTCCAGCGGTGGCTCGGCCGCCGCGGTGGCATCGGGGATGGTCCCGGTCGCGATGGGTGGCGACGGCGGTGGCTCGATCCGGATCCCGTCGGCGTGCTGCGGGCTGTTCGGAATGAAGCCGCAGCGCGGGCGGGTGACGAGCGCACCGCACGAGCACCTCTGGTGGGCGCTCGGCACGGCCGGAGCGCTGACGCGCACGGTCCTCGACTCGGCGATCGTGTACGACGCCATCCGCGGTCACCTGCCGAGCGACCGGTGGCAGGCGGGAGAGGTCGGCTCGTTCGTCGAGGCCGCACGCCGCGATCCTGGCCGGCTCCGGGTCGGCTGGTCGGTGAAGCCGGTCGCCCGGGGCGTGCGCCCGCACGCCGACGCCGTAGCGGTGGTCCGCGAGACCGCACGCCTGCTCTCCGACCTCGGTCATCAGGTGCGTGAGGTCGACCCGCACTACCCCGACCCGACGGCCGCCTTCGTCCCGCAGTTCTTCGGCGGCATCCGGTCCGAGGCCGACCAGGTCGAGCACTACGAGCGGCTCGAACGCCGTACCCGCGAGACCTGCCGGCTCGGAACCTGGGTGACCCCTGCGGTGCTGAACGGGGCCCTCCGTGCCACCGAGCGGGTCTCCGAGAGGGCCAACCGGGTCTTCCACGAGGTGGACGTCCTGCTCACCCCCTCGATCGCCCACCGGCCGCCCCGGGTCGGGATCCTCGACGGCACCGGGACCGTCCGCGCCTCGCTCAAGTCGCTGCCCGCCATCGCGTACGTCGCCCTGTGGAACGTCGCCGGCAACCCCGCCTGCTCGGTCCCGTCGGGCACGGGCAGCGACGGGCTTCCGGTCGGCGTCCAGCTGGTCGGGCCGACCGACGGCGAGGAGGTGCTCTTCAGCCTCGCCGCCCAGCTCGAGACCGCCCGCCCCTGGCCGCTGGTCGCACCGGACTTCACCCGGTGATCAGGAGGCCTCGAGGTTGGGGCCGAGCACGCAGAACGGGATGCCGGCCGGGTCGGTCATCGTCGCGATCCGACCGTACGGCGTGTCGTCGGCCGCCGCGACGACCTCGGCGCCGATCGACACCGCCTTCGCGATCGTCTCGTCGGTGTCCGCGACCTGCAGGTAGAACTGCCAGCGCGCCGGCTCGTCGCCGAGGAAGTGGGTCGCGTCCATGATCCCGGCGCGGGCGTTCTCGTTCAGCCCGAGCGTCGTGTACCGGAACTCCGGGGCGTCGCCCATGACATGGGTCTCCCAGCCGAAGGCGTCGCGGTAGAACGCGACCACCTCGTCGTACCGCGTGGTCAGCGTCTCGAACCACGCGGGCGCGTTCTCCTCGTTCCGCGTCACGAAGCCGGGGAACGTGTCGGCCTGCCAGGCGCCGATCGCCGCTCCGGCGGGGTCGGCCAGCTCGGCGAACGATCCCAGGTCGGCGACCGGCATCGGCTCGACCAGGACCCGCCCGCCGGCCGTCCTCGCGCGCTCCACGGTCCCGGCGAGGTCGGACGTCGCGAGGAAGACCGACCAGGCGCTGGCGACGCCCTCCGGTGTCGGCACGAGACCGGCGATCGGCTGCTCACCCCGGAAGAACATCCGGTAGTCCTGGTACTCCGCGCTCGGCGCGCCGGCCGACCAGCCGAACAGGTCGTCGTAGAAGGAGATCGCGGTGTCGACGTCCCCGGTGGTCAGCTGGATCCAGCAGGGTTCTCCGGTGGTGCTCATGGCTGCTCCTCGTGGGGGGTGTGGTCGGGCCTCGCGAGCGAGCTCGATCCGGCGATCTCTGCGGCCCTGGAGGCGGTGCTCTGGCTGCTGGTGTTCTGGCTGGTGGTGTTCTGGGTGCTGGTGTTCTGGGTGCTCGCACCCTGGATGCTGGGTCTGGTGCTCACGATCCCCTCGCTCGTCGGGGTGATGCTGCCCATGGTGTCTCCTCGATCGGTGGTCGGTCACCCCCTGCGTCGGATGGCCACCGCCGATTTCGACCGGGCGCTCTCCACGACTTCTCGGGACGATCGCCATCCCGTCTCCACGTCCGAAGCGTCGGGATCGGGGAGCGTTCCACACGCAACAGACCACGGGGGTCTGGTGCTTCGCACCAGGAAGCAGAACCGAGATGACCAACACACGCAGGGCGACCGCATGGGCCGCCGCAGTGATCGCGTCCGGGGCCGCGATCGTGGCGACCACTCACGCGGACGCCGCCAGCCAGACGAACACCTTCCGCATGCACCGCTCGCCGGGCATCGTGGCCGCCGGCTGCCTGCCCGACGCGAAGGCGAAGGTCAGCATCCGCAACCGCGGACCGGTCGAGGAGATGAGGGTGCACGCCACCGGGCTGCCGCACCGCACCGACTTCGACCTCTTCGTGATCCAGGTGCCCGATGCGCCGTTCGGGGTGTCGTGGTACCAGGGCGACCTCGAGAGCGATGGGCACGGGGTCGCGGACGGCACGTTCGTGGGCCGCTTCAACGAGGAGACGTTCGCGGTCGCCCCGGGCACCGCGACGGCACCATCGGTGCACTCCTCGCCCACACCCGACGCGACCAGCAACCCGGCGTTCGGCCCGATCCACACGTTCCACCTCGGGCTGTGGTTCAACTCTCCGGAGGATGCCGTCCAGGCCGGCTGCCTCGGCACGACCACCCCGTTCAACGGCGAGCACGACGCCGGCGTCCAGGTACTCAACACCGACCAGTTCGGTGACCAGCACGGACCGCTGCGCCGGCTGAAGCCATGAGCGCGGACCTGCTGGGAGAGCTGACGGCATGCCCGGAGTGCTCGGCCACCGCCGAGGTGACCGACCGGGTGCTGCTCGACAGCACTGACGGACCGGTGGAGCACGCACGCATCCGCTGTGTGCGCCGGCACTGGTTCTACATGCCCACGGCCGGACTCGTGAGCGGAGTCGCGCGCGATCCGGTGATCCGCTAGCGCGCGATCACGTCGCGCAGGCCGCGGCCCGCTGGAGCAGCAGCGCGCGTTCGCCGGCGTTGCCGGTCAGTCCGGCAGCCTCGGTGAACGCCGCTGCTGCCTCCGCGCGGCGGCCCGCTCGCTCGAGCAGGTCGCCGCGCACGGCGGGCGCCAGGTGGGACCCGGCCAGAGACCGGTGTCCGGCCACCGCGTCCAGGACCGCGAGCCCGGCCTCGGGTCCGAACGCGCGACCGTGGGCGACCGCCCGGTTCACCTCGACAACGGGGTTGTCGCCCAGGTGAGCCAGCAGGTCGTACCAGTCCGCGATGGCGCGCCAGTCGGTGTCCTCGGCGCTCGTGGCGCTGGCATGGCAGGCCGCGATCTGGGCCTGGACGACGTACGGACCGATCGGGCGCCCGGACGTGCCGACGGCCATCGCCCGGTCGAGGGCGGCGAGCCCGCGGCGGATCATCAGCTCGTCCCAGCGTGAGCGGTCCTGGTCCTCGAGCAGGACCGGTCGCCCGTCCGGGCCGGTGCGGGCGTGCAGCCGCGATGCCTGCAGCTCCATCAGCGCGAGCAGCCCGTGGACCTCGGGCTCGCGCGGTGCCACGTCGGCGAGCATCCGGGTGACCCGGATCGCCTCGGCACACAGGTCGGGTCGGGTCCAGTCGGCCCCGGCGGTGGCGGCGTACCCCTCGTTGAAGATCAGGTAGAGCACCCCCATCACGTCGTCGAGCCGGCGCTCGCGCTCCGGCCCCACAGGGAGCTCGATCGACTCGCCCTCGAGGGTCTTCTTCGCGCGCGAGATGCGCTGCCCGACGGTCGCGTCCTTGGTCAGGAAGGCGCGGGCGATCTCGGGCACGGTCAGACCCCCGACGAGGCGGAGGGTCAGCGCCGCCCGGCTCTCGGGTGACAGTGCGGGATGACAGGTGAGGAAGACGAGTCGCAGCACGTCGTCGTCGATGTGGTCGACGAACGCGTCGAGGTCGGGCATCTCCACCTCCTCCCGTTCCAGGGCGTGACCGAGCTCCGTCGTACGGCGGCGCAGGGTGTCGGCTCGGCGGAAGTGGTCGACCGCGCGCCGCTTGGCGGTCTGCATGAGCCAGGCCGCCGGGTTGTCGGGGACGCCGCTCTCCGGCCACTGCTGGAGTGCGGCGACGAGCGCGTCCTGTGCGAGGTCCTCGGCGAGGGTCAGGTCGCGCGTCATCCGGGTGAGTGCGCCCACGAGGCGTGCCGACTCGGCACGCCACACCCGCTGGACGATCTCATGGGGGTCCTGTGGGGCCCCGGCCTCGCTCACACACAGGAGCGTAGGGCGGGGCCACCCGAGGACGTCAGGAGCCGGTCGGCGCCTCGTCGGGTTCGGAGATGCGGCGGATCTCGATCGCGCCCTCCCAGCCCGGCCAGTGCTGCAGGTGCAGGTCGGCCATCGCCTGGCCCTCGGCGCGGGCTTCCTCCTCGGTGTCGAACTTGACGATCGCCCAGCCGCCGATGACCTCCTTGGCCTCGGCGTAGGGCCCGTCGGTGACGGTCAGGTTGCCGCCGCGCACCCGGAACTCGACGGCGTCGGCGGCGCCGTACAGGCCACCCCCGTCGACGAAGGAACCGTTCGCGATGGCCGCGCCGACGTGCTCGCCCATCGCGTCCATGAGCGCTTGCGGCGGGTTGGCCTTGGACTCGTCCATCTTCACGAAGCACAGGTAACGCATCGGTGTGTCCTCTCGGTGAGTGATCGTTCGCCCGTACGTCGCACGACCGATCCGGGTTTCGACATCGACTCCGAACTTTCTCTCACACGTGCTCGCCGAGCGCCACCAGCAGCCCGGCGTACGTCGTCTCCGGGTCGGTGCTGGTGACCCGCACCGCCGGGAACGCATCGAGCCGCGCCGACAGGGACACCAGTGCGTCGTCGCCGCCCTGCTCGGCCCACAGGCTCGTGGCGTACGCCGTCCACTCGTCGCGCGCGGCCTCGGCCCGGCCATGGAAACGCCGAACGAGGGTCTCGGTGTCGGCCGTCAGCATCACATGGACGTGTCCGGCGCCGGCCGCGCGCGCCGCCGCGGTGAACCGGGACAGCTGGTCGTCGCGGGCGACCAGCTGGGGCAGCACGACGTCGTGGCCGGTGCCCAGGTAACCGGTGATCAGGGCCAGGGCCGCGGTGCGCGCTCGCCCCGCGGCACCGTCGTCCTCCTGCCAGCCGCCGATCATGGTGCGGAGCACGTCGACGTCACACAGGAGGACGCCGGCGTGCTCTGCGGCGTACCGGCGAGCCAGGGTGGACTTCCCGATCCCGGGTGGCCCGTTCAGGTGGATCAGACGCGCACGGCTCATGCGCCCTCCGGCGGCGAGTCGCCCGGGGAGAAGCGCTCGAGCAGCTCGTCGACGTGGCCGCTGGTCACCTCGCGGCTCGTCTCCCACCCGGTCACCACGCAGACGAAGCGGTCCGCCTCGAGCAGCCGCACGTCCATCGCGGTCGTGGCCCGGACCGTCGCCGTCCGTGGGACCTGTCGCAGCAGCGCGATCTCGCCGACCAGCTCACCGGGTCCGACCGTGGCGATCGGACGGCCGTCGCCGAGCACGTCGGCGTGCCCGCTCTCGATGATGAAACAGCCGTCCGCTGCGTCGCCCTGCTGGTAGACCGTCTCACCGGCGGACACGTGGCGCGGGACCAGACCGGCGGCGAGCTGCTCGAGGGCAGGCAGGGGCAGCGGGTCGAAGACGGTCACGCGGCGCAGCAGGCCGAGGTCCTCGTCGCGGGCCACCATCGCCTCGTCGATGCGACGCAGCTGGAACCAGAGGATCAGCACCAGGGCGGGGCCGACGGCCCCGATCAGCGCGAGTGACACGCGCAGGTCCGTCGTGGACGCGAGCCAGGCGGCCAACACCGAGCCGGCTCCGACCGCGATCGCGCCGACGCTCTCGAGCAGGCCGTACACCCGGGCCAGCACGCGTTCCGGCGCGAGCCGGGCGACGAGGGTGAAGACACCGACGTCGACCAGGGCATTGCCCACCCCGATCAGCGCGAACAGGACGAGGGCCGCCGGCTGGCTCGGAGCGATCGCCAGGACGACGAGGGGTGCGCCCCAGGTCGCCACGCCGGCACCGAACCACGCGGCCAGTCGACGGTTGCCCACGAACATCGAGGCGCCGAGCGACCCGATGACGGCTCCGGCGCCGACGGCGGCGGTCAGGGTGCCGACGCCGGGCTCACCCATGTCGAGCAGGTCGACCGCAACCAGGACGGAGAACACCGACAGGGCGCCCCGGGTGAGGGTCTGGGCGGCCAGGAGCACGAACATCACCCGCAGCTGTGGCGTGCGGACCGCGACCTGCGCCCCGTGGAGGAGCCCCGCCGTGACGGATGAGCGAGCGGCCTGGCGCTCGGGCTCCTCGACGGTCAGACCGAGCGTCACCAGCGCCGAGAGGCCCGCGAGGACGGCGACGGCGAGGAAACCCGACGACGTGCTGCCGCCGACCAGGAGCCCGGCGGCCAGGGCCGGGCCGACCAGGGTGGAGATCGAGTCGAGAAGACCGCGGACGACGTTCGCCGACGCGAGCTCCGACGGCGTACGACAGAGGAGGGGGAGCAGGGCCGAGTTCACCGGGCGGTAGAGCAGCGCGGCGGCGGTCGAGAGGATCGCCAGGGCGTACACCGCCACCTGGGAGCCACCCGCGGCGACGATCATGGCGATGCCGGCCGCGGTGGCACACCGGGTCACCGAGACCACGGTGAGCGCCAGGTCGCGCCGCCACCGGTCGGCGACGGCCGAGGCGAACGGTGCGAGGGCCGCCGACGGCAGCATCCGCAGCAGGGACACCAGACCGACCGCCTTGGCGCCGCCCTGGTTGAACGCGTAGACCGAGAGCACCACGGTGAAGGTCCACTCCGCCGTGCAGGCACCGGCGAAGCCGAGCTGGATCCGGCGTACGGCGGGGTTGCGCGCGCTGGCGACGAAGGACTGTCCGGCAACCCGGAGTCGCCGGCGCCATCCCTCCCCCGTCACGCAGCGAAACCTAACGTCGCCACGCCCGCGACAGCCAGGGGCGGATCCGGGTCGGTCGCGCCGAGACGCTGTGCCCGGAGGCGACCGCGGGTTACGGTTCCGCCATGCGGGAGCGCCCCGCGCTGTTTCTCGGGCTGCTCGCGGATCAACCAGAACTCATCGCCGAGGTCGGTGTCCTCCGCTGGCGTGCGTCCGGGCAGGGCGGCACGGCGGGCCCGTGGATCGAGTCGACCGCCCGCGACGCCGGCCAGGACGGACTTCCGCTGACGCTGGTCGCGATGGGGGTCGAGGGTCAGGCGATCGGCGCCGTGACGCTCGGGCACCGCGACGACGACGTGGTCGGCTGCGACGGGCTGGCGCCGTGGCTGGTGCGGATGGTGGTGCACCGGGAGGCACGTCGGTGCGGGATCGGGCGGCTCATGATCTCGGCCGCCGAGGACCTCGCCCGGGAACGCGGCTACGACCGCGTCTGGGTGGCCTCGCGGGACGAGGACGTCCAGTTCTACCGCCAGTGCGGCTGGGCCGAGAGCGACCGGTCGCCGGATGACAGGACCGTGCTGTGCAAGAGCCTGGTCACCGACTGAGCCGATGACGACGGGTGGCCCGAGCCGTTCGTCGCCCGGGTGCGGCCCACAGCGGCGTACCATCCTCGACAGTGTCGCCGTGGCGCGACCAGGAGGAGGGACGATGCCGGCGATCGTCTGGGTGGTCGGAGCGCTGGTGGTGGTCGTCGGGGCACTCCTCGCGGTCGACTGGTTCACCGCGGGCCGGGTGAAGAAGGCGCGGCGGATGCTGGCCCGGGCGCAGGACGGCAGCGCCACGGACGCGAACGTCAACTTCACCCACGTCGAGCAGACCGTGCGGGGCATGCAGCACTGGCATCCGAACCCCTGATCCAGCTCCCCGACGCCCGGGGACGGTGCTCCTAGGGGCCGCGCTCCCTGGGCCGTGCTCCTCGTGGCCGTTCCCGGAATGATCGGCCGTCGTCGCTGTGCTGCGGCCGAGTCAGCATCGCACGATGGCCGACTCGTCACGCCGAACCATCCCGCGGGCCCCCGGGATCTACGGCGCGCCGGCTATCTCGACGAGGAGGTCACCCGCGCCGGACGAAACCGGGACGCGTCTCCTGCCGGAGCCGGGACTTGGCACGCGAATTCGCTATTCGAGCCGTGGTCGGTGCCGGATCCATTTTCTTTCGGTGCCGGGCTTGGGTGGCGGAAGGAATTCGGGTTGGTGGTCGTGGGGGCTGATCCGGACTTTCCAAGGGGTGTCGTGGATCGTGCGGTGGTGGTGGCCGCACAGCAGGACGAGGTTGGACAGGCTGGTGCCTCCGCCGAGTGCCCAGTGGTGGACGTGGTGGGTGTGGCACATGACCGGTGGTCGGGTGCAGCCGGGGAAGGCGCAGTGTCGGTCGCGCAGGACCAGGGCGAGCCAGATGGCGGGGGTGACCAGACGTCGGGCGCGGCCGACGTCGAGCGGTTCGCCGCGGGTGCCGAGGACGGTGGGGATGATCTCGGCGTCGCAGGCCAGCCGCCGGATCGTGGTGGCGGAGAGCTCGATCCCGTCACCGGTGGCGGCCCGTGTGACGGGACCGGTGATGCTGGCGGTGGCGAGCCCGCTTTGCAGAGCCTCGAGGGCGGTGGTGACGGTGAGCCGGGTGGGTGAGCCATGCGTCTGGGGTGGGAGCTGGGTGTCCAGGGCGTGCTGGGCGGTGGCGACCAGGGCGTCCCACATCCGGGCGCCGTGGTCGCGCGGGTCATCGGCGGGCTCCTCGGCGGTGGGCGCGGGCACGGTCAGTGGCAGGAGGGCGGTCCTGAGCAGGGCGCCGTCCTCGGCGGAGCCTCTTCCAGTGACCCGGACGCCGCCGGCACCGTCGAAGGTCAGCGCCAGGAACCGGGCCTGGTGGGCGGCGCGTTCCTCCCGGGCCAGCTGCTTCTCCAGCCTGCGGTCCTCGGCGTCGGGGTCGACCACGCGCACCAGGTGGCGTCCGGTCGTGGCCAGCTCGGTGGCGTCCAGGGCACCGGTGTGCTCCAGGAGCACGGCCTGGCCACGGGACCGGACCGCGGAGCCGGTCGGCAGCGCCTCGACCGAGGCCACGATCACGTCGGCCTGCTCGGGGGACACCCGTCCGGCGGCCATCGCCTCCCGGGTGTCGGTCAGGTGGCCGGTCAGGGCGTGGGCGCGGGCCACGATCCGGCGGCCGTCGCCCCTGCGGAGCCCACCGAGGTGGGTGAGCCAGTCACCGGTCGAGCCGTAGCGGAGCCGCTGCTTGGCCAGGTCGCGGGCGTCGGCCTCGGCCACCGCACCGGCCTGGACCGCGGCCAGCGCCGAGCGGGCCTGCTCGGCCAGCTCCACGACCGCGACCAGCTCGTCGTCCGGCTGCGTCGCCCAGAAGGTGGCGTCCAGATCTCGCAGCTCGGCGGCGATCTCGGCCAGCACCCCCGCAGGCCCGCGCATCGGGCCGGTGTGGGGATGGAGCTCCGAGATCGACATACCGTGATCGAATCAGCCGCCACCGACAATTCGAGCGATATCCACAGCGTTGATCTCGATATCCGAGATCATCCACAGAGGAATTCTCTTCGGGACCGTCCAACTGATCTTTTCGGCACTAGCCCGGCGTGCACCCGAAGCCACCTGGAAGCGGAGGCCGGGACGTACGGTGCGCATGAAGCCACGGCCACCAGCACGATCCGAGTTCGCGACCGCAACCCGCGATCCGCCGGTGCCGTCACCGGACCGCGGCTTGCGTGAACGTCGCCGACCGACGTCCCCAACCTGGGGGCAGAGCAGGTGACAGAGCTCAGCTGGCCTTCTTCTTCGCGGCCTTCTTGGTGGTTGCCTTCTTGGCGGTCTTCTTGGCCGGCTTCTTGTCGTCCTTGTCGTCGGACTCGCCACGCGCGGTCTTGGCGGCGTCGACGGATCGCTGCAGCGCGGCCAGCAGGTCGACGACCTCGCCGGAGGACTTGGTCGAGGTCGGGGTCTTCTTGACCTCTCCGCCCTCGATCTTGTTCTTGACCAGCTCCTCGACGGCCTCGGCGTAGTCGTCCTCGTACTCGCTCGCGTCGAAGTCGCCGGCCAGCGTCTCGACCAGCATGTTGGCCATCTTCACCTCGGCGTCCTTGACCTCGCCGGACTCGATCGAGAAGTCGGGGGTGCGGATCTCGTCGGGCCACATCATCGTCTGGAGCACGATCACGTCGTCGCGCACGCGCAGCACGGCCACGGTCGTGCGCTGCCGGAGTGCGACGGTCACCACCGCCATCCGGTCGGCATCGAGAAGGGCCTGGCGGAGGAGGGCGTACGGCTTGGCGCCGGTCTTCTCCGGCTCGAGGTAGTAGCTCTTCTCGAAGAGCATCGGGTCGATCTGGTCGCTGGGCACGAACTTCTCGACCGCGATCTCGCGCGACGACTCGCTGGGCAGCGCGGCCATGTCATCGTCGGTGAGGATGACCATCTCGCCGTCCTCGGTCTCGTAGCCCTTGGCGATGTCGGCGTACTCGACCTCCTCGCCGTCGATCGCGCAGACCCGCTGGTACTTGATCCGGCCGCCGTCCTTGGCGTGCACCTGGCGGAACGACACGTCGTGCGACTCCGTGGCCGAGTACAGCTTCACCGGCACGCTGACGAGCCCGAACGACACCGCGCCCTTCCAGATCGCACGCATCTCATACCTCCGTGACTCGTCGGTTTCGTCCAGTATCAGGGAGGGAGCGCCCGAACGCACGCGCGATCGGCCGGGTGCGACCCTGCCAGGATGGCGGCATGCGTCCCATGCTCGCGACCCGCGGCACGCACGTGCCGACCGGTGACGAGTGGCAGCACGAGGTGAAGTGGGACGGCATGCGCGTGCTCGCCGACGTACGCGGTGGAGCGACCCGCCTCTTCAGCCGCAACGAGAACGACGCGACCGTGTCGTTCCCCGAGCTGGCCGCCCTCCCGGCGGACGACGCGCTGCTCGACGCCGAGGTGGTCGTGTTCGCAGACGGGGCACCCAGCTTCGGGGCGCTGGCCGAACGGATGCATGTCTCACGTGTCGATCGGGCGCGCCACCTCGCCGAGCGGATCCCGGTCACCCTGCTGGTCTTCGACGTCCTCCGTCTCGGCGACCGTGACCTGATGGACCAGCCGTTGGGGGCGCGCCGCGAGATTCTCGAGGGACTCGACCTGAACGACGACCGCTGGCAGACCCCACCGGTGTACGCCGACGGGCGCATGCTGTTCGACGCGACGTACGAGCAGGGCCTCGAGGGCATCGTCAGCAAGCGACTGTCGAGCCGCTACCGACCCGGGCTGCGCAGCAAGGACTGGCTCAAGTTCGCCCACCGCCGGCGAGAGTCGTACGTCGTGGGCGGCTGGCGCCCCGAGACCGACTCGCGCGACCGGCTCGGCGCGGTGCTGGTCGGCCAGCCCTCCGCCGACGGACTGCTCTACCGTGGTCGGGTCGGCAGTGGCATCGCCGGTCGCAAGGCCGCGGTGCTGCGCGAGGTGCTCGCGGGTCTCACCCGCGACTCCACCCCGTTCGCCGACGAGGTGCCGCGGCTCGACGCCGTCGGCGTCACCTGGGTCGAGCCGGTTCTCGTCGTGGACGTCGAGTCGCTGGGCCCGTCCGCACAGGGCCGCATCCGCCAACCGTCGTACGTCGGCACCCGCTCCGACCTGACCCCGGAGGACCTGACATGAGGAAGCTCGGGCTCCTGCCGCTCGCGACCTCGCTCATCGGCGTCGCCGTGGCGGCCACGTCGTCACCAGCCCATGCCGAGCAGCACGACGTCACCCTCGGGGGCGTCCGGGTCGCCCTGCACGACCACACCCGCCAGGTCGTCACCGTCGACCACACGCACGGCTACCACGCGCGGATCGGGTACTGGGTGCTCCGCCAGGGCCGCTGGCAGCCTGTGTACGCCGTACGGGACGGCCGCATCGGGTACGGCGGGCTGGTCGCGCCCCGCAAGCGCCATCAGGGCACCGGCACCACCCCGCTCGGCACGACGACGCTGATCTCGGCGTTCGGCCGGCACCCGCGCGGCGACTCCTGGAGCCTGCCCTACCGCCGGATCAAGACGGGCGACTACTGGGTCGAGGACAACGGTTCGCGCTACTACAACCGCTACCGCAACAAGGCGCAGGGCGGGTTCCGCTGGTGGCTGCCGGCCAGCAACGAGAACGGCTCCGAGCGGTTGCGCGACTTCCCGGTCCAGTACGAGTTCTCCATCGTGACCGGCTACAACCATGCCCAGGTGCGCCACCGCGGGGCCGGGATCTTCCTGCACGTCAACGGCAGCGGGGCCACCGCCGGGTGCGTCAGCGCCCCGCGTTCCTTCCTGAAGAGGCTGATGTGGCGCCTCGACCCGGCCAAGGTGCCGGTGATGGCGGTCGGCAGATGAGTCCTGGCAGCGGCGAGGAGGTGCGGGTCGACGTCGAGGGCCGCACCCTCAAGCTGTCCAACCTCGACAAGGTGCTCTACCCCCGCACCGGCACCACGAAGGGCGAGGTGCTCAACTACTACGCCCAGGTCGCGCCCGTGCTCCTGCCGCTGCTGAAGGACCGTCCGGTCACCCGCGTCCGGTGGCCGAACGGCGTCGAGAAGGCCCGCTTCTTCGAGAAGAACGCACCCGCGGGGACGCCGACGTGGGTGCGCACCGCGGAGGTCCCCACGACCGGCTCCCGTGGCGAGAGCCGGCACGGTGACCGCCTGGTCTTCCCGATCATCGACGACCTCGCGACCCTCACCTGGGCCGCCAACCTGGCCGCCCTCGAGCTGCACGTCCACCAGTGGACGGTCACCCGGCAGGGCAAGCCGCGCGGCGCCGACCGGATCGTGATCGATCTCGACCCCGGCGAAGGGGCCGGTCTCCACGAGTGCTGCCGGGTCGCCCTCCTGGTCCGCGACAAGCTGGCCGAGCGGAAGCTCGACACCCGTCCGGTGACCAGTGGCAGCAAGGGGATGCACCTCTACGCGCACCTGCCGCGCCGCCGCGACTCCGACGACGCCTCGGCCGTCGCCAAGGAGATCGCCGAGCAGCTCCAGACCGAGCACCCGAAGCTGGTCACCGCGACCATGACCAAGGCGAAGCGCTCGGGCAAGGTGTTCCTCGACTGGTCGCAGAACGCCGGCTCCAAGACCACCGTGTCGCCGTACTCGCTGCGTGGCGTGGAGCGCCCCTGGGTCGCCACTCCGCTCACCTGGGACGAGGTCGACGAGGGGGCCGAGGACCCGCTCGGCCTCGAGCAGTTCCGGTACGACGAGGTGCTCGCCCGGGTGGCCGAGCACGGCGATCTGTTCACCGGCTGAGGGCTCGACACCACCCGTGGGGACGAGCCGGTGCAGCACGGGACCGTCGTTACCATTCCGTGGAACCGCTGTGTGTCAATCGTTGCATCGTCTTACGTACGGTTGCGGTGCCCGGTCCCAGCGAGCTCCAACCCGCACGGTGCCGGTGGCCGCCGACTGCCGGGGGGTGGGGTCGGCTGAGCCCGTGGATCCGCCCGTAGTCCCCGCTGCGGGCGGAACCACGCCACAGCGGGTCGGACCGAACACCGGATTAGCTGATGGGCGCGACTTATGCTCCGAGCCATGTCACACCGCGTTCTGCTCGTGGAGGACGAGACCGACATCGTCTCGCCGCTCGTGCAGACGCTGGCGCGTGAGGGCTACGCCGTCGACCAGGCCTCGACCGGCCGCGACGCGATCGCGGCGGCCGAGCGGGCGACGTACGACATCGTGATCCTCGACCTCGG
This sequence comes from Nocardioides sp., assembly GCA_036265495.1. Taxonomy (GTDB): domain Bacteria; phylum Actinomycetota; class Actinomycetes; order Propionibacteriales; family Nocardioidaceae; genus Nocardioides. The sequence goes on along the minus strand of DATAOY010000028.1, from coordinate 8,755 downwards.
GCTGCCCGACATCGACGGGCTGGAGGTGTGCCGGCGGCTCCGCGCGGCCGAGTACAGGGGCGCGGTCCTGATCCTGAGCGCCCGCACCCAGGAGATCGACCGGGTGGTCGGCCTCGACGCGGGCGCCGACGACTATCTCGCCAAGCCGTTCGGCCTGGCCGAGCTGCTCGCTCGGCTGCGCGCGTTGCTGCGCCGTACGTCGGCCCGCTCCGCGGGCGCCCCCGACGGCGAGCAGCGTCTCCAGGTGGACGTCGACGCCCACCGGGTCCACGTCGGCGACCACGAGGTCGCCCTGACCGGCAAGGAGTTCGACGTCCTCGCCGTCCTGGCCGCCAACCGGGACAAGGTCGTCTCCCGCTCGCAGCTGATGTCGGAGGTCTGGAGCGACGCCTGGTACGGCTCGACCAAGACCCTCGACGTCACCATCGGCCGACTCCGGCAGAAGCTGGAGAAGGCCGGTCCGGTCGAGCGGGTCGTCACCGTCCGCGGGGTCGGCTTCCGGCTCGAGGGCTAGGGCCCGCCTCGCCCGTCAATCCCGCGAACGATTGCCCCCGGCATCGATCCTGAGGACACTCGAAGGGTCGTCGTCGTGGCGCGCCTGGTGCCCCGGGCGACGGGGGAGGCAGGCGATGGGCGATCGCCTCGAGAGCGTCAGTGTCGAGGAGCACGAGCAGCTCCGACGGGACTTCGCCGCACTCACGGAGCAGTTCGAGGCCGCCGACGGGGTGCTGTCGGCCATCGGCCGTTCCGCGGGCGATCCCGAGACGGTGCTGCGCACCATCGTCGAGAGCGCTCGCCGGCTGTGCCGCTCCCAGGCGGCCTTCCTGTACCTGCTCGAGGACGGCGTCTACCGGCTGAACACGTCCACCGGGGTCGGCGAGGAGGCGATCAGGTTCATCGCCGAGCACCCGATGGCCGTCGGCCGGGAGACCCTGATCGGCCGGGTCGGGCTCGACCGTCGGACGCAGCAGATCCCGGACGTGCTGACGGACCCGGACTACGGCGCGTTCGACCTCCAGCGGATCGGCGGGTACCGCACGACGATGGGTGCGCCGATGCTCCTCGACGACGAGGTGGTCGGTACCCTCAACGTCTGGCGCAGCGAGGTCAAGCCCTTCGACGAGCGGGAGATGTCGATCGTCACCGCCTTCGCGGGTCAGGCCGCGATGGCGGTCAACGGCGTCAAGCTCGTGCAGCAGCTGGAGGCCCGCGGCGCCGAGCTCGCCAAGAGGGTCGGGGAGCTCGAGGCGTTGCGCGACGTCGGCGAGGCCGTGAGCTCGAGCCTGGACGTGGACCGGGTCCTGTCCACCGTCGCCATGCACGCCGTCAAGCTCTCGGGGACCGACGGCGGCTCGATCATGGAGTACACCGAGCGCGACCGCTCCTTCCGGGTCCGGAGCGTCTACCGCACCCAGCCGGACGTCGTGGAGAGCCTGCGCTCGATCCGCATCGACCTCGACGAGACCCTGGTCGGGCGCGCCGCGCGCGAGCGCCGCCCCATCGTGGTCACCGACCTGAGCCGCACCGAGCTCGACCCTCACCTGCGGATCCTGCACGACGCCGGGTGGCGCTCGCTGGTCGCCGTACCGATGCTGCGCGAGGACCAGATCGTGGGGTCGCTGATCGTGCGCCGCAAGCGGACCGGCGACTTCACCGAGGAGACCGTCGACCTGCTCGAGACCTTCGCGAGCCAGTCGGCGCTCGCCCTGCTGAACGCGCAGCTGTTCCAGGAGCTGAAGGAGCAGAGTGCCGAGCTGGAGCTGGCCAGCAGGCACAAGTCGGAGTTCCTCGCCAGCATGTCCCACGAGCTGCGGACGCCGCTCAATGCCGTGCTGGGGTTCTCGGAGGTCCTGCTCGAGGGGATGTTCGGCGAGATCAACGAGCGCCAGGAGGAGTACCTCCGGGACATCCACGGGTCGGGCAAGCATCTGCTGGAGCTGCTCAACGAGGTCCTCGACCTGTCCAAGGTCGAGGCCGGCCGGATGGAGCTCGAGTACACGTCGTTCGACCTGGGCGCGCTGCTGGGCGGCGCCGTGTCCATGCTCCGGGAGCGCGCCACCCTGCACGGGATCGAGCTCGTGGTCGAGGTCGAGGAGGGCGTGGGCCAGGTGTACGCCGACGAGCTCCGGCTCAAGCAGGTCCTGCTCAACCTGATCACCAACGCGGTCAAGTTCACCGGCGACGGCGGCTCCGTGACCGTCCGAGCCGTCCGCGACGGCTCCGACATCGACATCACCGTCACGGATACCGGGATCGGTGTTCCCGAGGCGGACCGGGAGCGCATCTTCGAGTCGTTCCAGCAAGGCGGACGGGGCGGCTCGCGCGAGGAGGGCACCGGCCTGGGGCTGACCCTGTCGCGTCGCATCGTCGAGCTCCTCGGTGGCCACATGTGGCTGGAGACCGAGGTCGGTCGAGGCAGCACGTTCGGCTTCTCGATCCCGGCGCGGGAGCGCCAGGCCGCCGCTACGTCGGAGGACGGTGGGCCGCTCCCGGTGGGCGGGGAGGTCGTGGTGATCGAGGACGACCGGCCGTCGCTGGACCTGTTCCGCGCCTACCTGTCCAGGGCGGCACTGCAGGTCACGACCGCGCGCGACGGCCAGTCCGGCCTCGCCGCGGTACGGCGCACCCGTCCCGACGCGGTCCTGCTGGACATCCGGCTGCCCGGCATCGACGGATGGGCCGTGCTGAAGGCCCTCAAGGAGGAGGAGGAGACCCGCGACATCCCGGTGATCGTCGTCTCGATCGTGGACGAGAGGACGCGCGGGGTGGCGATGGGAGCCGCGGCGTACCTGGTCAAGCCGGTCGGCCGTGACGCGCTGCTGGCGGCGCTGGCGGGCGTCGGTGTCCCGGTGCCCGCGCACAGCGGACCGAGCACGGAGGCGAAGTGAGGACATGAACCCGAGCCGCATCCTGGTGGTCGAGGACAACCCGAAGAACCTGAAGCTGGTCCGGGACGTGCTCACCTACTCCGGCTACGAGGTGATCGAGGCGACGACGGGTGAGGACGGCGTGCGGCTGGCACACGAGAGCTCGCCGGACCTGATCCTGATGGACCTGCAGCTGCCGGGGATCGACGGCGCCGAGGCGCTGAGGCAGATCCGGGAGGCCGACGAGATCCAGATCCCGGTGGTCGCGGTGACCGCGTTCGCGATGAACGACGACCGGGAGCGGGCGTTCGCGTCGGGGTTCGACGGATACGTCGAGAAGCCGATCAGCGTGCGTGCCCTTCCCCAGCAGGTACGCGACTTCCTTCGACTGAGAGGAACTGCATGAACGACACGGCTCCTGCGGACGCCCGCGTCCTGGTCGTCGACGACCAGCCTCAGAACATCCGACTGCTCGAGGCGATCCTGACGTCGCGGGGGTACGACGTGCGTGCCGCGGCATCGGGCCAGGAGGCGCTGGCCGCGATCGACGAGGGTGACGTGGACCTGGTGCTGCTCGACATCGTGATGCCGGGCATGGACGGCTACCAGGTGTGCCGGACGATCCGGGAGCGGCCGGCCACGGCATACCTGCCGGTCGTCATGGTCACGGCGAGCGGCGACGAGCAGAAGATCAAGGCGCTCGAGGCCGGCGCCGACGACTTCCTGACCAAGCCGATCAACACCAGCGAGCTGCTCGCGCGGGTGGCGTCGCTGGCGAGGATCAAGCGCTACCAGGACACCATCAAGCGTCAGTCCGACGAGCTCGCCTCGTGGAACCGGGAGCTGGAGGAGCGCGTCGCGGACCAGGTGTCCCAGATCGAGCGCATGGGTCGGCTGCGGCGCTTCCTGTCGCCCCAGCTCGCCGAGCTGATCGTCGACTCGGGCGACGAGTCGTTCCTCGAGAGCCATCGGCGCGAGATCGTCGTCGTGTTCTGCGACCTGCGCGGGTTCACGCCGTTCGCGGAGGCGAGCGAGCCCGAAGAGGTGATCGGGGTGCTCGACGAGTACTTCTCGGCACTCGGCGACCTGATCTTCCGGTTCGAGGGCACGCTCGAGCGGTTCGCGGGCGACGGCCTGATGGTGTTCTTCAACGACCCCGTGCGCTGCGACGACGGACCGGCGCGTGCCATCCGGATGAGCGTCGCGATGCGCACGCGCGTCCGCGGGCTCGCCGAGTCCTGGGCGAGGGCGGGGCACGACCTCGCGCTCGGCATCGGGATCGCCCAGGGCTACGCGACCCTGGGCCGGATCGGCTACGACGGCCGGCACGACTATGCGGCGATCGGCAGCGTGACCAACCTGGCCTCACGGCTGTGCTCCGACGCCGAGCCGTGGCAGATCCTGGTCACCGAGCGGGTCTTCTCCGCGGCCGGGCCTCTCGCCGTTGCGGAGGATGCCGGCGTCCGGGTGCTCCGTGGCTTCAGCCGGAGCGTCCACGCCTACGACATCAAGGGGATCGACAACGCGCGGATCGGGTCATGAGCGGCGACCTCTGGACGCCGCCGGCCACGTCGTCGGACGTGCTGTCGAAGCTCGACGAGGAGGAGCGGTACCAACGCTTCGACCTGTTGCAGGGCCGGATGGGCGAGGTGTGGGACGCGATGCGTCTCAACCACGACGACGAGTCGGTGGTGGTCATCCCGTCGATCACGCTGGACAAGGCGGTGGCGTCGAGCGGCAGCCTGACCCAGTCGATGGAGGAACGGCTCCTCTTCCTGCTCATGCTGCTGCGTCAGCCACGGCTGCGCATGGTCTACGTCACCTCGCTGCCGATCGCTCCGGAGATCATCGAGTACTACCTCGCACTGCTTCCCGGCGTGATCCCCAGCCATGCGCGCTCGCGGCTGTCGCTCGTCCACGTGGACGACGCCTCCCCGCGCTCGCTGAGCGAGAAGCTCCTGGAGCGCCCGCACGTCCTGGCGCGCATCGCCGCGCTGATCCCGAACCGCACGCGCTCGCACCTGGTGCCCTACAACACCACCGGGCTCGAGCGCGACGTCGCGCTGAGCCTGGGCATCCCGATGTACGGCGCAGACCCGCGGCTCGCGCCGATCGGCTCCAAGTCCGGCTGCCGCCGGATGTTCGCCGAGGTCGGCGTCCCGTATCCGCTCGGTGTGGAGAACCTGCGGACGCTCGACGACCTGGCAGGCGCCGTGGTCGGGATGCGGGCAGAGCGACCCGCCATGGACAGCGTGATCGTGAAGCTCAACGACGGTGTGTCGGGGGAGGGCAACGCCGTCGTCCGGCTGTCGGGTCTGCCGACGCCCGGCTCCTCCGACGAGCGCGCGGCGGTCGTGGAGCGCCTGCGGGACATGGAGCTGGAGTCGCTCACGACGCCGCTCGAGGTCTACCTCGCCAAGCTCGAGTCGGGCGCGGGGATCGTAGAGGAGCGCATCACCGGGGAGGAGATCCGCAGCCCCAGCGTTCAGCTGCGCGTGCTGCCCGGTGGCGCGGTCGAGCTGTTGTCGACCCACGACCAGCTGCTCGGCGGCGCGAGCGGCCAGAGCTACCTGGGCTGTCGGTTCCCCGCGGCACCCGAGTACGCCCGGGTCATCACCGAGCACGCGGAGAGCATCGGGCTGTGGCTGGCCAAGCAGGGCGCGCTCGGCCGCTTCGCGGTCGACTTCGTCGTGGTCCGCGGCACCAACGGCGGGTGGACGCCGTACGCGATCGAGCTCAACCTGCGCAAGGGTGGGACGACACACCCGTTCCTCACGCTGCAGTTCCTCACCGACGGCCGCTACGACCCCGCGACCGCGCTCTTCCTGACGCCTCGCGGCCACGAGAAGCACCTGGTGGCCACCGACCACCTCGAGTCCGAGATGCTGCGCGGGCTGACGTCGTCCGACCTGTTCGACATCGTGGCCCGGCACGGCCTGCACTTCGACCAGTCGCGGCAGGTCGGGATCGTGTTCCACATGATCAGCTGCATCACCGAGCACGGCCGGATCGGCCTGACCGCCGTCGGCGACACCCCGGCCGAGGCGGACCGGCGCTATCGGGAGGCCGAGCGGGTCCTGCTCGAGGAGGCGCGGGTGGCCCTCGAGGAAGCGCCGCTGCCGGTCTGAGATGAGGCTGCCGCAGATCTGGTACGTGGCGTACGCCTCGAACCTGGCGATGGCCCGGTTCGGTTGCTACGTGTCCGGGGGACGTCCCGCCGGCGGCTCCCGCGACTACGCAGGGTGCCGGGACCCGAGCGACCCCGCGCGGGCCCTGGGCGTCGAGGTGCCGGGTGGCCTGGTGTTCGCCGAGGAGTCGCGCGTGTGGGGTGGTGGGATGGCGTTCTACGACCGCGCCGCGCCGGGCGTCGCGGCCTGTCGCGCCTACCTGGTCACCACGGAGCAGTTCGGCGACATCGCCGCCCAGGAGCGCCGACTCCCCCCGGGTGGCGAGTTCGCCGAGGACCTCGCCGGACTCCTCCCCGACGTGGAGTCCCTGGTCACCATCGGGCCCGGTCGCTACGAGACGGTGGTCCGGCTCGGCGAGCTCGACGGCGCGCCGATGTTCACGATCACCCATCACGACGTGGGGAGCCTGCGGCTGGCGGCGCCGACCGCGCCGTACCTGCACTGGATCTCGATCGGGCTCCACGAGGCGCACGGGTACGACGGCGCCCGGATCGCCCGGTACCTCGCCGCCGCGCCGGGGATCCGCGGCGCCTGGGCCGAGGCCGACATCGAGGCGCTCACCCTGAGGTCCGTCTCGGACGGGTAGCCCGTGGACCGGCCGCCGGTGGCGTGCTTGTCTGTGACCCGTGGCGGGCCCGATCGAGGTGGACTATCTGGTGGTGGGCGCCGGTGCCATGGGCATGGCGTTCACCGATGCGCTGATCGACCACCGCGCCGACGTCCGCGTGGCCCTGGTCGACCGCCGACACGGAGTGGGTGGGCACTGGCTCGCCGCCTATCCGTTCGTCCGCCTGCATCAGGCGTCGGCGTTCTACGGGGTCGCCTCGACGCTGCTGGGGGGCGGACGGGTGCAGCAGCACGGGCCGGAGGCGGGCCTCCAGGAGCGCGCCACCGCTCCCGAGATCTGTGCCTACTACGACCGGATCCTGGCCGAGCGGATGCTGGAGTCGGGCCGCGTCGAGTTCTTCCCCAACAGCGACTGCCTCGGCGACCGCACGGTCGTCTCGCGGATCTCCGGGCGGCGGTACGACCTGCCGCAGGCGTGTCGCATCGTCGATGCCCGTTACCTCGCCCCCGACATCCCGGAGGAGACGCCGCCGCCGTTCGACGTCGCCGACGGCGTGCGGGTGGTCCCGGTCAACGACCTGGCCAGCCTGACGGAGGCGCCGAGTCGGTACGTCGTGGTGGGGTCGGGCAAGACCGCGACGGACGCGTGCATCTGGCTGCTCGGACGGGGCGTGGATCCGGACGCGATCTGCTGGGTGCGACCTCGCGACCCCTGGATGCTGAACCGGGCCGTCGTGCAACCGGATCCGGCCGTGTTCCTGGGCATGGCGGCGGACACGTTCGCGGCAGCGGAGGCCGCAGGGTCGCTGGCGGAGCTGTTCTTGCGCCTGGAGGACGCCGGCGTGATGGTGCGCATCGATCGATCCGTCATGCCGACCATGGCGAAGACGCCGACGCTCGCCTCCTGGGAGCTGGCCGAGCTGCGCCGCATCGAGCACGTCGTACGCCTCGGGCACATCCAGGCGATCCGGCCGGGCCGGATCACGTTCGACGAGGGCTCGGTGGACATCGCGCCCGACGCGCTCGTCGTGCACTGCGCGGCCTCCGGCTTCAAGTACCCGCCCCGGATGCCGATCTGGGGCTCGTCGGCGATCACGCTGCAGCCGGTCCGGGCCGGTTTCCCGTGCTTCGGCGCGGCTCTCTCCGGCTACGTGGAGGCGACCCGCGTGAACGACGCGGAGAAGAACCGGCTCTGTCCGCCGACGCCCTACTCGAACACCCTCGGCGGGTGGGCGAACATGACGTACCTCGGCATGCGGGCCACTCAGGCGTTCGGCGCCGAGCCGGACATCAAGAGCTGGGCCGACACGGTCGCGCTGAACCCGGCCCGGATCCCGCCGGAGCACGGTGGATCAGCGGAGCTGGACGACGCGCTCGAGCGGCTGCAGGCGCATGCGGGGCCGGGACTGGCCCGACTGCGTGAGCTGAGCGCAGAAGAGCGCTGACCGCTCTGATCAGCCGGACGACGGCCGCCCCAGCAGGCGCTCGACGGCATCCGCGGCGTACCGCTGCATGGCCCGGTCGACCGCACGCCGCTCTCCGGTCAGGAGCAGGTCGTGGAGCAGTCCGCGCGCGACGGCGAGGTCGAGTCGCGCCTGCCGTCGGGCCGGGAGCCTGGGTACGCCGCGCGCCGTCCACATCGCCTCGAGCGCGTCGAGCCAGGTCGTGACCAGCCGCTCGCGCAGCTCCGCGGCGTACGGGAGGCCGAGCATGGCGTGGCTGGACAGCTCGAAGAACAGCGGGCCGTAGACCAGGGCGTCCTCGGTGACCAGGTGCCAGTAGCGCAGTCCGGCGTCGAGCGGGTCCGGATCCGCCTTCGCCTCGTCGACCATCCGGGCGAGGGTGTCGCGGGCGCCCTGCTCCACGGTGTCCACGACGGCCGCGAGCAGACCGTCGCGCGAGCCGAAGTGGTAGATCAGCATCCGGTGGCTGGTGCCGATCGCCTCGGCGAGCGCACGCAGGCTGGTGTCGCCGACCCCGTGCTCGGCGAAGTGCCCGATCGCGCGCGCCAGGAGCGCCTCTCGACCGGTCGCGACGGTCTGGGTCACGCGGCCGCTTCGATGAGCCGCGTGCACTCGAGGTCGACGTACGAGCGGGACTTCCTGCCGAGCACCGCCCCGACCGGGCCGGAGA
>DATAOY010000027.1:0-39375 GCA_036265495.1 Nocardioides sp. | reverse complement strand
CACCACCACCCGCGCCATGGGCGCACCCTAGGTGACGGGCCGGGTCCTCCAGATCTCCATCAGTCGACCTCGACCTCGGCCGCCCCGGTCATCGCCAGCAGCTCGTCGTACGTCGTGGAGAAGATGGCTGCGGGGTGGCCCGCCGCGGCCCAGATCTCGTCGTACCTCCGGAGTGCGACGTCGAGCCAGGTCGGCACCGGGGCCGGGTGCCCGATGGGGGAGACTCCGCCGATCACCTGGCCGGTGTGCCGGCGCACGAAGTCGGGGGTGGCGCGCTGCAGGCCGGGTACGCCGATGCGCTCGGCGGTCGCCGCGGTGTCGACGCGGTGGGCCCCGGAGGTGAGGATCAGTGCCGGGCCGTCGCCGGTGTCGAAGAGCAGGCTGTTGGCGATCGCGCCGACCTCGCAGCCCAGGGCCTCGGCGGCCAGCACGGCGGTGTGCACGCGGTCTGGCAGGATGACGATGCGGCCCCCGCCTCCGCGGGCGGAGTGGGCCTCCTTGAACCGGGTGACGGCTGCAGGCTCCTGATCGGGCATGCGGCGACCCTAGCCGGAAGGGGTGCGCGTGGATCGGCGACTACCGGCCTCCGTCGGTCTGGCGATCCGGGCAGCCTGGAGCCTGGTCGGGGTCATCGGCCTCACCGTCGCGCTGATCGCGGTCTTCCACGACTCGGTGATCGGCTCCTGGGCACGCCGGCACGAGGGCGCCCGCGAGGCGTTCGCCCAGGGCGGCCGGCTCGGCCTGGAGCGAGCCGGCTTCGTGCCGCCCGCCTTCCTCCCGGTGGGTGCCACGATGTTCGTGGTGACCGCGATGCTGGTGTGGGTGCTCACGGTGTTCTTCCGCGAAGGGCACCGCTGGGGACAGCTGGGCCTGAGCGGGCTGGTGCTGGCCGCGGTCTTCGCCAGCGTGGTCCTCGGCTTCGTGCTGCACCCCCCGGCGGTGTTCGTGCTGATCGCCCTGGTCTCGCTCGTGATCGAGGTGGGAGCGGCGGTCTGCCTGTGGCACCGCGACACCCTCGGCTACCTCTCCGACACCTGGCTGGACGGTCTCTCCTGAGCTCTCTCCACACGGTCGGCCGCTCCTCTTGCATTGTCGGTGGGGAGGTGTAACGTTCTCGTTGTTCGAACAGGTGTTCGATCATCCGACTCCGGCAGGGGCGACCTCGACCCCCGTCCTTGCCGGGTCGGATCCGGGGGGTCGTGCGAGTGCAGGGGGAGACGGCATGAGGCGGTACGACGACCCGGTGGAGACCCGGATGGGCCAGGTGTCGGGGCAGGAGGGTCCCGAGCAGTTCCTGTGGCGGGGCCGGTTGTGGAAGGTCCGCGCCGTGCTGGCGCACTGGGTGGAGACCGGTCCGTGGTGGCAGTCCGGCGGGGCCCGGGCGGTGATCGGCTCCGACGAGCCGGTCGCCGGCCAGGAGGCTCCCGGAGGTGACACCCACCGCGGGGCCGACCTGCTGGGGGAGCGTGAGCTGTGGCGGGTCGAGGCCGGCCGTGGGTCCGAGGGCGATGGCGGGGGGGTCTTCGACCTCTCCTTCGACTGGAGCGACGGGCGCTGGGCGCTCGTGGGCTGCGCGGACTAGGCGATGAGCGACCCGCGCGGTCCCGTCGATGACGGCCCCTTCTCGCTGCCCGCGACCACCCACTCCTACCTCGCGCGATCCGCCGAGTCGCTGAACGAGGCGGTCCACGCGCCCGACGTCCCGACCCGCTACGCCCGCGCCCATGTGGCCGCGCTGCGCGCCGCCGCCGCACTGCTGGCCGCCCGTGCCCGCCCGACCACGTCGCGGCGCCGCCCGCAGAAGAACGCGTGGATCCTGCTGGCCGAGGTCGCCCCCGAGCTGGCCGAGTGGGCCACCTTCTTCGCTGCGGGGGCCGCGAAGCGGGCCGCCGCCGAGGCGGGCTCCACCCGGGCGGTCACCGAGCGGGAGGCCGACGACCTGGTCCGCGACGCCGACCGGTTCCTGACCCTGGTCGAGCAGGCGCTGGGGCTGGCGCCTCACGTGTCCTCCCACGTGCCGCTCCACCTGTCGGTCGTGCCCGGGCCGCAGAGGCGTCGTTCCCCTGCCCACCCCGTCGTCCGCGCCGGCTAGCGGGATACGACGGATGGACCCCTTCGTCCACCTGCACGTGGCGTCGGGCTACTCCATGCAGTACGGCGCCGCCCACCCCCACGTGCTCGTGGAGCGGGCGGCCGAGCAGGAGATGGACACCCTCGCCCTGACCGATCGCGACGGCACCTACGGCGCGGTGAAGCACGCCCTGGCCTGCCGGGCCGCGGGGATCCGGCCGGTGCTCGGCGTCGACCTGGCCGTCGCACCGGTGGCCCGGGCACAGGCGTCGGCTGCGCGCGAGCAGCGGCCCCGCACCCCGGTGCGGGGAGGGGCGTTCCGTGACGACGGGGTGCTCCCGCGGGCGACGTTCCTCGCCGACGCCGGCCACGCCGGGGGGAGGGCCGGGTGGGCCGCGATCTGCCGGCTGGTCTCGGCCACCCAGCTGTCGGGTGAGCGCGGCAAGCCCGTGGCCGACCTGTCGGTGATCGCCCCGTGGCTCGAGACCGGCGACGTGGTGGTGCTGCTCGGCCCGGGCTCCGAGGTCGGCGCAGCGCTGGCGCGCCGTCGCGACGACCTGGCCCACGCGGCACTCGCGCCCTGGCTCGACCTGGTCCCGCGCGACAACCTCGTGATCGAGCTGGTCTCCCACCGGCTGCCCGGCCGCAGCGGGGTGTGGGGCCCGGGCACCACGCCCCATGCCGCGCGGATGGCCGGGTTCGCCCGGAAGGTCGGGCTGGGTGCGGTCCTGACCAACGCGGTGCGCTACGCCGACCGCCGCGACGCCCCGGTCGTCGACGTGCTCGACGCCGCCCGACGGCTGGTCGCCCTCGGCTCGGCCGATCTCAGCCGCCACGGCGGCCCTGCCGGTTTCAGGAGCAACGCCGAGGGCTTCCTCAAGTCCGGCAAGCAGATGCACGACGTCGCCGAGGAGATCGCCCGGCTGGCCGGCCTCGGAGACACCGCCGACATCTCCCGGGAGGCGCACCGGCTGCTGGCGCACACCCGGCTGGTCGGCGACCGGTGTGCGCTCGACCCGCGGGCCGACCTGGGGTTGGGAGAGGTCCACCTCCCGGAGTTCGACCTCTCCGGCGCCGACCCGGGCGACCCGGGCCTGCGGCACGCCGACGGGATCCTCCGGCAACGCTGCGAGGCGGGCATCGGCCGGCGCTACGGCTCCGCGCCCCGGCAGCGCATCTGGAAGCGGCTCGACGACGAGCTGGAGATGATCCGCGGCCTCGGCTACGCGTCGTACTTCCTGACCGTCGGCGACGTCACCGACCTGATCCGCGCGCGGGGGGTGCGTTGCGCGGCGCGCGGCTCGGGAGCGGGCAGCCTGGTGAACTACCTCCTCGGGATCTCCGGGGTCGACCCGATCCGGCACGGCCTGCTGATGGAGCGGTTCCTCTCCCCGCTGCGGGCCTCGCTGCCCGACATCGACGTCGACGTGGAGTCGGCCCGGCGCGAGGAGATCTACCGCGCGATCCTCGACCGCTACGGCGGGGAGCGCGGTGTCTGCGTCTCGATGATGGACACCTACCGCGTCCGTCACGCCGTCCGCGACGTCGGTGCCGCGCTGGGGATGCCGCCCGGCGAGAGCGACGCGATCGCCAAGGCCTTCCCCCACATCCGGGCCCGCGACGCCCGGATGGCGATGCGCGACCTGCCCGAGCTGCGAGCCGCCGGTCTCGACAGCTCACGCCTCGACCTGATGTTCGACCTGGTCGAGCGGCTCGACGGGCTGCCGCGCCACATCGCCGTCCATCCGTGCGGGGTGCTGCTCTCCGACGCGACCCTCCTCGACCGCACCCCGGTCGAGGCCAGCTTCGTCGGGTTCCCGATGAGCCAGTTCGACAAGGACGACGTGGAGGACCTCGGTCTGCTCAAGCTCGACGTGCTCGGCATCCGGATGCAGTCCTCGATGGCCCACGCCGTCGACCTGGTCCGGCGCACCGACGGCGTCGAGATCGACCTCGACGACGAGGAGCAGGTGCCGTTCGACGACCCCGCGACGTTCCACATGATCAGCCAGGCGCGCACGCTCGGGGTGTTCCAGATCGAGTCGCCGGGTCAGCGCGAGCTGGTCGGCAAGTCCGGCATCGAGACCTTCGAGCACATCATCACCGACATCTCGCTGTTCCGGCCGGGGCCGGTCAAGAGCGACATGATCACGCCCTACCTCGAGGCCAAGCACGGCTGGTCGGAGGCGACGTACCTCCACGACGACCTGCGCCCGATCCTGAGCGAGACCAACGGCGTGGTGGTCTTCCACGAGCAGGTGATCGAGATGATCGCCTGCTTCGGCGGGGTCTCCAACGCCGAGGCCGACGAGAAGCGGCGGGCGCTCGGCGACGTCGAGGGGATGGCCGAGACCAGGCTCTGGTTCTTCCCGGCCGCCCTCGGCCGCGGGTACTCCCTGCCCGTGGTCGAGGCGGTCTGGAAGGTGATCGAGGCGTTCGCGTCGTTCGGCTTCTGCAAGGCCCACGCCGCGGCGTTCGCGCTGCCGACCTACCAGTCGGCCTGGCTCAAGGCCCACTGGCCGGCCCACTTCCTGGCCGGCGTGCTGACCCACGACCCCGGCATGTACCCCAAGCGGCTGATCCTCGAGGACGCCCGTCAGTGCGGCATCGCGATCCTCGGCCTCGACGTCAACGCCTCGCAGAAGGAGTACGTCGTGGAGCGGCTGTCGTCGCTCGACGAGCCCCCGCCGATCGTGCTGGGCCAGACCTCGCGGCCCGACCCGTCCGAGCGCGGCTGGCCCGACGGCCGTGCCTGGGGCATCCGGCTGGCGCTGGCCGAGGTCAAGGGCATCAACGCCGGCGAGGTCGAGCGCATCGTCTCCGCCCGCCCCTACCACTCGCTGACCGACTTCTGGCACCGCGCGCAGGTCTCCCGTCCGATCGCCGAGCGGTTGGTGCTGGCCGGGGCGTTCGACTCCGTCTACGGCCTCGGCTCGGTGGCCGGTGGGGGCGGGCTGCCGGGTGTTCGTCGCCGTACCAAGGTGACCCGCCGCGACCTGCTGCTCCAGGTCGCCGAGCTCGACCGGCACGCCCGGGCGGTCCAGCGCGCCGGGAGGGCGCGCGGACTGGCCGCGGGCAGACGGAGGAACAGTGGTACGCCGGCGCCGCGGCCGTCCGACGTCCGCGTCGAGGAGGCCGCCGCCCGCACCAGCACCGACCCCGGTGCCCGCGAGGGCTCGGTCCCGCTCGAGCGCCACCCACTGGCCAGCCAGGGGGTGTGGGCCAAGGCGGCCGCCCAGTCCCGGGCCGCCGCCGACCCGCGCCCGGTCACCTCGGTGCAGCTGACCCTCGACCTCGGTGACGAGCCGCGGGAGCACGTCAGCGGACTGCCCGAGATGAACGCCGAGGAACGGATGCGCGCCGAGCTGGAGATCCTCGGTCTCGACGCCAGCCGTCACGTCGTCGACACCTACGCCGAGTTCCTCGACGCCGTCGGCGCCGTCCGCAGCCAGGACCTCCTCCGCCAGCGCAGCAGGTCCGAGATCCTGGTCGCCGGGGTCAAGGTCGCCACCCAGACGCCTCCGGTCAGGTCCGGCCGGCGCGTGGTGTTCCTGACCCTCGACGACGGCACCGGCCCGGTCGACGCGACGTTCTTCGAGGACGCCCAGGGTCCCTACGCCGCGACCGTGTTCGGCTCCTGGCTGCTCGTGGTCCGCGGCGAGGTACGCCGGACGGGTCACCGTGGCATCTCCCTGCGCGCCACCGGCGCCTGGCCGCTGACCGAGCTCCACGCCCGCTGGCAGCAGGACGGCCTCGACGCGGTCCGCGCCCACCTGGCCGTCGTCCCCGCCTTCGAGGAGGTCACCCGCCACCGGGTCCTGGTCCACTCCAGCGGCTTCCAGATGTCGCCGTACGCCGATGTGAAGCCGCCCGGCGAGGCGGTCAAGGAGGTTGCCCGCAAGCTCTGGCACCGCAGCCCCGGGAGCCCCGGATGAACCACCAGACGCGCTCCACCCCACGATCACTCGGGGCTTGGTCTCGACGCGCCGAGCCGACCTCGCAGGCTCGCTCGACCTGCCTCCCCACGCCAGGCACTCCTCCGTCGTGCCCGGCTAGGGTCGGCACATGGCGAGCGAACAGACCGGCCGCGGCAGTGCCCGCAGCGCCGTGGTCTGGGCCGGGCTCGAGCCCGTCGTGCAGGACGGGACGCGCGACGTCCTCGACATCGGTGGTGGCACCGGCGGCCTCGCGGTCCGGGTCGGTGCGCTCGGTCACCGGGTCACCGTGGTCGATCCCAGCCCCGACGCCCTGGCCGCACTCGACCGCCGGGCTCGCGAGCACGACGTGGCGGTCACCGGCCGGCAGGGCGACCTGTCCAGCCTGCTCGACGTCGTCGGGCCCGACAGCGCCGACGTCGTCTTGTGCCACGGCGTCCTCGAGGTCGTCGACGACCCGGCCGCCGCGCTGGCGACCCTGGCCCGCGTGGTGCGGCCCGGGGGAGTGCTCAGCCTGCTGGTCGCCCAGCGTCACGCCGCCGTCATCGCCCGGGCCATGGCCGGCCACTTCCAGCAGGCGCTGGAGATGCTCGAGCCGACCGGCCCCGTGGCTCCGAGCGGCCGCACCGGTCGCCGTCACACCTACGACGAGCTCACCGCGCTGGCGACCGGCGCCGGGTTCGTCGTCGACACCGTGCACGCGGTCCGGGTGTTCACCGATCTCGTCCCGGGCTCGCTGCTCGATCTCGAGCCGGGCGCCACGGCCGCCCTGGTCGAGCTGGAGCAGGCCGTCGCCACCCGCCCGGAGTACCTCCCGCTGGCCACCCAGCTCCACCTGCTCGCCCACCGGCCCTGACGTCCCGGCCTTCCGACGTACGCCGTCGGAGGTGCCGTCGTGACCCAGACCCCGATCCTGCACGTCGACATGGACGCCTTCTACGCCAGTGTCGTCGTCCGCGACCGTCCCGAGCTGCGTGACGTCCCGGTCATCGTCGGCGGTGGGTACCGCGGCGTCGTGCTGTCGGCCGACTACCTGGCCCGGAAGGCCGGCGTCCGCTCCGGGATGCCGATGACCCGCGCCCGTCGGATGTGCCCCGACGCCGAGGTGGTCCCACCCGACTTCGACACCTTCACGACGGTCTCGGCGTCGGTGATGGAGAACTTCCGCCGGATCACCCCGCTGGTCGAGGTGCTCTCGCTGGACGAGGCGTTCCTCGACGTCCGCGGCTCGACCCGGCGACTCGGCTCGCCGGTCGAGATCGCCGAGCGCCTGCGGGCCACCATCCACGACGAGCAGGGCATCACCTGCTCGGTCGGCGTGGCCGCGTCGGTGACGATGGCGAAGATGGCGAGCCGCTGGGCCAAGCCCGACGGGGTGTTCGTCTGTGCGCCGTCCTCGGTGACCACGCTGCTCCACCCCCTCGACGTCGGCGAGCTGTACGGCGTGGGGGAGAAGACCAGCGAGCTGCTCCACCGACTCGGGCTGGCCACCGTCGGCGACATCGCGCACACCCCGGTCCGCACCCTCCAGCGCGCGGTCGGCGACCACCTCGGCCGCCACCTCCACGACCTCGCCTGGGGCATCGACGACCGGAAGGTGATCGCCCGCAACGCCAGCTCCTTCACCTACCTGGGCGACCCCGACAAGTCCATGGGTGCCAGCGAGACCTTCGGCCACGACACCGACGACCGCGAGGCGATCGTCCGCGAGCTGCTCCGGCTGACCGATCGGGTGACCACCCGCATGCGTGTCGCCGGTGTGGCCGGCCGCACCGTCACCATCACCGTGCGGTTCGCCGACTTCACCACGATCACCCGCTCGCGCACCCTCGCCGAGGCCACCGACATCACCCAGGAGGTCTTCCACGAGGCGGTCCGGTCGTACGACGCGCTGGGGCTGCAGCGCGCGCGCATCCGGCTGGTCGGAGTGCGGCTCGAGGGGCTGGTGCCGCGCGAGCGCGTCCATCGCCAGCTGGTCCTCGGCCAGCGCGACCACGGTTGGTCCGAGGCCGACCGCGCCGCCGACCGGATCGTCCGCAGGTTCGGGACCGGCACCGTCCGGCCGGCCAGCCTGCTCTCCTGAACACCTCTCCCGATCTCATCCGAACCGGGGGAGGTGTCTTCGCCGATCCGATAGTCACAATTTCATCGGGCTGCCTACCGGATGCCCGGGTGGCTGCTTACACTGGCCGTGAGGCTGTCATCTGTGAGGGGAGGTTCCCGTGCCGCTCTCCGAGGAAGAACTGCGAGCGCTCGAGCAGATGGAACGCGCCCTCGTCCAAGAGGACCCCAAGCTCGCCTCCACCCTTCGCGGCACCAACCTGCGCCGCGCCGCCCAGCGCCGAGCCATCCTGGCGGGCGTCTGTTTCGTGGCCGGCGTCGGTGTGCTGATGGCCGGAGCCATCGGTCGGATCACCCTGGTCGGCGTGCTCGGCTTCGTGGTCATGCTCGCCTCGGCCACCGTCGGCCTCGCCGCCCTCCGCGGTACGTCGAGTGCCCACAAGCCCCCGGTCCGTGGTGGTCAGCAGGCGGGGTCGATGCTCGATCGGTTCGGCTCTCCCTGGCGCCGCCGCCACGACGACGAGGGCTGACCCCCCACCACCGCATCCCGAGCCCCGGCACCGCCGGGGCTTTCGCACGTCAGGACGACGACGCCGTCCTCGCAGGCCGCCGAGGGGTCAGCCGACGTGGTCGACCACGCCGCCGGCCGCCACGGCCTCCGGCTCGCGCTCGAGGTCGGCCCGCGCCGCCGCCCGACGACCGCCGCCCCACAGCGAGCGCGGGAACCAGTGGGCCCGACGCAACGTGCGCCGCGGGCAGCCGTTCTCGAGCGAGACGATGCAGGTGCGGACGTCGCCGGCCAGGGCCCCGGGAGTGTCGTCGGCGTACCGGGCGTACCGCACGCGCTCCAGGGTGAGCACGATGCGGTCGAGCGCGTCCTCGGCGCCCGGTGCGAGACCGCGCCCGCGCGGCGGACGGACGAGTGGGGCGCCGTCCGGATCGGGTCCGAACCACGCGCTGAGCAGGTGACCGGTCTCGTGCGGCGACCGGCTCCCCGGCCAGGCGACACCGAGGTCGACCGCCGTGTCACGCAGCTCGACCCACGCCTCCTCCGCGCCACCGTCGAGCCGCCGGCTACGGCGGCGGCGCCGCACGGCGCCGGGCACCAAGGCGATGGCAGCGAGCACGGCGAGCAGCACGAAGCCGATCAGGATCCAGATCCACGGGACGCTCGCGCCCGAGGACGTGGAGTCGCCGTTCGTCGTCGTGTCGTTGAGCCCCGACGTCGCCTTGCTGGTCGGGTCGGTGGTGAAGCGACCCCCGGGGTTCTGGGTGTCCTTCGGGTTGGACGGCTTGGTCACCGGGTCGACCGTGTACGACGGCACGCCTCCGGCACCGCCGGGGGCGCTGCTGGCGGGGGTCGGCTCGAAGGTGACCCAACCCGACCCCCGGAAGTACAGCTCGGGCCAGGCGTGCATGTCGTAGGAGCTGTAGACGTACTGGTCGTTGCCGGTCTTCTTGGGCTGCAGGAAGCCGATCGCCACCCGGGAGGGGATGTTCAAGGTGCGGGCCATCACCGCGAACGCCGCGGCGAACTGCTCGCAGTAGCCGACGCGTCCCCCGTTGCCCTCGGCGAGGAAACGCAGCAGTGCCTCGTTGCTGTCACCCTCCGCCCGCTTCAGGCTGTACCGGAAGCCCCCGGTGTTGCGGAACCAGTTCTGCAGCATCACCGCGCTCTCGAAGCGCGAGTTGGCCCCCTTGGTCACGCGCGACGCCAGGGTGCGGACCAGGTTCGGCAGCGTGCTCGGCAGCGCGGTGTACGGCTCCTGGATGGACAGCGGCGCGGTCAGCGAGTTGGTCATCGAGTAGTTCGACAGCCGCGGCTTGAGACCGGTCATCGTCCAGGTCAGGCCGGCGGTCGTGGTCGAGTCGTTGCTGGCGATGAAGTCCATGGTCCCGGCGTCCCAGTGCCAGTCGCCGACGGCGTTCACGTACGACGCCGGGAACATCGTCGGCAGCCAGTGCGAGTCGAAATCGGTGCTGGCCCTGACGGTGTAGTTCTGCGGGTCCGTGGGCACCGTGTTCGACAGCCCCTCCTCGGGGAACCGCAGCAGGCCGTCGGCGGTCTGGCCCTGGACGATCGAGCGGTTTCCGCTGGTCCACTCCACGCCGTTGAACTGGGTGAGCACCGCGATCCGCAGGTACGACGGGTTCGGGTCCTGGGTCTTCACCGTGAGCAGAGGGACGTCCGAGCCCCGGTGCAGGTTGCGGTTCATGTCGACGACCGGGTTGACGACCTTCACACCGTCGCCGCTCCCGCCCGGACCGAACAGCCCGAGCCCGTCCAGGTGCAGGGTCGGGATGAAGAGCGGCAGGATCACCGCGAGCACGACCGCGGCACTGCCCACCGTCGTGGCGCTGGTCTTGCTGGCACCGGTGCGGACGCCGAAGCCGTTGGGGTCAGCGGCCGCAGCGGACCCGCCGAGCGGCCGGCCCCAGCGGACGATGTGCGCCGACTCGTGCAGGAACATCATCAGCAGGAACCCGGACGCCGCGAGCAGGAAGACCACCCACGACACGCCGGCGCCGATCACGCTGATCGGCACGCAGTAGACCGCGAGCAGCGGCAGACCTGCGAGCGGCACCCGCCGCAGCCAGCAGGCGAGGAGGTCCACCACGAACAGGGCGAGGGCCCCGCACGGGATCAGCAGCGGTGCGATGCTCGGCACCGTGGGCGGGATGGGCGGCTGGTACGTCTCGGCGCTGTTCCAGGCGTCGGCGATGCGGTCGGCGAGGTCCTGGGTGCTCGAGAAGGGGTGGATCGGCGAGCCGCCGAGCATCAGCCAGACCAGGACGGCGATGACGAGGACGTGGAGCACCACGCCGACCCGGCGCGGGATCGGGGCGGCGCGGAGGACCGTGCCGGCGATCGCTACCACGATGGCCACGAGGATCAGCGGGCCGAGGAACTGGCCCCACAGGTCGCTGAACCCGCGCCACGACAACATCGTGAGCCACGTCGTCGCGGCGGCGACCCCCGCCAGCGGCAGGTCGCGACGGGCGTCGGCCGAGAGTCCTGTCATCGCGTCCCCTGGGTGATGGGTCGGATCTCGTCCGCGGCCCCGCCCGACCTGGCGGCGTGCGCACTCGTGCGGCCGAGGTCCTGCCAGACCAGGTCGAGCCGGTCGCGCGGACGCAGGGTGACGGCACGCCAGCCCTGGCGGACCAGGAGCGGCCTCGCCGAGTTGGGTACGACGCCCAGTCCGGCGCCGCTGCTCGGCGCCCAGGCCGAGACGTCCAGGGCGAGGGCGAGAGCCGTGCCGGCGTGGTGGTGCATGCGCCGCAGCATCGGGCCGTCGGCCTCGGTGATGGCGCCGATGACCGCGAGCAGCAGCCCCCCGTGCGTGGACTCGGCGAGCCAGCCGGTGTCGATGCGGGTGTTGGTCACCGGCTGGACGACGGCCAGCGCCTCGAGCATCGCCCGGGTGTTGAGCTCGGGATCGCGCGTGTGCCAGGTCGTGCTCAGGTCGTCACCGGATGAGGTGACCAGTCGCACCGTGAAGCCGCGCTGGCCCAGGTGGACCGCGATCGACGCGGCGGCGGACACGGCGGCCTCGAGCGAGGAGGCGATGCCCTGGCCCTGGTGGGCCGAGAGCCGGTTGTCGACGAACAGCGTGGCGCGTGACTGCCAGGGCTGCTCCTCGCGCCGGACCATCAGCTCGCCGACGCGCGCCGAGCTGCGCCAGTGGACCCGGCGCAGGTCGTCGCCCCGGCGGTACTCACGCACGGTGACGTCCTCGGCGCTGCCGATCGCGAACGCGCGTGGGCGGTTGTCGCCGGACCCGGTCCAGGCACCGCCGAGCGGGATCGGTGGCAGCGCCACGGTGCGCGGTGTCACGGTCAGGGTCGCGGTGCTGCGGAAGGAGCGACCCAGCTCGACCAGGCCGAACGGGTCGCTCACGCGCACGCTCATCGGGCCGATCTCGTAGCGCCCACGCACGTCCGACCTCACCTGGTACGTCGCATGGCGCCGCCAGCCGTGGCCGATGCCGTCGAGGACGAACCGCGGCCGCGTGCCGAGCACGTAGGGGACGTGGTCCTCGAGCATCAGCACCCCGGACGGCGTGCGGCCCTCGTTGGTCATCGTCAGCTGGACGGTCGCCGGCTGCCCGGCCGTCACGGTCTGCGGCCCGACGCTCCGCACCAGGGCCAGCCGGTAGCGGCTTCGACCCAGGGTCAGGGCGGTGAGCAGGGGTAGCGCGGCGACCAGGACGCCGACCCGGGTCAGCGTCGGCTGGCCGAGGAGGATCGCGCAGACGACGGCGGTGATCCCTGCAGCGAGGAACGCCCGTCCGCGGACGGTCAGACCCGAGAGGGCCTCACGCACGGGTCCCCTCGGGGACCGGCACCGAGCTGACGATGCTCTCCAGGATGCTGGCCGTGGTGCGGCCACCCATGGCCGCCTCGACGCTCGGCAGCAGTCGGTGGGTGAGCACCGCCGGCGCCAGGCCCAGCACGTCGTCGGGCAGCACGTAGTCGCGACCCTGGATGGCCGCCGACGCCTTCGATGCCCGGACCAGGTGGAGCGAGGCTCGGGGCGACGCGCCCAGCGCGAGCTCCGACGTACGGCGCGTGGCCGCGGCCAGGGCCACGGTGTACCGCTGCACCGCCTGCGAGACGTGCACCTGGGTGACGATCTCGATCAGCTTGCGGATCTCGACCGCGTCGGTGACCGGCTCGAGGTCCTCCAGCGGGCTGGACATCGTGTGCGAGTCGAGCATCGCGATCTCGGCCGCCTCGACCGGGTACCCCACCGACAGCCGCACCATGAAGCGGTCACGCTGCGCCTCGGGGAGGGCGTAGGTGCCCTCCATCTCGATCGGGTTCTGGGTCGCGATCACCATGAACGGCGCCTCGAGGTGGTACGTCGCGTTGTCGACGGTGACCTGGCGCTCCTCCATGCACTCGAGCAGCGCGGACTGGGTCTTCGGCGAGGCGCGGTTGATCTCGTCGCCCACCACGATGTTGGCGAACACACCGCCGGGCCGGAACTCGAACTCGCGACTCTCCTGGTTGTAGACCGAGACGCCGGTGACGTCCGACGGGAGGAGGTCGGGAGTGAACTGGATGCGCCGCACCGAGCTGTCGATGCTCCGCGCCAGCGACTTGGCCAGCATGGTCTTGCCGACCCCCGGCACGTCCTCGATCAGGAGGTGACCCTCGGCCAGGAGCACCGTGATCGCCGAGGAGATGACGTCGGGCTTGCCCTCGATGACGCGCTTGATGTTGCCGCGGACCCTCTCGACCACCCTGCTGAGGGTGTCGAGATCGGCCCCCTGAGAAACCGGACCAGGCACGAGCCGTCCCTTCCTTCTTCCGTCGCGCACGTGGCGCCCACCCGTGCGACCTGCCGCTCGGGCGCACTCGGTCGGCCGGCCGCGACAGGTCGTGCAGGACAACCTACGTGTCGTTCGCCACGGAGGTTCTGACTCCCGGGATAACGGTTCGGTTGCGGATTGCCCCGTCCGGCCGTCGCTCCGCGCCCGGCCCGTCGTCCGGCCCGACTCCACCTTCCTCCTCCACTCCGCTCCCCGCCAGCGTTCGTGGCGCCCCACTTCGCCCCACGCTCCTTCCCAGTGCGGTGCACCAGTGACAGGTGAGCGCTCGGCGCAGCCCGCTGACCTGCCCGGATGCGCCCCCCGGCGTCCGGGCCTGGCGGCCGAGCGCGGCCGAGCCGGCGGGCCCCCGCGCGGGCCGACCCGTGCCCGGCGCTGTCGCGCGACGCGCTGCGACTTGGCTGAATGTGGTTGACGGTGGAGCAAAGTGGAGTATGGTGGCGGAAAGTGGAGGACGGGTCGAGCCAGGTGGAGGTGCCCGGATGTTCGTGGGCTCCTACACCCCCAAGCTGGACGAGAAGAACCGGCTCTTCCTGCCCGCCAAGTTCAGGGAGCAGCTCGCGGAGGGACTCGTGGTGACGAAGGGACAGGACTTCTGCCTCAACGTCTTTCCGCTGGCCGACTTCGCGGCGATGACCAACCGCATCCAGGAGGCACCGCTCACCGTCCGCCAGGCGCGTGAGTACGGACGGTTCCTGGCGATGCGGGCCACCGAGGACAGGCCCGACAAGCAGGGGCGGATCACGATCCCGCCGGTGCTGAAGGAGTACGCCGGACTCGACCGCGAGGTGGTCGTGATCGGTGCGCTCAACCGGGTGGAGATCTGGGACCCGGACCGGATCGCCGCCTGGGAGGACGAGCACAGCCAGACGTTCGCCGACATG
This sequence comes from Nocardioides sp., assembly GCA_036265495.1. Taxonomy (GTDB): domain Bacteria; phylum Actinomycetota; class Actinomycetes; order Propionibacteriales; family Nocardioidaceae; genus Nocardioides. The sequence goes on along the minus strand of DATAOY010000027.1, from coordinate 25,089 downwards.
AGCGAGGACGTCTTCCCGGCCTAGCCCGAAGACCCTCCGCCGACGACGCAGCCACCACCCACAAGACAACAAGGGATTCGCACAGCGAGGTCTCGCGCCCGCTCCCGTCATCTGGGGCACCTTCCCCGGTTCCAGACGACCTTCCCCACGTCGTACCCGCCGCCACCCTGATGGCCGGGCTCGAGGGAGCGGGCAGGGACCTGACTGGGCGAATCCGGCTCCACCAGCAGCGCCGCACCAACCCACCAGTCCGTCAGTGCCATCGAGCGGGGTCGAACCGATGAGTCTCACATCCACCGCAGCGCCGGTCGCGGCGACCGTTCCGCGCCGCGTCCGCCACCAGGCGCGCGACGTGGCGGTGCTGATGGCGTTCTCCGCGACCTCCTCGATCGTCGTCGCCGCGGGATTCCTCCTGCTGGCTCACCTCTCGAGCGCAGGGCGCTAGGCGAGCGATGACCACGCCAGCCCACGTCCCGGTGCTCCTCGACCGGGTCGTCGCCCTGCTGCAGCCTGCGCTGGGCCACGACGGCGCCGTGCTCGTCGATGCGACGCTCGGCCTCGGCGGCCACAGCGAGGCGGTGCTCACCCGGTGCGAGCTCGCCCGGGTCGTCGGCATCGACCGCGACCCGGAGGCGCTGCGGCTGGCGGGGGAGCGACTGGCGTCGTTCGGCGACCGCTTCACCGGCGTCCATGCTACGTACGACCGGATCCCCGAGGTGCTCGCCGAGCTGGGCCTGGACCGTGCGGACGGGGTGCTGTTCGACCTCGGCGTCTCGTCGATGCAGCTCGACGTCGCCGAACGCGGCTTCGCCTACCGCGAGGACGCGCCTCTCGACATGCGGATGGACCAGACCTCCGGACCGACCGCGGCCGACGTGCTCAACACCTACCCGCGTGACGAGCTGACGCGGGTGCTCCGGGAGTACGGCGAGGAGCGATTCGCCCCGCGGATCGCCGCCGCCGTCGTCCGGGAGCGCGACCGCGAGCCCTTCTCGACCTCAGCGCGACTGGTCGAGCTCCTCTACGACCAGATCCCGGCACCGGCCAGGCGTACCGGCGGACACCCGGCGAAGCGCACCTTCCAGGCGCTCCGGATGGAGGTCAACGACGAGCTCGGTGTGCTCGGCCGCGCGATCCCGGCCGCGATCGACGCGCTCGCAGTGGGCGGACGCGTGGTCGTCGAGTCGTACCACTCGCTCGAGGACCGGCTCGTCAAGCGGGCCTTCGCCGCGGTCACCACGGTCGATGTCCCGCCCGACCTCCCGGTCGTCCCGGAGGACCGCCAGCCGGCGCTCCGCCTGGTCACCCGTGGCGCGGAGCGCGCCGGCGACCACGAGATCGCCCAGAACCCGCGCGCCGCCTCCGTCCGGCTGCGCGCGGTCGAACGAGTTCGCCCCGGCACCACCACAGGCAAGGGAGCCGCCTGACATGAGCAGCACCGCACCCGCCCTTCGCGCCCGCGTCCCACGACTGGCCGGCGCCGCGCTCGAGCGTGCGCGGCTGACCGTCGTCCCGAAGCGCACGCGTCGCCGGACCAGCCCGGTGCCGTTCCTGCTCGTGATCTCGATGCTCGCGGTGGGCGGGATCGTCGGGCTGCTCCTGTTCAACACCTCGATGCAGCAGGCGTCGTTCGCGGTCACCGACCTGCAGCGCCAGGCCGACGCGCTCCAGGCCCAGCGACAGTCGTTGCAGATGCAGCTCGACAAGCTCCGCGACCCGCAGAGCATCGCGCTCAAGGCGCAGCGGATGGGGATGGTGCTGCCGGACAGCCCGGCCGTGCTCGACCTGCGCACGGGCAAGGTCCTGGGGGACCCGGTCCCGGCGACTCGGCTCGACCCGCTCCGGCTGCTGGCGCCCCCGCCGACCAAGCCGGCCGAGCTCGACCCGCCCGCGCACGTGACGGTCGTGCACCCGCCGGCGACCCGCCACGACGCCGGGCACTCGACGGGCAACACGACGGGCAACACGACGGGCAACACGACGGGCGACACGGGGCGCCGGTCACACGACCACAGCGGTCGTGCGGGTAGGAATGACCACACCAGTCACACCAGCAACACCGGACACAGCCACTGACGGATCAGGAACCCACGGTGCCCACCTCCAGCCCTCGCGGCCGCTCCGGTCGCACTCCGGCCGCCCGCAACCGCCGTCCGGGTGCCGCCGCTCGTGCCCGGGTACGCCGTTCGCTGCGCGGCTCGGCGCCGCTCAGGCTGCGCACCGGCTTCGTGTTCATCGCCCTGGTGATGTCGTTCTTCGGCGCCCGGCTGGTCCAGCTCCAGGGCATCGAGCCGGAGAAGTACGCGACCCTGGCGGCCTCGACCGGCGGCACCGTCACCGTCGAGCTGCCAGCTACCCGCGGCAAGATCCTCGACCGCAACGGCCGGGCCCTGGCCGACTCGGTCGCCGCCCGGATGGTCGTGGCGGACCCGGTGCAGACCCGGAGGAAGGCGCCCGACCTGGCACGGTTCCTCGCCCGGCGGCTGCACGTCGACTACTTCACGACCCTGCGCGCGCTCACCCAGCAGGACTCCCGCTTCGCCTACATCGCCCGGCGCGTGCCGGCCTCCCTGGCGGTCCGCGTCGTCAACGCGGCGACCGACGCCGGCTACCGGGGACTGGCCACCCGCAACGACCCGTTGCGCATCTACCCCGACCACGACGTCGCCGCCAACCTGGTCGGATTCATGGGCACCGACGGTCCACTGGCCGGTCTCGAGCTGACCTTCAACAAGCAGCTGCAGGGCAGGGACGGGTCGGAGACCTACGAGGTCGGCGCAGGCAACCGCATCCCGCTGGGCCACAGCACCGTGACACCGGCGGTCAACGGCACGGACCTGCACACGACCATCGACGAGGACCTGCAGTGGTACACCCAGCGGGTCCTGCGCCAGACCGTGCTGGGTGCACGGGGCGACTCCGGCTTCGCCGTGGTGATGGACCGTCGTTCCGGCGAGATCCTCGCCCTGGCCGACTACCCGACGTACGACGCGAGCAACCCACAGGCCGCGCCAGCCAAGGACCGCAACTCGCTGGCGATGACCAGCCCCTACGAGCCGGGGTCGGTGGAGAAGGTGCTCACCCTGAGCGGCCTGATCGACGCCGGCAAGGTCACCGACCGCACCCGGCTGCTCGTGCCAGGCCAGCTCAGGAGCGGCGACCGGGTCATCCACGACTGGTTCCCCCACGGCACGATCAGGCTGACCCTGGCCGGCGTGATCGCGCAGTCGTCCAACATCGGCACGGCGAAGTCGTCCCGGCTCTACCCGCCCGGCCAGCTGCGGAAGTACCTGACCGGGTTCGGTCTCGGACAGCGCACCGACATCGGCGTCAACGGCGAGACCCCGGGCCTGTTGCCGAGCAGGGCCCAGTGGAACGGGATGCTCCAGGACCGCATCGCGTTCGGTCAGAGCGTGTCGGTCAACGGCGTGCAGATGGCGGCCGCGGTCAACACCATCGCCAACGGCGGCGTCCGGGTCGACCCCAGCCTGATCGAGGGCAGGGCCACCACCAACCTCGGCCAGGTCGTGGGTACCGACGAGGCCTCCAGCCACCGGGTCGTCAGCCAGAACGCCGCCCACCAGATGACGCAGATGATGGAGCGCGTCGTCGACCCCGACGTCGGCGTGGCACCGAGCGCCCAGGTGCCGGGGTACGTCGTGGCCGGCAAGACCGGCACCGCGCAGCGTGTCGGCCCGACGTGTGGCTGCTACAACGGCCAGTTCACGGTCTCCTTCGCGGGCTTCGCGCCGGCCGACGACCCGCGGTTCACGGTGTACGTGGTCGTGCAGAACCCCAGGAACGGCGGCGGTGGCGGGACCGTGGCAGGCCCGGCGTTCAGCAAGATCATGTCGTTCGCGCTGCGTCGGTACGGCGTCCCGCCGACGGGCGCCGAGCCCTCCCACATCCCGACGACCTGGTGACGTCGTGGTGACCCTGCGAGACTCCTGGTCCTCCTCGGGGCCGGCCGAGCCGCCCCGCGGCGCCCGATAGCCTCGGCCCGTGGCGAGCGACACCGACGCACTGGCCCTCGCCGAGCTCCTCGAACGGCTCACCGCCGAGGGCCTGTCCGTGCGGGGGACCGGCGACCTGGCGACCCCGGTCACCGGCGCCACCCTCGACTCCCGACGGGTCGCCCCGGGTGACCTCTACGCCGCGCTCCCCGGCGCGCACGGTCACGGCGCGACGTACTGGCAGCAGGCCCGCGACGCAGGAGCGGCAGCGGTGCTGACCGACGCGGACGGCGCGGGACTGGTCGGCGACGGTGTCCCGGCGCTCGTCGTACCGGAGGTGCGGCGGGTGCTCGGTCGCGTCGCGGCCCTGGTGTACGGGGAGCCCGCCACGCAGCTGCGCACGATCGGTGTCACCGGCACCCAGGGGAAGACGACCACCACGCGTCTGCTCGAGGGCGGCCTCTCCGGTGCCGGTGTCCCGGCGGCGGTGATCGGCACGGTGGGCACCCGGATCCTCGGGGAGGACGTCGCCAGCATCCTGACGACCCCCGAGGCGCCGGACCTGCAGCGCCTGTTCCGGCGGATGGTGGACGCCGGTGTCGAGGCGTGCGCGATGGAGGTCTCCAGCCACGCACTGGTGATGGGCCGGGTCGGCGGGATCGTCTTCGACGTCGCGGTCTTCCTCAACCTCGGCCGCGACCACCTCGACTTCCATCGCGACATGGACGAGTACTTCGAGGCCAAGGCGACGCTGCTCGACCTCGACCACTCCGTGCGCGGTCTGGTGGCCGTCGACGACGCCTGGGGTGAGCGGATGGTCGGCCGGGCGACCGTGCCCGTGCAGACGATCTCGGCGACCGGCCGCGACGCCGACTGGGGGATCTCCGACGTCGAGCTGTCGCCGGTCGGGGCGACGTTTCGGGTGATCGGGCCGGGCGTGGACGTCGCCGCGGGCTGCCCGATCCCCGGCTCCTTCAACGTCGCCAACACGCTCGCGGCGGTGGCCGCGGCGGCGACGGCCGGCTACGACTCCGCGGCGGTGGCGCGCGCGATCGCCGACGGCCCGGGCGTGCCGGGGCGCCTGGAACGCATCGACGAGGGCCAGGACTTCGCAGTCGTCGTGGACTACGCCCACAAGCCCGACGCCGTCGCGGCGGCGCTGGCCACGCTCCGGCCGCTCACCGGGGGTCGGTTGATCGTCGTGCTCGGAGCGGGTGGGGACCGAGATCCCGGCAAGCGACCGTTCATGGGCGAGATCGCGGCGCGCGACGCGGACCTGCTCGTGGTCACCGACGACAACCCGCGCAGCGAGGATCCGGCCACGATCCGCCGATCGATCCTGGACGGGACCACCGGCGGGGCCGCCGAGGTGCTCGAGATCGGCGACCGTCGCGCCGCCATCGCGGAGGCGCTACGCCGGGCGCGCGCCGGGGACGTGGTCCTGGTCGCCGGCAAGGGACACGAGACGGGCCAGGAGATCGCCGGGGTGCTCCATCCGTTCGACGACCGCGTCGTCGCCCGTGAGGAGCTGCGCCGGTGATCACGATGAGCCTGGCCGAGGTCGCCGCGGTCGTCGGCGGCCGCCTCGCCGACGCGGGTGACGGTTCGGCGACCGTGAGCGCCCCGGCCTTCGTGGACACCCGGACCCCCGAGCCGGGCGGGCTGTTCGTCGCGATCGGCGGGGAGCACGTCGACGGTCACGACTTCGCCCGGACGGCGATCGAGGCCGGCGCTGCCGGTGTGCTGGCGGCGCGTCCGACCGGGGTGCCCGCGGTCGTGGTCGACGACCCGGTGGCGTCCCTCGGCCGCCTCGGCCGGCACGTCGTGGACACGCTCGACGCCACCGTGCTCGCGCTCACCGGATCGCAGGGCAAGACCGGCACCAAGGACTACCTCGCGCAGCTCCTCGCGCAGGGCGGGCCGACGGTCGCGACGCTGGGCAACCGCAACAACGAGATCGGCGTCCCACTCACCGTGCTCCGAGCCACCCCCGAGACCCGCTTCCTCGCCGTCGAGATGGGTGCGCGCGGCGTCGGCCACATCGCCGAGCTGTGTGCGGTCGCCCCGCCGCGCGTCGCCGCCGTGCTGAACGTCGGGACCGCCCACATCGGCGAGTTCGGCTCGCGCGAGGCCATCGCCCGGGCCAAGGGAGAGATCGTCGCGGCGCTGCCCGCCGACGGCACCGCGGTGCTGAACTCCGACGACCCGCTGGTGGCCGCGATGGCGGTCCGGACGTCGGCATCGGTGGTCACGTTCGGGCGTGACGGCGACGTCCGCTGGCGCGGGGTGGAGCTGGACGACCTGGGGCGGCCGGGGTTCGAGCTCGGGTACGACGGCACCTGGACGCAGGTGCGCCTGCTGGAGGCCGGGGCCCACCAGGTGCCGAACGCGGCCGCTGCCGCAGCGATGGCGGCTTCCGCCGGGATCGGCTGGGACGAGATCGTCGAGGCCCTCGGGCGCGCCCGCTCGCTGTCGTCGTGGCGGATGGCCGTGGTCGAGCGAGCCGACGGGCTCGTGGTCGTCAACGACGCCTACAACGCCAACCCCGCCTCGATGGCGGCCGCCCTCGACGCGCTGGCGGCGATCGGCCGGCGTGGCGGCCGGCGCACGATCGCGGTCCTCGGCGAGATGCTCGAGCTCGGCGACTCGGCCACCACGGACCACACCGAGGTGGGGGAGCACGTCGCCCGTCTCGGGATCGACGTCCTGGTGACCGTGGGCGACGCGGCCGGGGCCATTGCCGCCGGCGCTCGTCGCACGCCGGGCTGGTCGGGCGAGGCCGTGCCGACGGCGGGGCGTGACCAGGCGGCGGACTGGCTGCGACACAATGTCGTCGCCCGGGACGTGGTCCTGGTCAAGGCGTCGCGCGGCGCTGCGCTCGAACACGTGGCCGATGGTCTGGCCGAGGATCAGGAAGGCGGGAGCCCGAGCACATGAAGGCGATTCTGCTGGGCGGGGGTCTCGCCCTGTTGTTCTCGCTGCTCGGGACCCGCGCGGCGATCCCGCTGTTCTTCCGTCTCGGCTACGGGCAGCCGATCCGCGACGACGGACCCACCAGCCACCACACCAAGCGCGGCACGCCGACCATGGGTGGCGTCATCATCATCCTGTCGACCGTGCTGGCCTACTTCCTGGCCGAGCTGATCACGCAGAACACGCCGTCGGCGTCCGCGCTGCTGCTGATCTTCCTGTTCGTCGGGATGGGCGTGGTGGGTTTCCTCGACGACTTCATCAAGGTGTCCAAGCAGCGCTCCCTGGGCCTGCGCAGCAAGGCCAAGATGATCGGGCAGACGGTGATCGCGCTGGTCTTCGGCTGGCTGGCGGTCACCGGGATCTTCGAGGACGACAACGGCATCGCTCCGGCGTCGCGCCACCTCTCGTTCATCCGCGACACGAGGTTCGTGCTGCCCACGATCGTGGCGATCCTGCTCTACTGGGTGATGATCACCGGCACCAGCAACGCGGTGAACCTCACCGACGGGCTCGACGGGCTGGCCACCGGGGCCTGCGTGATGGTGTTCGGGGCGTTCATGTTCGTCAACATCTGGCAGAACAACCAGAACTGCGCGATCCACCACGTCCGCGCCTGCTACGAGGTGCGCGACCCGCTCGACCTCGCCCTGGTGGCGGCGGCCATCACCGGCGCCTGCTTCGGGTTCCTGTGGTGGAACGCACCCCCGGCCCAGATCATCATGGGGGACACCGGTTCGCTCTCGCTCGGCGGTGCCATGGCGGGGCTGGCCATCCTGACCCGCACCGAGCTGCTGCTGCTCGTGATCGGCGGCCTGTTCGTGGTGATCACGCTGTCGGTGATGCTGCAGGTGGGCTTCTTCAAGGCGTCGAGGAGGTTCGGGGTCGTCCGGACCGTGTTCCGGGTCGAACGGGGGCACCGCGTCTTCCGGATGGCGCCGCTCCAGCACCACTTCGAGCTGCTCGGCTGGGAGCAGGTGACCGTGGTGATCAGGTTCTGGATCATCACCGGACTGTGCGTCGCCGGCGGCCTCGGCGTCTTCTACGCCGCCTGGGTGGCCCGGGCGTGACCACCCACGCGGGGCCGGCGCGGTGACGGCCAAGGTGACGGCCAGGTGACGGGACCGGTGACCGGCCTCGGGCGCCACGACGACTGGTCCGGCGTCCGGGCGGTCGTCGCCGGGTTCGGCGTCAGCGGCTTCGCGGCTGCCGACAACCTCACCCACCTCGGGGCCTCGGTCGTCGCGCTCGACGAGAAGGCCGACGGCAACCAGGACAAGGCCGAGCTGCTCGGTGTCCTCGGCGCCGACATCCGGCTCGGCGTCGGGACGACCGCGAGCCTGCCCGACGATGCCGACCTGCTCGTCGTCTCGCCCGGCTGGAAGCCGTCCACGCCGCTGGTCGCGCAGGCCCACGAGCGCGGGGTGCCGGTGTGGGGCGAGGTCGAGCTGGCCTGGCGGCTGCGCGACGACGGTCCCGACGGAGTGCCGACGCCGTGGCTCGCGGTCACCGGCACCAACGGCAAGACCACGACCGTGCAGATGCTCGACGCCATCCTGCGGGCCGCCGGGCTGCGCAGCGTCGCGGCCGGCAACGTCGGCCTCCCACTGGTCGAGGCGGTGATGGACCCCACGCCGTACGACGTGTTCGCGGTCGAGCTCTCCAGCTTCCAGCTCCACTACACCGAGTCGATGAGCGCGGAGGCGGCGGCGGTGCTGAACGTCGCCGAGGACCACCTTGACTGGTACGACGGTCCGGCCGGCATGTCCGACTACGCCACCGACAAGGGCCGCATCTACCACCATGCGCAGAAGGCATGCGTGTACAACGTCGCCGACCCCGAGACCGAGCGGTTGGTCCGGGACGCCGATGTCGAGGAAGGGGCGCGTGCGATCGGCTTCACGCTTGGCATGCCCGGGGTCGGGATGGTCGGTGTGGTCGACCAGATCCTGGTCGACCGCGCGTTCATCGCCGAGCGACAGTCGAGCGCGGCCGAGCTCTGCACGATCGACGACCTGCCCAGCCCCGCGCCGCACGTCGTCGCGAACGCACTGGCCGCGGCGGCCCTGGCACGGGCGCACGGCGTGCCCCAGGCGGCGGTGCGCGACGGGCTGCGTGGCTTCCGGTTCGACGGGCATCGGATCGCCACCGTCGGCAGCGTCGACGGCGCCACGTACGTCGACGACTCGAAGGCGACCAACCCGCACGCCGCCCGGTCGTCGCTGCTCGCCTACGAGCACGTCGTGTGGATCGCCGGCGGTCTCGCCAAGGGCGCCCACTTCGACGAGCTGGTCGAGGCCACCCGCGACCGGCTCCGCGCCGCCGTCCTGATCGGCCGCGACCGCGACGTCATCGCCCAGGCCCTCGCGCGACACGCGCCGGATGTGCCGGTCATCACCGTCGACCCCGACGAGACTGACACCGGACATGCCGCCATGGAACGCGCGGTCGTGGCCGCGCGGGACCTCGCCCGACCGGGCGACACCGTCCTGCTGGCTCCCGGCTGCGCCTCGATGGACATGTTCGCGAACTACGCCGACCGGGGCGACGCCTTCGCCGCGGCGGTGCGAGGACTGACCGCGTAGCCGCCCGACGACGACGCCGACGAGGGGACCTTCGAGGACCGATGGCCATCGTGAGCCCGCTGCGCCGCTCCTCGCGGCGTACCCAGGCCCCGCCCGGCCGCACGGGTGTCTCCTCGTGGTTCGCCGCGCTGCACGACGCGCTCGCCCGCCCCCTCACGTCGTACTACCTGCTGCTCGGCGCCTCTGCGCTGCTGCTGACCATCGGCCTGATCATGGTGTTCAGCGCGTCGAGCGTGTACTCGTTCGAGAACTACGACCAGAACTCCTACGCCGTCGTTGTCAAGCAGCTGACCTGGGTCGCGATCGGCCTGCCGTGCGCCTGGGTCGCCGGCCATCTGCCGCAGCGCTGGGTGCGCCGTCTGGCCTGGCCCGGCTACTTCGTGTCCCTCGGGCTGCTGCTCCTCACGTCGCTGTTCGGCGTCACCCGCAACGGCAACACGAACTGGCTGGCCCTCGGCCCGATCCAGATCCAGCCGTCGGAGATCGCCAAGCTCGCGCTGGTGCTCTGGGCGGCGCACGTCTACGCCAACAAGGACCGCCGCCTCGGCAACCTCCACGAGGTGATGATGCCGGTGGTGCCCGGCATGCTCGTGGCCACCGGGCTGGTGATCTTCGGCCACGACCTCGGCACGGCCCTGGTGCTCTTCGCGATCCTGCTCGGCATGCTCTGGGTGGTCGGGGCACCGGCCCGGATGTTCGCGCTGTCGTTCCTGGTGATCTCGGTGTTCGCCGGCGCGCTGGCCGCGACCGACCCCGAGCGGCTGACCCGCATCACGACCTTCACCGACCCGATGCGCGACTACAACAGCGCCGGCTGGCAGCCGGCGCACGGCCTCTTCGCGCTCTCCTCGGGTGGCCTGTTCGGGCAGGGCATCGGCGCCAGCCAGCAGAAGTGGGGCAACCTGCCCGAGGCCCACACCGACTTCATCTTCGCGGTGCTCGGCGAGGAGCTCGGCCTCGTGGGCACGCTGCTGGTGATCGGGCTGTTCATGACCGTCGCGTACGCCGCGATCCGCGTCGCGCGTCGCACCAAGGACCCGTTCGTCCGCTACATGACCTTCGGCATCGTGGTGTGGATCATCGGGCAGATGATGATCAATGTGGGCATGGTCCTCGCGCTCCTCCCGGTCATCGGCATCCCGCTGCCCCTGGTGTCGTACGGCGGCTCGGCGCTCGTGCCGTCCCTGGTCGCGCTCGGCATGCTGGTCGGCTTCGCGCGCCGCGAGCCGGAGGCCGCGCGCGCCCTCGCGCAGCGGAAGAAGGCCCGCAACAGCGGCGTGACGGCCGGCCGCGTCGACGGCCAGGGACTGTAGCTCCGTGAGGATCCTCCTCGCGGGAGGGGGCTCGGCCGGTCACACCTCCCCGCTCCTCGCGACGGCCGACGCCCTACAGCGGCTCGCGCCCGGGGTCGAGATCACCTGCCTGGGCACGCGCGAGCGCATCGAGGCCCAGCTCATCCCGGCCGCCGGCTACCCGCTGGAGTTCGTGCCCAGCGTCCCGCTGCCGCGTCGTCCCAACGCCGACCTGGCCCGGCTGCCCGGCCGGCTGCGTGCCGCCCGACGTGCGGCGCTCGAGGTGATCGACCGGATCCGGCCCGATGTCGTCTGCGGCTTCGGCGGCTTCGTCTCGGTCCCGGCGTACCTCGCCGCCCGGAAGCGGCACGTCCCGCTGGTCGTCCACGAGGGCAACACCCTGCCCGGGGTCGCCAACAAGCTCGGCGCCCGGTTCACCGAGGACGTCGCCACCTCCTTCCCGGACACCCCGCTGCGGCACGCGACCTACGTCGGGCTGCCGATCCGGCGGATGATCGCCACCCTCGATCGCGCGGCCCTGCGCGGCGAGGCGCTGACGGCGTTCGGGCTGCGCCCGGATCTCCCCGTGCTCCTGGTCACCGGCGGCTCCCAGGGCGCCGCCTCCATCAACCGGGCCGTCCTCGGGGCGGCCGCGGCGTTCGCCGAGGCCGGGGTGCAGGTGCTGCACGTGACCGGGCCGACGCACGCGACCGAGGCGCCCGAGACCGGTGTGCCGTACGTCGTGCTCGGCTACGTCGACCGGATGGACCTCGCCTACTCCGCGGCCGACGCGGTGCTCTGCCGGTCCGGCTCCAACACCGTCACCGAGGTCTCTGGCGTCGGCCTGCCGGCCGTCTTCGTGCCCCTGCCGATCGGCAACGGCGAGCAGGCGCTCAACGCGCGGGCGGTGATCGAGGCCGGGGGAGGACTCCTCGTCGGCGACGCCGACCTGACGTCCCCGTGGGTCGCCGCGCACGTCGTACCTCTCCTGAAGGACGGCGAGCGCCTGGCGGCCATGGGCGCCGCGGCCGCGCACCTGATCCCGCTGGACGCGGACGAGAAGCTGGCGCGGATGATCCTGGCGGCGGGCGACCCAGGATGAGGATCCCCGTCCCCGACGTCATCCCGCCGGCGTCGGAGCTGGGCCGGGTGCACTTCGTCGGCATCGGCGGGGCCGGGCTGTCGGCGATCGCGCGGATCATGGCGCGGCAGGGGGTTCCGGTCACCGGCAGCGACGACCAGGAGACGCCGTTCCTGCCGGCACTGCGCGAGCTGGGCGTGCGGGTCCGCCTCGGGTACGCCGCAGCGCACGTCGGGGACGCCGCCACGCTGGTCGTCACGACCGCCGCCCACGACGACAACCCGGAGGTGCTCGAGGGGCGGGCTCGCGGCCTGCGGATCCTGCCCCGCTCCGCCGGCCTCAAGTCGACGATGACCGGCCAGGACGTCGTCGCCGTCGCCGGCACGCACGGCAAGACCACGACCACCTCGATGCTCACCATGGCGCTGCGGGCCGCCGGCGCGGATCCGACGTACGCGATCGGCGGCGTGCTGGCCGCGACCGGCCGCAACGCCGACGCCGGCAGCGGAGACCTGTTCGTGGCGGAGGCGGACGAGAGCGACGGCGCGTTCCTGGTCTACCGGCCGCGCTCGGCCGTCGTGACCAACGTCGACGCTGATCACCTCGACGTCTGGGGCACCGAGGAGGCCTACCACGCGGCGTTCGCGGAGTTCGTGGGCACGATCGACCCGACCGGTCTCCTCGTCGTGTGTGCGGAGGACCCCGGGGCTGCCGCCCTGGTCGGCGTGGGTCGCAGCCGTGGCCTGGAGGTGGTGACGGTCGGTGGCGCACCGGACCACGACGTCCGCGTCACCGACCTGCGGGTGACCTCGCTCGCGTCGTCGTTCGAGGCGACCGACCGGGGGACGCGGCTGGGCCGGGTGACGCTGCAGGTGCCGGGACGCCACTACGCCCTCGACGCCGCCGCCGCACTGGCCCTCGGGCTCCGGCTGGGGTTCGCGTTCGACGACCTGGCCCGCGGGCTCGCCGAGTTCACCGGCACCGGACGCCGGATGGAGGCCAAGGGCGAGGCAGGGGGAGTGCGGGTGTACGACTCCTACGCGCACCACCCGGCCGAGATCGCCGGCGACCTCGAGGCCGCCCGCGCACTCGCGGGCGCCGGGCGCCTGGTCGTGGCGTTCCAGCCGCACCTCGTCTCGCGCACCCGGATCTTCGCCGGGGCGATGGGCCAGGCCCTCGGCGCCGCCGACGAGGTCGTCGTCCTCGACGTGTACGTCGCGCGCGAGGACCCCGACCCCGCGGTGACCGGTCGCCTGGTGGCAGACGCCGTACCCCTGCCGCCGGACCGGGTGCACTTCGTGCCCGACCTCGCCGACGTCGCGGCAGAACTTGCCCGGCACGCCCGGCCGGGTGACCTGGTTCTGACCCTCGGCGCCGGTAGCGTCACGAGCGTCGGGCCGCAGGTGCTGGCCCTGCTCGACGACCGGCTGGAGGACTAGGCCTTGATCACCCTGCCGCGCAACCCGTTGAGGGGGAGTGAACGGCGCGACCCGGCCGATCGATCGCGACGACGGTTCGCGCGGCGCCAGTGGCTGCGCCGCTGGCTGGTCTGGCGGTACGTGATCGGCTCGGTGCTCCTCGTCGTGCTGTCGGTGGTCGGGGTCTGGCTGGTGTTCGTCAGCTCGACGCTGACCGTCAAGCACGTCGACGTCCAGGGCGAGTCGTTGCTCTCCCGGCAGCAGGTCCTCGACGCCGCCCACGTGCCCACCGGTGCGCACCTCGTCGAGCTGGACCTGGGCGCCATCCGTGCTCGGGTCGCCGGTCTGGCACCGGTCAGGCACGTCGACGTCTCCCGCGACTGGCCCGACGGCGTCCTGATCCGGGTCACCGAGCGCCATGCCGTCGCCGTGGTCGAGATCGCGGGTCGCTACCAGGCGATGGACTCCGACGGCGTCCTGTTCCGTACCTATCCCCGGGCGCCCGCCGGCATGCCGCGCGTGCTGTCGACCGCCACCGTGAGCAGCGACGCCCTCGCCGAGGCCGCCCGGGTGATCGCGGCTCTCCCCTCCGGCCTCGCCGCGCGCGTCGACCACGTCGGCGTCCGGGGGATCGACCAGGTGACGCTGACGATGCGCAGCGGCGCGACCGTGATCTGGGGGAGCGACGCCCAGTCGGCGCTCAAGGCCGAGGTCCTGGTGAAGCTGCTCGCCCACCCGGCCCGCACCTATGACGTCAGCGTCCCCGGACAACCGGTCACCAGCGGCCGCTGACGCGCCACCCCGCGTTTTCCGGCGCGGAGGCATCGACCCCGGCGTGTCTGCGCGGATCACGTCCGAGGAGTCCCTAACGTCGTCGGCAGCACGAGGTTGACATAACTATAACCCTCCACTTGAGGGTGACAGTTGGGGAACACCTCGTGACTTCCCCAGACCTGAACAGTCGTCGGGTGTCCCGCGGGCGCCGACGAACAGTCGTCCGGCCGCCGGCCGGGCCGATCACCGGAGGCTTGAATCGTGGCAGCAGCGCAGAACTATCTGGCCATCATCAAGGTGGTCGGCATCGGTGGCGGCGGCGTCAACGCCGTCAACCGGATGATCGACGTGGGGCTCAAGGGCGTCGAGTTCATCGCGATCAACACCGACGCCCAGGCGCTCCTGATGAGCGACGCGGACGTGAAGCTCGACATCGGGCGCGAGCTCACCCGCGGCCTGGGTGCGGGTGCCAACCCCGAGGTCGGCGAGAAGGCCGCCGAGGACCACGCGGACGAGATCGAGGAGGTGCTCAAGGGCGCCGACATGGTCTTCGTGACCGCGGGCGAGGGCGGAGGAACCGGCACCGGTGGCGCGCCGGTGGTGGCCCGGATCGCCCGCAGCCTGGGCGCGCTGACGATCGGTGTGGTGACGCGTCCCTTCGCGTTCGAGGGCCGGCGTCGTGCCGGAGCCGCAGAGGAGGGCATCGCCAAGCTGCGCGAGGAGGTCGACACCCTGATCGTGATCCCCAACGACCGCCTGCTCTCGATCAGCGACCGCAGTGTCAGCGTCCTCGACGCCTTCAAGCAGGCCGACCAGGTGCTGCTCCAAGGCGTCAGCGGGATCACCGACCTGATCACCACACCGGGTCTGATCAACCTCGACTTCGCGGACGTGAAGTCCGTGATGGCCAACGCCGGGTCCGCGCTGATGGGCATCGGCTCGGCCCGCGGCGACGACCGCTCCGTGAGCGCCGCCGAGATGGCGGTCTCGAGCCCGCTCCTCGAGGCCAGCATCGACGGGGCGCACGGCGTCCTGCTCTCGATCGCCGGTGGCTCCGACCTCGGTCTGTTCGAGATCAACGAGGCCGCCGCGCTGGTGTCGCAGGCGGCCCACCCCGAGGCCAACATCATCTTCGGCGCGACGATCGACGACGCGCTCGGTGACGAGGTCCGGGTCACCGTGATCGCGGCAGGCTTCGACGGCGGCATGCCGAAGCGGCGCGAGCACGACGGTGGGCTGCGTCGCAACCAGCCGCAGCAGACCCAGGAGCAGGTCCGCCAGGCAGCCCAGGCGCTCGCGACGAAGAAGGCGCAGGAGGCCGGACCCGAGTCGTCGCCCGAGACCGAGCGCGAGCCCGTCGGCGCCGGTGCCCGCCAGCAGCAGCCGGCCCCGCGGCCCCAGCTGGAGTTCGACGACGACGATCTCGACATCCCGGACTTCCTGAAGTAACCAGGCCGGCTGTAGACCCTGTCCTCATCAAGGAGTTGTACGCCTCACGTCTGACCCATGGCCCCGTCGAGCTGGCGTTCACCGACCGGCACGGCGGGGTCAGCGGCGCGCCCTACGACTCGCTCAACCTGGGCTGGTCCGGGGGCGACGACCCGGAGGCGATGGCGGAGAACCACCGCCTCGTCATGGACGACTTCGCCCCGGGCGACGGGGTGGAGCGGCTGGCGGAGCTCGGGCAGGTCCACGGCAACGAGGTCTCGGTCGTCGGTCCCGACGGCCCGCGGCACGACGTGCACGGCCACCTCCACGCCATCGGCGACGGACTCGTGACCGCCGAGCCCGGCGTCACCCTGGGCGTGCGAGCAGCCGACTGCGTGCCCGTGCTCCTCGCCGACGTGGACGCCGGCGTGATCGGCGCCTGCCACTGTGGCCGCTCCGGCGTCGTCGCGGGGATCGTGCCGGCGACCCTCGCCGCGATGCGGGACCTCGGCGCGACCACGATCACCGCCTGGATGGGACCGCACGTCTGCGGCCGCTGCTACGAGGTGCCCCGACAGCTGCAGGACGGCGTCGCCGCCACCGAGCCGGTCACGATCGCCACGACCTCCTGGGGCACGCCGTCCCTCGACGTCGGCGCCGGCGTCCGCGCCCAGCTCGAGCGCGAGCACGTCACCACGGTCGATCTGTCGCGCTGCACGATGGAGTCGGCCGACCTGTTCTCCTACCGTCGCGAGGGCACCCGGTCCGGTCGCCAGGCCGGCCTCATCCGGAGAACCGCATGAGTCGGCGCGACGAGATCTCAGCCGGGCTCGACGCCGTACGCCGTCGGATCGCCGACGCCGCGACCTCCGCCGGCCGCAGCCCGGATCAGGTGACGCTGGTCGTCGTCACGAAGTTCTTCCCGGCCTCCGACGTGCGACTGCTGGCCCATCTGGGGGTGACCGACGTCGGCGAGAACCGCCACCCCGAGGCGGGCGACAAGCTCGCCGAGTGCGGCGACCTCGGCCTGCGCTGGCACTTCATCGGTGGACTCCAGAGCAACAAGGCAGCGGCCGTCGGCTCCTACGCCGACGTCGTCGAGTCCGTCGACCGGGTGAAGCTGGTGAACGCGTTGAACCGCGGAGCCCACGAGAGGTCCCACCGTGTCGACGTCCTGCTCCAGGTGAGCCTGGACGCGTCCGACCGGGAGGGGCGCTCGGGCGCGGACGCCGCGGACCTGGCGTCGCTCGCCGCCGCGGTCGACGGGGCGGGGATGCTCCGGCTGCGCGGGCTGATGGCGGTGGCGCCGTTGGCGGAGGATCCGCGCGACGCGTTCGGACGCCTCGCCGAGGTGCGTGCGTCGTTCGTGGCCGAGCATCCGGACGCCACCTGGCTCTCGGCCGGCATGAGCGGCGACTTCGAGGCCGCGATCGCCGCCGGGGCGACACATGTGCGTGTCGGGTCCGCAATCCTCGGTGCGCGTCCCGAGATCAAGTAGCGTCACAACCACGACAGGGGCTGTGCCGTCGACACACACGGCGGGCCACGTCACCGGGAACCTGGAGGATGGATCCATGAGCGGCGCGATGCGCAAGATCGGCGAGTACCTCGGCCTGCTCGAGGACACCGGCGTCTACGACGACGAGTACGACGACCAGGGCTACGCCGACGGCGAGGCCCAGCAGCTGCGCCGTACCTCCGTGCCGGCCAAGGCCCAGCCCGCACCCGTCGCCGACATCTCGCAGCGTCGCCGCGCCCACGCCCCGGCAGCAGCCGCCGTCTCCGAGCTGTCGCGCATCACGACCCTTCACCCGCGCACGTACAACGAGGCGCGCACCGTCGGGGAGAACTTCCGCGACGGTGTCCCGGTGATCATGAACCTCTCGGAGATGGACGACGCGGACGCCAAGCGACTCGTCGACTTCGCCGCCGGACTGGTCTTCGCCACCCGCGGCACCATCGAGCGGGTGACGGCCAAGGTCTTCCTGCTGTCTCCACCGAACGTCTCGGTGGCCGCGGAGGAGAAGGAACGCCTCATCGAGGGCGGGTTCTTCAACCAGAGCTGACGCGACACCCTTTGCGACCTGCGGTGACGTCGCGGTCCGTCCCGTCGAGCCGGGGTGGCGCGGAGTGACCGACCCGGTAGTGGAGGGGCTATTGTTCGACCGAGAGACTTGTCAGTACCGCGAAACTAGGAATTGGGTGAGGTCATGCCGCTGACGCCTGAGGACGTGAGCAACAAGCGCTTTACTCCTGTCCGGCTCCGCGAGGGCTACGACATGGGCGAGGTAGACCAGTTCCTCGACGAGGTGGAGGCCGAGCTCGCTCGGCTCACCCGCGAGAACGACGACCTCCGCGCCAAGCTCTCCGCGGCGCAGAGCGGTGCCGTCGAAGCGGCGCCGGCTCCGATGCCGGAACCGCCCGCCCCGGAGCCCGTGGCTGCGACGCCCGAGCCCGAGCCCGAGCCGGAGCCCGTCCAGACCCAGCAGACCCCGGCCGCCGGTGCGGTCGCGGCGGGGGTCGAGACGATCCGGGTCGAGACCGTCGGCGATGCCTCCAACGCCGCTGCCCGACTGCTCGAGCTGGCCAGCCGCAACGCCGACCAGCTCGTCGAGGACGCCAAGAGCGAGGCGGACAAGATCATCGGAGAGGCGCGGACCAAGGCCGAGCGTCTCGAGGGCGAGTCGAAGTCGAACGCCGACAAGCTCGAGGCCGACGCACGGGGTCGCGCCCAGTCGCTGGATGCCGAGACCGCCGAGCGTCGTACCCAGCTGTTCGGTGACCTCGAGCGCGAGCGTGACGCCCTGTCGCACGAGGTCGACAACCTGCGGGCCTTCGAGCGCGAGTACCGCTCGCGGCTCAAGACCTACTTCAGCCAGCAGCTCGAGGCCCTCGAGACCTCCGGCTCGGCCGACCCGACGACGCACGAGGCCGGACTCACCCAGCCGAAGCGTCTCCGCTCGGTGCTGGGCGACGACGAGGGCTGAGCGCTCCGCAGGCTTCTCGGACGGCCGGCACCGCTGGGTGCCGGCCGTCGGTGGTTTCTCCCCCGGAAGGGTGAGCGTGCGCCGTACGCCGTGGGGGCGGCGGGTGTCCATCAGGCGTGGCTGCTTTGAGAGAGCGGTCCGTGGGCTATACCCTCCCGACGCACGGTGAGACCCGTTGACGCCGTACAGACCGCTCCATCCGCCCCCGCTCACGCGCTCCACGGCCCCGGAAGGTTCCCATGGCTCGCAGCACGACCCGCTCGCTGGCCGGCAAGGCCGCCGCTGCCGCGCGCAAGGCGGTTTCGCGGCGGTCCGCGGGCTCGGGCTCGGCCCGGACCACCAAGAAGGCGGTGGCGAAGACGGCCGCGCCGGCCAAGAAGGCGGTGGCGAAGAAGGCCGCGCCGGCCAAGAAGGCGGTCGCGAAGAAGGCCGCGCCCGCGAAGAAGGCGGTCGCGAAGAAGGCTCCGCCGGCCACGAGGGCCGCGCCGGCGAAGAAGGCGGTGGCGAAGAAGGCTCCGCCGGCCAAGAAGGCGGTCGCGAAGAAGACCGCACCCCCGGCGAAGGCACCGGCCAAGAGGGCCGCCAAGGTCGCCACGCCGGCTCCGACGGCGAAGAAGGCGCGGAAGGGCGCGGTGAACCCGGCCAACCTGCCGGTTCTTCCGGGTGAGAGGCCCTGGACCAAGGCCGAGGTCGACGAGGTCATCTCCGACCTGAACGACGACCGCGCCCGCGTCGTCCGCACGCTCGCGGCCCAGGAGGAGGACCTGGCCGGGCTGATGCGTGACGCCGGCGACGGCGCCGGGCACGACCAGGCCGACATGGGCGCGACCAGCTTCGAGCGCGATCAGGAGCTGACGCTGCTCAACAACGAGCGGGAGAAGCTCGCCCAGATCGACCGAGCCCTGGCCCGGATCGCCGATGGCACCTACGGCATCTGTGAGTCCTGCGGCAACCCCATCGGGAAGGGGCGTTCCATGGCGTTCCCGCGTGCCACACTGTGCCTGACATGCAAGCAACGCGAGGAACGTCGCTGAGTTCCACCGATCCCGCCGAGCACCCCTTCACCCCCACGACCCGGCACCGGCTGCTGTTCGCGGTCGTCGCCGTCGGGGCGTACGCCGTCGACCTCGGCACCAAGGTGCTCGCCGTCGCCCACCTGACGCCCGACGACCCGGTCCATGTGGTCGACGGGCTGCTCCGTCTCGACCTGGTGCGCAACCCGGGCGCCGCCTTCAGCACGGGCACGTCGTACACGCTGCTGTTGTCGGTGATCGCGGTGATCGCTGCCGCGGTGGTGATCCGGTTCGGAGGCCGACTCGGCGACCGCACCTGGGCGGTGGCGCTGGGGCTGCTCCTGGCCGGCGTGTGCGGCAACCTCACCGACCGGGTGTTCCGCGAACCGGGATTCATGCGCGGGCACGTCGTCGACTTCCTCGAGCTGCCGCACTGGCCGGTGTTCAACGTGGCCGACATGCTGATCGACGCCGCCGTCGTCCTGATCATCGTGCAGACCTGGCGGGGCATCGGCGTCACCGGCGCCCGTCGCGCGCGCTCGTGAGCCCGTCGAACGGCGCGGAGCAGCGGGTCGTCTCCGTCCCGGAGGGGCTGGCGGGAGAGCGCGTCGATGCCGCGATGGCACGGATGTTCGGGGTCTCCCGCACCCGCGCGGCCGCGCTGATCGCCGACGGACACGTGCACGTCGACGGCGAGGTGGCCGGCAAGAGCGATCGCGTGCACGCCGGCTCGATGCTGGAGGCCACCCTGCCCGCCGTCTCGGATCCGCTGGAGGTCAAGCCCGAGCTGGTCGAGGGGATCCGGATCATCCACGACGACGACTCGATCGTGGTGCTCGACAAGCCGGTCGGGATCGCCGTCCACCCGTCACCGGGGTGGTCCGGTCCCACGGTCGTCGGTCATCTGGCGGCGGCGGGCTTCCGGATCGCGACCGGCGGTGCCTCCGAGCGACAGGGGATCGTGCAGCGTCTCGACGTCGGCACCTCGGGCGTGATGGTGATCTGCAAGAGCGAGAGGGCCTACTCGGTGCTCAAGAACGCCTTCCGGCAGCGCACGGTGGACAAGGTCTACCACGCGCTCGTGCAGGGCCACCCGGACCCGCTCAGCGGCACCATCGACGCACCGATCGGCCGGCACCCGAAGGCGGACTACAAGTTCGCGGTGATGGCCGACGGGCGGCACAGCGTGACCCACTACGAGACGCTCGAGGCGCACCGGTTCGCGTCGCTCCTCGAGGTACACCTGGAGACCGGGCGTACCCATCAGATCCGGGTGCACATGAGCGCGCTCAAGCATCCCTGCCTGGGGGATCTCACGTACGGCGCCGACCCGACCCTCGCGCGGCGGGTCGGCCTGCAGCGGCAGTGGCTGCACGCCGTACGCCTCGGCTTCGAGCACCCGGACTCCGGCGAGTACGTCGAGTACGAGTCGCCGTACCCGGACGACCTGGCCCATGCACTGGAGGTCATCCGTGACGCCCACTGACGCGATCCTGCCCGAGGTCTCGGTCCGCCGTGGTGGCGTGGACGACGCCGACGTCCTCGCCGATCTGTACTCCGAGGCGCGCCGGGCCGCGGTCCCGCAGATGCCGCCGGCGGTCCACACCGACGAGGAGCATCGGGACTACTACCGCCGGCACCTGACCACCGACCCCGACCACACGGTCTGGGTCGCCGAGGCCGAGGGCGAGGTCCTCGGCTTCGCGCTGTGCACCCCGACGTTCCTCGACGGGATCTACGTCCGCGCCGACCTCAAGGGGCGGGGCCTCGGCTCCCTGTTGCTCGACGTCGTCGAGGCCACCCATCCCGACGGCTACGAGCTGTGGGTCTTCGAGAGCAACGCCGGGGCCCGGCGGCTCTACGAGCGTCGGGGCCTGGTCGAGGTCGAGCGCACCGACGGATCGGGCAACGAGGAGAGGTCGCCGGACGTCCGGATGGCCTGGCGTCCCCAGAACCGGTAGCCGTTGGAGACGCTGTGGACCACGAGTCCCGGCTTCAGGCCGCGGCAGAGCGCGCCGCCCGACCAGGTCGTCCACCGCTCTCAATCGGTTCTCAACCTGTTCTCAACGCGCGGTCGGGACCATCGCGACCCGTGATCTTGTCCTCGCACTCCTGTGGTTCCGACCGTCACGACCGGGTGGTCCCCGTGACCCGCTGGGTGTTCCTGGTCGTCAGCCTCCTGGCGTCGGTGCTCCCGGCTGTGCTGGCAGCGGATCCGGCCCACGCGGAAGCGTCCGGCTCGACAAGCCGGCGAGTGGCGGCGGCGTCCCTCGACGCCGGCGCGCTCCACACCTGCGCGGTGCGCACGACGGGGGCATTGCGCTGCTGGGGTGCTGCCGGTTCCGGCCAGCTCGGACACAACAGCGCCTCCAACATCGGCGACGGCACCGTCTCCATCAAGACCGCCGGCGACGTGCCCCTGGGCGGTAAGGCCGTCGCGGTCGCCGCGGGGACCGGGCACACCTGTGCCGTGCTGACCACAGGGGCGGTTCGTTGTTGGGGGGACGGCGGCAGCGGGCGGTTGGGATACAACAACACCGCCAACGTCAGCGACCCGGTCGGGCCCTCGATCCAGGAGGCAGGCAACGTTCCGCTCGGTTTGGGCGCAAAGGCCACGGCGATCACGGCCGGCCATTACTTCACCTGCGCCCTGCTGACCACAGGGGCGGTACGGTGTTGGGGCGAAGGCGTCCAGGGGGAGCTGGGACACAACAGCGTCACCAGCATCGGGGACGACCCGACCCGGTCGATCGAGACAGCCGGGGACGTTCCCCTCGGCGGGAGGGCCACCGCCATCGCAGCCGGCGACACCCACGTCTGTGCCGTCATGGCCACCGGCGGCGTCCGCTGCTGGGGCTACGACCCTCAGGGCGAGCTCGGCCACGACTACACCAAGAACATCGGCGACGGCGATCCCGCCGGACAGTCGATCGAGCAGGCGGGCGACGTACCGCTGCAGGGGAAGGTCAGGGCGATCGCGGCCGGCGCCCACCACACGTGTGCGTTGATGACGACTGGTGGGGTGAAGTGCTGGGGTGCCGGCTCCGTCGGTCAGCTCGGCTACGACAGTAAGGCGAACGTCGGCGACGGTGGCGGGGTCCTGATGCAGGACCTCGAGGACGTACCCCTGGGCGGGAAGGCGGTCGCCATCACGGCTGGCGGCAACCACACGTGTGCGCTGTTGACGACGGGAGCAGTGCGTTGCTGGGGCGCCGGCACCTCCGGAGAGCTCGGCTACGGTGGTGTCGACAATGTGGGCGACGGCATCGGGCCCTCGATCGAGGCCGCCGGTGACGTGCCGCTGGGCGGCAAGGCCGTCGCGATCAGCGCGGGTGGCTTGCACACCTGCGCGCTGCTGACGACTGGCGCCGTCCGCTGCTGGGGCGAGGGCGGCACCGGGCAGCTGGGGCACAACAACCCCGACGACATCGGCGACGTGATCGGCTCGTCCATCAAGCAGGCCGGCGACGTCCCGGTCGGTGCCTCGGTCCGGGTCCGCGCGGCTACCTCGCTCACCGCCGCCGTGACCCCCAAGCGTGACCGCCATGCGCCCTACGTCTACGCCCTCAGCGGTCGTATCCGAGGCAGCTTCGCCGTCGAACCGACCACGTGCACCGGCAAGGTCAGGATCGCCGTTCGGCTCGGCACTCGCACGCTTCAGACGAGGACCCCACGACTCGACGAGCGATGCCGGTACCACGCCAGGTTCCACATCCGCACTCGGCGGCTACCCGTGCACAAGGAGACCCGCCTCGCCGTTCGTCTCCACTACCTCGGGAGCGGCAACCTGGGGCCGGCTGCGGCAACGCGGCGCATCACCGCACGCTGACGCCTGCCGGGCGCATCACCGGACTGTGCATGGTCGTCGCTCGCACCGAACGTCGCGGTGCTCGCCACGCCGAGCCCCTTCGGCGCAGGCGGGCCTCGCGATCTCCCGCCGGATGCCGGCGCTGCCGCCGATCACGACGACGGCCTGCCCGCGCAGACCCGGTTCTCGGGCGGGCCCGGCGACGGACCCGGCGGTCATGGTCCCGCAGCCGGGCTCGCCGACTCCTGACCGCTCGCGACCTCGGCACCGAGCACCTTCAGCGCAGCGACGTAGATCTCCGAGAACGTCGGGAAGGGCTGGATGGTGTCGCTCAGGACGTCGAGCGGCACCTGCGCCCGGATGGCCAGCGTGGCCTGCTGCAGCCACTCGCCCGCCTCCGGACCGAGAGCGTGGGCGCCGGTCAGGCGCCGACCGTCGCTGACCAGGGTCAGGTACCCGTTGCTCTCGGCGTACGCGTGCGTGTAGGTCGCGGTCTTCGCCACCTCCGCCAGCCGCGCCGTGGCGCTGAAGCGGCCGTCGGCAGCACCGACCGCGCCGGCCTGCGGGTCGGTGTAGGTCACCCGCGGAACCGCGTCGTAGTTGGCCTCGCGCGACCCACCGAGGATGTTGGCGGCCACGACGTCCCCCTGGTACTTGCCGACGTGGGTGAGCGGCCAGAGGCCGGTGACATCGCCGATCGCCCACACGTTCCCCGCCACCCGCAGGTACCCATCGACCGGAACCCCGTGGCCGTCGGCTTCGACACCTATGGTGTCGAGTCCGAGCCCCTCCACCCGCGGGCGACGACCGGTGGCCACGAGCAGCCGGTCACCGCGCAGCTCGCGCCCGTCGTCGAGCTCCACGACGTAGTCCTCCCCGTCGCGCCGGGCGGCGGTCACGCCGCAGGACAGCGCCAGCTCGACGCCGTCCCCTCGGAGCACCTCGCCGAGCGCCTCACCGAGCGGCGCCGGCTCGCGAGCCAGCACGTGCTCGGACCTGTCGATCACGACCACCTCGCCGCCGAGACGGCGCACGGCCTGGGCCATCTCGACCCCGACCGGCCCGCCGCCCATGATCAGCAGCCGACGCGGAACCGCCTTCATGGAGGTCGCCTCGCGGCTGGTCCAGACGCCGTCGAGCTCGCGCAGCCCGGGCACGGGCGGCACGAACGGCTCGGCGCCGTTGGCCAGCACCACGTGATCGGCGGTGTGGCGTACGCCGTCGACCTCGACGGCACCCGGACCGGCGAGACGCCCGGTACCGCGCAGCAGGGCGATGCCGTGGTCCGCGAGCCACCTCTCCTGACCGGCATCGGAGTAGTCCGAGACCATGAAGTCACGCCAGGCGAGCGCCGCCTCGAGGTCGACCTCGGCGGTGGCGGCGGCCTCGCGTGCCCCGTGGACGGCTTCGCCCGGACGCAGCAGCGTCTTCGACGGGATGCAGGCCCAATAGGAGCACTCGCCGCCCACCAGCTCGCGCTCCACGACGGCGACGCGCAGACCACCCTCGGCCAGGGCCCCGGCGCAGTGCTCGCCCGGCGACCCACCGCCCAGGACGATCACGTCGTACTCGCTGCTCATGTCGGCAGCTCGTCGCCGGCACGCTCACGCACCATGTACAGCGCGTACCAGTCCGGCCAGTCCGGATCGGCCTCGCCCGTTCGCTCCTCGTGCCGTCCGTGCGCCTCGGCGGCCCGCCTCAGGGCCTGCGCGAGATCGCTCACGGACTCGTACGTCGTACCCATGGCGAGTCCTCTCAGCGGCCCGGCAGCCGGGTCTTG